>OZ244943.1:2284722-2611111 GCA_965222305.1 Reichenbachiella sp.
TTACTTTCTCGTCACTCATACGTTGTGGATTTTTCGGCAAATATGGTGAAAAAATGCGGTCTTTATGGCCGTGAAAGTAGGTGCCGTTTTATTTTTGCTCCTTATTTAATAAACCACAAGCATTACATCGTTTTGGAAATACCTTTTGGGCTGGTAGAAAATGGGAAGCTCCACCGCGCCGCGTTCGGTAATTTTCCCGCAATAGAATTGGCAGAGTATCAGGAAGAAAAATCCGAGGAGCTCGTGGGCTCATTTGTCACAGCCTTTGCAAGGCTGGAAGCCAAACTGAAGTCCATCGAAGAAAAAATCGACAGCTCCAGCAACAAAGCCTCCTTCCTATCAGGGCTGCAAAACCTAAAAGAAAGCATTGCCACACATCAGGGCTTGGGTGACTATCAGTCTCTGCTGGAAAGGATCGGACGATACGAATCGCTACTTGAGGACTATGTCCAAAAAAACCGACAGAAGAATACCGATATCAAAAGAGCCCTACTGCTAGAGCTTGAAGCGATCCTTGGCAACGTAGATATCGAAGAGGCCTTTGAGCAAATCAAAAGCCTCAAACAGCGATGGCTCAAGACAGGTAGCCCAGACCCTGAGGTAGCCGAAGAACTCAATCAGAAATATGAGGAAAACCTCAATCAGTTTTTTGAGAAGAGGAAATCCCACCTGGAGGCCAAAAACCTACTGAAAACCGCGCGTACGGAAGACTATCAGCGGATCATTGACGAAATCTCGGGCTTCACCAAGCGTAAGGAGTTTGGCAAGACCATCGACAAGGTCAAGGCCCTGCAGCAGGAATGGAAAGAAACCGGTCGTATCCCAGAGGAGGATTTCAAAAAGCTGAATGAGGTATACTGGAAGGTATGCCAGGAATACTTTGATCAGTTCAGGACATTTCAGTCTGAACGAAAAAAGCAGAAAGGGCAAAACGAGCAGGAGGTCATAGAAAAGAGAGAGTCCATCCTTAGCCGCCTCACCGAACTCTCAGAGCAGTGGGCCGGTAATACCCAAAAGGAGCTGGACGCATTGCGCAAGGACTGGAAAAACGCCGGCACCCTGACCAAAAAGAAATTCTCAGAGTACCAGGATCGCTTTGTCGCCCTGGCCGATATGGTGCGTGAGCAGCAGTTTGTACTGCAAATGACCCAAAAGAAGGATAGGGCTTTTGGTAAGAAGAACGAGCCGGATCAGATCAAGTCGTTGATGCAGACGGTAAGAAACTTCCTTCGAAGGGATGAAGACGAGCTCAAGTCCTTTACCGAAAATATGGACAAGATGCATATCAATAAGGGCTCCTTCGTAGATATGCTGGAATCTAAACTAGCCACCCAAAAAAGTAAGGTTGCTCTCAAGAAAGAAATCATGGAAAAGTACCGGGTGAAACTCAATTCGCTTAAAGGCTAGTCAGTCGATGGATTTTTTTCGGAAATTGGTCGAATAGTCTTGTAAAAAATAAATGACAAACGTATATTCCGACAACTAAAAATTGAAACATATTGTTTTCGGTTTTGTTTGTTATCTCGTACAAAAATTTATTTTTGCACGATTATTTTTTAAACCACTAAAAAGGGTCATTTAATATGTACTGGACATTAGAATTAGCGTCGTATTTAGAGGACGCACCCTGGCCAGCTTCTAAAGATGAATTGATTGATTACTCGATCCGATCGGGGGCACCACTCGAGGTTGTAGAGAATTTGCAAGAACTCGAAGACGATGGTCACCCATTTGAAACGATTGAGGAAATCTGGCCGGATTACCCAACCAAGGAAGACTTCTTTTTCAACGAAGACGAGTATTGACGCTGTCTTCTCTGAATATAAAGGCCCTGTGCTCCATGGAGTTCAGGGTTTTTTTATTGTCTCGATTTCAGAATTGCAGAGGCAATCACCAGGTCCTCCGGAGTAGTTACCTTGATGTTTTCATACGAGCCTTGGGCCAGATGTATTTCCTCACCCAAATCCTCCAAGACACTGGCATCGTCGGTATATACCTTGTTTGGGTCCGCCTGATCAAATGCTTTCTTAATCAAGTCGACCTGAAAGGTCTGAGGCGTCTGGATCGCAAAGTAATGCTCGCGATTGACCGTGGCATTGACTTCATGGGTCACCTTTCTCAGGGTGTCTTTGAGCGATACAGCCACAATTCCATTTCCATATTGGGCAGCAGCCTGATAGGACGCATCAATAACTTCTGCTGTGACAAGTGGGCGGGCTCCGTCATGGATCGCCACCAGACCGTCTCCTGATATGGCGTCAAGTCCGTTTCTGCATGACGCAAAACGGCTCTCACCCCCCGCCACTACTTTGTGCGGTATATCGAAGCTGTGTGTTTGACAGAGATCCTTCCAGGTAGAAAAATGATCAGAAGGCAAAACGAGGATAATATCCAGTCCCTCCTCATATCCATTGAAGGCCAGAATTGTGTGCATCAAAATGGGCAGATCCTCCAGAAGCAGAAATTGCTTTGGCTGGTTGGCACCCATGCGTGATCCGGATCCACCGGCAACGATCACTGCGTATTTTTTAGTCGACATATGCCCCAAAATAAAAAACTCCGTCCCAATATTCATCGAAACGGAGTTTGAAAGATTTCCTTTTGATCTCTTATAGGATCAGCATCGCATCACCATAGCTAAAGAAACGATACTTTTCCTTAATCGCCGTCTGATATGCATCCATGATCAAATCGTATCCACCAAAGGCTGCAGTATTCATCAGCAAGGTGGACTCTGGCAGATGGAAGTTCGTCACCAAAGACTTTACAATTTTCGTCTCATATGGAGGAAAAATAAACTTATCCGTCCAGCCTTCATTGGCTTTAAGCCTGTCCAGTGCGGACACCGAAGATTCCAAAGTACGAAGAACGGTGGTGCCGATCGCACATACATTTTTCTTTTGATCGAGTGCTTCATTCACTGCATCGGCGGTATCCTCCGGTACGATGTAGTTTTCAGAATCCATCTTGTGCTTGGTCAGATCCTCCACGTCTACCGGGCGGAAAGTACCCAGTCCCAAATGAAGTGTAATGGCTTTTACATCCACGCCCTGTAGCTCCATTCTCTTGAGTACCTGTCGGGTAAAGTGAATACCAGCCGTAGGGGCAGCCACTGCACCTACCTTATCTGCGTAGATGGTCTGAAACCTTTCCCTGTCTTCTTCCTCGGCCTTTCTGGCGATTTCTCTTGGCAGGGGTGTTTCACCAAGCTCGTCAATGGCCTTGTAAAATTCTTCGTTGGTACCATCGAACAGGAATCGAATCGTACGCCCCCTGGAGGTAGTATTGTCGATCACTTCAGCGACCAATTCTCCTTCACCAAAGTAAAGTTTGTTGCCTACCCTGATCTTTCGTGCCGGATCTACCAGTACATCCCACAGATTAAGCTCCTTGTTGAGTTCCCTCAAAAGGAACACCTCTATCTTAGCACCCGTTTTTTCTTTGTTTCCGTAAAGGCGCGCCGGAAAAACTTTCGTATCGTTGACAATTACCTTGTCCCCTTCATCAAAATACTCAATGATGTCCTTGAATATTTTGTGCTCGATCTTACCGGTTTCCCTATGAACGACCATAAGTCGGGATTCGTCCCGGTTTTCTGTCGGGTACATCGCAAGCAAACCAGGGGGTAGATCAAATTTAAATTTTGATAATTTCATTCGCTGATAATAAAATTGAAAATCGCTGTAGAAAGCAGAAGATGTCTTTCGATTTTATGTAGGAAGAGTATATGCAATAGTCGAAAAAATCTGTATGCTCGATACGAAAAATAAAGAGTGCAAAATTACAAAACCCTCGCCACTTATTGCACTCAAACTGCGAGTTTTCCAAACATAATTTTAGATTATTACTGGTTAGGGACAAAAAAAGAGCCCGAAGGCTCCTTTCAAACTTGTCTTGATAGGTACTTATTCTGCAGACACTGAGTCTACATCTGTCATTACACTGTCAGCCTCCATAGCAGTAGAGTCCATTTCTACCATTGTAGAGTCCGCATCCGCAGCCTCCATTGCAGGTTCTTCGACAGGTTCTTCAGTAGCACTGGAGCTCCCCGTTCCGGATGAGCACGCAGTAGCCAACAAAAAGACACATGCAGTCAGTACATAGCTAAACTTTTTCAAGATTTCCATAGTGTATTTAGTTTGAGTAAAAATTAGTTAGCGCTCTGAAACTATGACTATTATTTGATTAAGTCAAATTTTATTTTCGATCGCTCGAACTATTACTCGTTGAATTGGTTCATTGTGCGCTGTGGGCCTATTGCACAAAAGGAGAGCACCATATCGCAGGCCTTGGTAATGGGATGGATCAAATCGTCGAGCTGCATTTTTGAAAAGTTGCTCAGGACGTAATCTACCTGGTGGCCCTTACGATAGTCGTTACCGATTCCAAACTTAAGTCTGGAGTATTGGTTATGACCCAGATGTTTCTCAATATCCTTTAAGCCGTTATGACCGGCACTGCTGCCTTTTATACGCATTCGGAGTTTACCATGAGGCAGGGCTACATCATCAGTGATGACCAGGATGTTCTCAGGGGCCACTTTAAGATCCTGCATCCAATAGTTGAGCGCCTTACCACTGTTATTCATATAAGTCGTCGGCTTGATCAGATGGATCGATCTACCTTTGTATTTGAACTCACACTTATTGGCCAGTTTGAGATGTTCAAAAGAAACCTTTTGCTGCTCCGCCAGCTGATCCAGGATCAGAAAGCCAATGTTGTGACGCGTGAGCTCATATTCAGCGCCAATGTTTCCCAGTCCGACAATAAGGTATTTCATGTACTTAATTTAATCACGACGGTTTCACCGTGAAATTAGTGATTATGAAAACTCAAAAAAAAATCCTGCCTGCTCATCATTGGAGCAAACAGGATTTCATTACAATCTAAAATAATTTTATTCTGCAGCAGCCTCAGTTGATTCTTCAGTTGCTTCTTCAGCTCCTTCAGCTTCTTCTTCACCCTCTTCAGTACTGGTTTTACCTCTAAGTGCTCTAGGAATTTCTACCACAGCGATTGAAGCTTGCGGTGCATCCAGGATTTCAAAGTCCTCAGTAGCTACATCCTTCACTTTCACGGCCTTACCAAAGTCCAAAGTCTCGATGCTCACATCGATGTGTTCCGGCATGTGCTTTGGCAAAGATTTCACCAATAGGTTTCTTCTTTTCAAGATCAAAGTACCTCCACCTACTACTCCTGGAGATCGTCCAGTCAAGTGAACAGGAATGTGCATTTTGATCGGAGTACCCGCAGCCCACTGCAAGAAATCTACGTGCAGGATCATCTCGCTAACCGGATGGAACTGGATGTCTTGCAAAATCGCATCGATCTCTGTTCCTTCCACATTAAGCTTTACGAAGTGTGCTTCAGCTGTGTAAACCAGCTCTCTGAATAGAATAGCAGGAGCATAAAAGTGAATCTGCTCCTCACCACCATAAACGACGCAAGGCACCATGCCTTCGTCTCTCAGTTTCTTGGATTCAGACTTACCGAGATTTGCTCTTTTATACCCTATAATCTCAATAGTTTTCATAACTAAAAATTTATATTAAATAACAAATAATGAACTTATCGATTCGTGATCATGGATTTTCCTGATCACCTTGGCAAACAACTCAGCGAGGCTTGCCACTTTTATTTTCTTAGAGGTCTTCTTTAGCGGAATGCTATCAGAAACCACCAATTCAGTCAATGCTGAATTTTCAATGTTTTCGTATGCATTGCCGGATAACAAAGGATGAGTACAGAAGGCTCTTACTGACTTAGCACCTTTTTCCATGATTAGGTTAGCGGCTTTAGAAAGAGTCCCTCCCGTATCGATCATGTCGTCAACCAGGATTACGTTTTTCCCTTCTACATCACCAATCACCTGCATAGAAGCTACTTCATTAGCTCTTTTCCTATGCTTATCACAAACCACCATCTCAGCAGCAAAGAACTTGGCGAATTCCCGTACTCGCTTAGTACCTCCTACGTCCGGCGCAGCGAATATGTAGTCCTTCAGGTTTAGTTTTTCGATGTAAGGGACAAAAAGAGAAGGCCCTGTCAAATGATCCACAGGAAAGTCCATAAAACCCTGAATCTGATCCGCATGAAGATCACATGTAATCAGTCGGGTCGCTCCGGCTGCCTGAATGATGTTAGCCATCATCTTGGCCGCTATGGGAACCCTTGGTTTGTCTTTGCGATCCTGACGAGCATATCCGTAGTATGGAATCACTACGTTGACCTCCGCAGCGCTGGCTCTTTTGGCTGCATCTATCATGAGCATCAGCTCTACGATGTTGTCAGAGCCGTTAGTTGACTGAATCAGGAATACATCACATCCTCGTACCGTCTCGTCAAACGTATAGTGGATTTCGCCATCGCTAAATTTTCGGCTCGTGGACTTCCCAAGGGGGTTTCCATAAAATTTTGCAATTTTCTGAGCTAACTCTAGCGAACCTGTTCCGGCAAAAATCTTGACTGTTGACATAGACGCTTATTAATTAAAAAATCCCGATCCCGATTGTCTCGGGATCGGGATTTCTGAGTTGTCCGACTAGGGCTCGAACCTAGACTCTTCTGGACCAAAACCAGACGTGTTGCCAGTTACACCATCGGACAATTATTTCCACCCTCAATTTGGGGGTACAAAAGTAGAATTTAGTTTTTGTAAAACAAACATAAATCTAAAATTCGTCAGAACTTATTTGATCTTTTCTTCCACCCATTGTCTTGCATTCTGAAATGCCAGAATCCATGGCGAAACTTCGTCCTTGTCGAGGCTATTTTCCAATCCCGGATAGTGCGCCCAGTTCCACGGGAACATCGACCGTTCCGGGTGAGGCATCATGGCCAAATGGCGACCATCTCCCGACACAACACCCGCAATGGCGTGATCCGAGCCATTAGGGTTGGCAGGGTATTGGTCGTAGCTGTATTTTAGACATGGATTGTAAGTTTCTTCTGCCTTAGGCAGTTCAAAACGACCTTCTCCATGGGCTACCCATACACCTAGTCTACTTCCTTCCAGGTTTCCAAGCATCACCGAGTTATTCTCATGGATGGTGACATTGACAAAGTTGGACTCGAACTTGCCCGACGCATTGTGGTGCATTTTAGGGTGGTTTTCCATTTCAGGAAATACCAGATCGAGCTCCATCATCAATTGACAGCCATTGCATATTCCGAGGCTAAGCGTGTCAGGTCTTGTATAAAAATCCTTGAGGGCTTTATTAGCCCTTTCGTTGTATTTGAAGGCACCGGCCCAGCCTTTGGCTGAGTCCAAGACATCAGAGTTAGAGAAGCCACCTACAAAGACGATCATGTTGACTCCTGTCAAATCCTCTCGCCCTGAGATCAGGTCGGTCATGTGTACGTCCTTGACATCAAATCCTGCCATGTACAGACAGTAGGCCATCTCACGTTCACTATTGCTGCCCTTTTCACGAATGATTGCCGCCCTCACACCAGATTCGGTCTTGCGGTCCAAGTCAACTTTCAAGTGTTTCAATAGCCCAGTCCAATTTTCAGGGAATTGGAAGTTGAGCGGTATATTCTTATAGTTTTCAAATCGGGCCTTGGATACTTCCTCCTGGGTTTGATTCAAGTCCAGCAAATGTGAAGTGGATACCCATATATCTCTCAGCCCATTTATATCCAATTGGAAATTATTGATCGAAAAGGCTCTTTCAAAATTCACTGTCCCGATCGCAGCGGCTTTTACTCCTGAATTGTTCAATTCGGAAACTACAGTGCTTTCAGCCTGGATCACCAATCCAGGAGCCTCACTGAACGCCATCTCAGCAACAGTACCCAATCCGCTCAGATCAATGGCAGCGCCTGACTGTGTCGTTGGAAAGTGCATTTCCAACAAAGTGGTGATAAGGCCACCCGAAGACACGTCATGTCCTGCAAGAACTTTACCGTCTTTGATAAGACTTTGGATCGATACAAATACCTTTTTGAAATAATCGGCTTCCGGTGAAGAAACCGGATTGCTGCCAATCAGATTCTTAGATTGGCCGTAGCTACTACCATCTAGGGAATAGCCCTCTGACAGTGGAATATAAACAAGCTCCGTTCCCTCTTTTTTCTTGATGTCAGGAGTAATTATGTGGTTGATGTCAGAAACCTCTCCCACCGAAGAAATGATCACTGTACCCGGAGAATCCACAGTCTGGCCGTCAGGATACTTTTGAGTCATGGAAAGCGAGTCCTTTCCTGTCGGCACGTTAATGCCCAGGGCAATGGAATATTCGCTCACTGCCTGAACTGCAGCATACAACCGGCTGTTTTCACCGGCAGTTTTGGTAGGCCACATCCAGTTGGCGCTAAGCGACACGCCCTCTAGTCCATGGGTCAATGGTGCCCAAATCAAGTTCGTAAGTGCCTTTGTGATGGCGAGTTGCGACCCTTTGACCGGGTCAGCGATGCTGGCGACCGGTGCATGACCGATAGAGGTGGCGACTCCTTTGTTGGTTTTGAAATCCAGTGCCATTACCCCTACATTGTTTAATGGCAACTGGATTTCACCACATGTTTGTTGTTTTGCGACCCGTCCTGTGACGCAACGGTCCACCTTGTTGGTGAGCCAGTCTTTGCAGGCCACAGCTTCCAATTGAAGCAATTCCTTTAAATCTTCTACGAATGACTCGTCGCTGGCGGTTACCGTTTGGTACTTTTTATTGAGTGTCGAATCATTCAGGATCGTCTTTGGGCTCGACCCAAACATGTGCGACAGGTTCCAGTCTATAGCTGCCTTTGCACTTCCATTTCGTGATAGCGTGAATTTCATATCGCCGGAGGCCTCCCCTACCACAAAAATTGGGGCGCGCTCACGCTCTGAGATTTCCTTGAGGTTTTCTATGGCTGATTCCGGCAAGGCCAGACCCATTCGCTCCTGGGACTCATTACCTACGATTTCTTTATCAGAAAGAGTAGGGTCGCCTACAGGTAGTGCATTGATGTCGATATGTCCACCCGTGTCCTCAATCAATTCACTCAGGCAGTTTAAGTGTCCTCCGGCTCCATGGTCGTGTACCGAATGAATTGGGTTATCATCTGATTCTGCCATGGCTCGAAGGGCATTGGCCACCCTCTTTTGCATTTCAGGATTGGATCGCTGAACGGCGTTGAGTTCGATGGCATTGGCAAACTCTCCGGTGGTCACGGAGGACACAGCACCACCCCCCATGCCAATTCGGTAGTTGTCGCCACCCATCACCACAATTTTATCCCCTTCGGGTACAGACAGTTTTAAGGCTTGCTCTTTTCTACCAAAACCGACACCACCGGCCATCATGATTACTTTGTCGAATCCCAGGGACTCATCATTTTCGTCATGCTCGAAGGTCAAGAGACTTCCACAGATCAATGGCTGACCAAACTTGTTTCCAAAATCACTGGCACCGTTGGAAGCCTTGATCAGGATGTCTAAGGGCGTCTGGTAGAGCCAGGGTCGCTCCTGAATGTTTTTTTCCCATGATCGACCTCCTTTGAGTCTTGGGTAGGAGGTCATGTACACAGCCGTGCCTGCCAAAGGAATACTGCCTTGTCCGCCCGCCATTCTGTCCCTGATCTCTCCACCTGATCCAGTAGCAGCACCATTGAACGGCTCTACTGTGGTTGGGAAATTGTGGGTTTCCGCTTTGAGTGAAAGGACGGAGTTGACGTCTTTGGTTTCGTACCAGTCGGGTTTGTTTTGTGACTTGGGTGCCCATTGTTGGATTTGAGGCCCCTCTACAAAGGCGACATTGTCCTTATAAGCCGAAACAATTTTCCCCGGATTCTCCTCAGAGGTTTTGCGGATCATTTTGAACAGAGAAACTGGTTTTTCCTCCCCATCAATGATGAACTGTCCATTGAAAATCTTGTGGCGGCAGTGCTCGGAGTTAACCTGAGAAAAGCCAAATACCTCACTATCGGTCAGCGGCCTCCCCAAATCCTTAGCAACAGAATCCAGGTATTCAATTTCTTCAGCACTTAAAGCCAGGCCTTCCTGCTCATTGAAAGCGGCTATGTCTTCAATTTCCAGAATCGGGTCGGGTTGCTTGTCGATGATGTAAATGGTCTCATCCAGTCGATCGTACTTCTGATTGAGCATCGGATCAAACATGCTGTCGGTGTGAAACTCCTCAATTCTTTCGATACCTTCAATGCCCATGTTTTGGGTGATTTCCACGGCATTGGTGCTCCAGGGGGTGATCATTTCCTTGCGGGGCCCGATGAACGATCCTTCCAGGGAAGTTTCACTCAGAGGCTCAGCGTTGCCAAAAAGCCACACAAGCTTATCAACGTCAGATTGGGAAAAAGTGGTTTTCGACCCTACCAAGTAATAAGTAGTGTCATTTTTCTTAAAAATTGAGACCATAAATGAGGGGGTAATATCAAGGCGCAAAAATAGGATGACATTGGAAATGATTCAATTACATGGTTAATATTATTTTCTCTTAGTGGATTTCCCATTTCTATTGTCTTATAGGTTGAGAATGCCCGGGTGAATTTGAAAACCGTGTTAATAAATGGTTCGCATCATTAATTATTTTTTAATAGTAACTCTAAATTTATTTACCTCTAATGCTTTTTGTCAAAAGAGTTTGGAAGGGTGTAAATTGGATAAAGTGTCAATGGAAATCGAGCATGCACTAAGAACTAACTCAATTGATTTGATTGATGTTGAAATAGTTCCTATTCCAAGCTATGAATTTGATAAAAAATCTCATAGAATGTCTTCTTTTGATGAATTTGAAGATTATTTAATATGCAGTTCTTCAATATTTGTAGCATTAATCTATCAGAGCGATTCTTTTTTTGGATGCTTGAGAGTGATTAAAAAACAAGCTGAATATAAACTTGAATGGGTCAATATTTCTGATGAGTATCTTATGCGGAAGATTGAGGGAGGAGGGATTAGTTATTTATCATTTGGAAATGTTTGGATGATGAACACAGGAATGGTTTTAGAATTGACTGGTGAAGAACCTATTTCGTCTAATGAGTGGTTTGTTAATAGTTACTATTCGGTTGAAACCTTAACAAATATTTTGGCATATAAAAATATTGGTAGATACATACATGAAAATGAACTATTCGAATCTATGGATCTTGATTTGAAGTTATTCGGTAAAGTTGATAGTTTATGTCAAGTAAAGAAAATAGGATTGGAAGAACGAGAATCATATTATCTCAAATATGAAGATCATTTCGTTCAAATGACGAAAGGGTTTATTACTTATGATTCGGTACAGCAATATAGGTTGTCTTTAATTAATATGTTAATGGAAGCCGACTAGCAACCCGATAGCGCGCGGTGTATCGAGAAGTGAGAGCTCGGAAGAAATCTCTCGCATGTTGTATAAAAAATGATTGCGATGAGCCGTAGGGCAAGCGATACGGATTTGTCTGAATTACTAGATATTCTCGATTATCTAGAGCTCAAAGAATCTACCCGCCATTCAAAGGCCACACCAGCGCAAATCCAGGAATTAGCAAAAAAAGCCAATGCAAGCATTTGGGCGAAAGTCAAAATTGAAAGACAATTGACTTAGTGGATTCCCCAATTCTATTGTCTTATAAGTTGAGAATGCCCGGGTGAATTTGAAAACCCATTGTGTAAGGCTTAACTTTATAAAAAGGACTCAAAACTACCAACCATGACTCGGCATATCATTTTGCTGGCATCGTTCATTATGCTGGCCTCCCCACTGGTGGCCCAAAAAAAACTCATGACCAATCTCGGCCATGCTGGCAATATCAATAGTATCTCCTACAGCCCTGATGGTCAATACCTGGCCTCTGCGGGTGAAGACCAATCTATTGTGCTGTGGCATCTCCCCTCCGGCAAGGAACTGAGAAGACTCAAAGGCCATGAACAAGAGGTGAAATCAATTGACTTTAGCCCCGATGGCCTTCACCTGGTCTCGGGCAGTCGCGATGCCACACTCATCATCTGGGACGTAACCACCGGAGAGATAGTCAACCACCTAAAAGGGCACAGTGCTTTCGTAAATGCCGTGGACTATTCACCGGATGGATTGCTGGTCGTATCGGCCAGCTCAGATGAAACCGTCAAAATCTGGGATCCTGTCACGGCACTGGAAATCCACTCGCTAAAGGGGCACTCGGCACCAGTCAACACCGTCAAATTTTCACCCGACGGCCGGATGATCGCCTCAGGATCGGACGACAATTCCATCCGGCTGTGGAATACCCGCTCGGGTGACCTGATCAATTCCCTGCGGTATTTTTCCCTGAGTCTTGGAGGGGACAAATCCGATGCCATCAGTTCAATTGACTTTTCGCCGGATGGCGAATATATCCTGTCGGGCAGCATGGATCACCTGGTCAGGATATGGAGCATTACCTCCGGTCATGTGGTGCAAACATTTGAAGAGCACGAATGGCCCGTGACAGCCGTAGCATATTCTTCCTTTGGCAATTTTGTGGCATCCGGCAGCCATGACAACACAATCAGGGTGTGGAATCTAAACACCGGACAACAGGTCTACAAGGTACAACAGGGATCATTTGTAAATGATTTGGAGTTTTCCCCTGACGGAAAATGGCTGGTGTCCTGCGGTGATGACGATGCCATCAATGTCTGGGATCTTGAACAAAGCAAGCCAAACCAGGTACTCAGCAAGGATGTGCATATCGACAACCAGGTACCCATGGCGGTTTCACCGGTCGGTAAAAAAATAATCGCCGGTGTGGGCAACAAAGCCCTGAAAATTTGGGAGGTGAGCAGGGGAATGATCAAGCGCCAGATTCAAATGAGCAGCGTCCGAACCACCGCCTTTTCGCCCGATGGTCAGCGGTTTGTGACCATCAACAAGCACCAGTCGAGTGAATACATGAACAGCATCGGTCTTTGGGATGTGCGGAGTGGTAATCTGATTGGTTCGTTCGGCAAGCCGTTCCTGGAAGGTAATGTCTGGACTGAATTGCCGGCCGTTTTTTCGCCGGATGGCAAATATTTCGTCACAGGCCATTCCAACGATATTGATCTATGGGATATCAGCACGAGGCGAAAACTCAAATCCCTGGAGCACTCCAGAAACTCAGGCGTTTATTCGATTGATTTCCTGCCAGATGGTAAAAGCCTGGCTGTAGGCGGTGGGGGTATCCATGGGGGTGAAAAAGGCATCATTCAAATCTGGAGCCTGGAGAAAGATTCCCTTATTGCGGGATTGTCTGGTCATGACAGTGGTGTGTCCGCTGTAAAGATTTCCCCGGATGGCGGGCGCTTATATTCAGCGAGCTTTGACAATACGATCAAAATTTGGAACCTCAATGAAAACAAGTTGATCAAGACCCTTGACGGGCACGGCATCTTTTCACGATCTTTTTTCGATGAGGTAGGCATCACAAGCCTTGATCTGTCAAAAGACGGAACCCTCCTACTCTCAGGGGGCATGGACCGGAATGTCGTAATCTGGGATGCTGAAACCGGGGAGAAAGTATTTGTCCTCGAAGGGCACCTGGATGCCATCGCAAAGGTGAGCTTTAGTTCCAATGGAGAATTTGTCTTTTCGCAAAGCCACGATCAGAGCATTAAAATATGGAGCGCGATCACGGGGGATCTACTAGCGACGTTGATCGACTTTTCTTCGGATGACAATAAGTGGCTTATCTACACGCCCAACGGACAGTTTGACGGCACCCAGGATGCTTTTGACAAATTGCACATCGTGGACGAAATGAATGTCATTCCGCTGGAGAGCTACTTCGAGAGTTTTTATACTCCAAACCTGCTTGCCAAGATCCTCGATCAGAAGTTTACCCCTCGTATAGAAATGAACATCGAAGACCTGGAGCTACCGCCCCTGGTCAAAATCCTCAACCCTATGGACGGTACGGATGTGAAAAAGAAAGAGGTCTCTATGACAGTAGAGGTCAAAGACCAGGGAGGGGGAATTGGCGAGATCCGGGTGTACCTCAACGGCAAGCTGGTAAACACGGCACAAAGAGGGTTTCGGAATGCTGAAAACCTACACCATTTTGACCTGGTGCTAAGCAACGGCACGAATGAAATCAAAGTGACTGCCCTCAATGACCAAAAGACAGAAAGCCTCCCTGATCAGATTTATATAGAGTACGAGGGTTTGAAGAAAGCCTCTAACCTTCATATGCTTGTGGTAGGCATCGACCAATATAAAAACCCTCAATACAACCTAAACTATGCCATAGCCGATGCGACAGCCTTTAAAGAGAGGGTGGAACAAACGAGCCTTTCTATGTTCAACGAGGTAAACGTGATCTACCTGAAGGACGACAAATTCACAAGGGAGAATTTCATCAGTGCCTTTGAGGAGATCAGCCTACAGGCGTTTGAAGAGGATGTTTTTGTGTTTTACTACGCAGGACATGGCGTGATGAGCGAGGAAAACGTACCCAAGTTTTACATCGTGCCCCATGGGGTGACACAACTGTACGGCGACAATGGACAGCTACGTGAACTCGCTATTTCCGGGGAGGACCTCAAGGACTTCTCTATGGATGTACGAGCCCAAAAGCAGCTGTATGTACTGGATGCCTGTCAGTCAGGCGGCATGGCGGATATGCTCGCCAAGCGCGGTAACGCCGAAGAAAAAGCCATCGCACAATTGGCGCGGAGTACGGGTACCTTCTGGCTGACCGCTAGTAGTTCAGAGCAATTTGCCACGGAGTTTGAAGAATTGGGTCACGGGCTGTTTACCTACGCTGTTTTGGCCGGGCTCAGTGGAGAGGCCGATGGCGGGAAAAAAGATCAAAAAATCACCGTTAAAGAATTGAGTGCCTTTTTGAATGACAAGGTTCCCGAATTGTCCGAGCTGTACAAGGGCGAGGCTCAGTATCCAAGGAGTTATGGATTTGGGCAGGATTTTCCGATTGTGTTGGTCCCGGAAAATCCATTTGAGCCCAAAGTGGAATTAAGTGATTAGTTTTATCAGATGAAAAAATTACTTAACCTACTGATTCTCTGCGCTCTACTCGGGTGCGAGGAAGAACTAAAAATATATCGTGGCGACATCTATCTCAAGACACAGTCCGAGGTAAACGAATTTGGAGCCGAGGGCTATGAGTCGATCATTGGTACGCTGGAAATAGGTGGACAACCGGAAGAACCAAGTGACATCACCGATCTGTCACCGCTTATCGATCTGAAAAATGTCTCTCATATTTTTGCCATTGTATATACGTCGGAGTTGACGAATCTCAATGGGCTTCAAAATCTTACAAAGATTGAAGGATTTGCCTATTTGCAGCATAATATGGCCCTGGAAAACCTGGAGCACCTCAGTAAATTAAACCGTATCGGTTTGTCTCTATCCATATACAACAATGACCAGCTGCCATCACTTGACGGCCTGGATAATATAAGTACGCTTGGGGGGCTCCTGGTAAGTGAAAACGACAATCTCATGAACCATTGTGCGCTGGAAAGCGACTTGTTCACAACTGAGGATTTCGCCTACGTCAATGAAAATAATGGCTTCACTCCCAGCCTGGAAGATCTTCGTTCCGGTGCCTGCGTCAGTCAGAATTAAGTTGATAAGAAATCACCTTCTCCTGAAGTTACCTTGTGACTTAGGTCGTTTCTTGTTTCGATTAGCGAAAAACTCTTGCTTTTTTCTTTTCTTCTCGATTTCAAAAGCTTTCTTTTCCTCTTCGTTCATGGGCTTTTCAGTCTGAGGAAAAGGGTTGTCCCGGATCACCTCAACCTTTTTACCAATCAGTTTTTCAATATCCGCCAGATAGGTCAATTCCTCTGGTTCGCATAGAGAGATGGCGTGTCCATCTTCGCCCGCACGACCCGATCGGCCAATTCGATGAACGTAGGATTCAGATTCATTCGGAATATCGTAGTTGATGACATATTTGAGCTTGTCAATGTCGATGCCTCTGGCGGCGATATCAGTGGCGACCAAAACCCTTACATCACCCGCTTTGAAATTAGTCAGGGCTTTCTGTCTTTGGTTCTGAGCTTTATCACCATGAATGGCTGCAGAAGAAATGTCCTTCTTTTTCAAGTTTCTGGCAATTCGGTCTGCTCCATGCTTGGTTCTGGAAAAGACCAGCACCTGCTCGATGTCCTCATTGTCTAAAATGTGGAGCAGCAACTCAGGCTTGCTTTTTTTATTTGTCAGATAAACGAATTGTTGAATGGTAGAAGCAGTGGAGGACACGGGATTGACCTGAACCTTCTTAGGATTATTCAGAATGCTTTGAGACAAGGAAATAATCTTGTTAGGCATAGTCGCTGAAAAGAACAGAGATTGCCTTTGCTTTGGAAGGAGGGTAAGAAGCCTTTTTATGTCATGGATAAATCCCATGTCAAGCATCCGGTCCGCCTCATCCAATACAAACAGTTTGACGGTATCAAGGCTTAAAATACCCTGAGAAATCAAATCCAACAGCCTACCTGGAGTGGCCGTCAAAATATGAACCCCATTCTTAATTTGATTGACCTGTTGATTTTGCTTAACTCCTCCGAAGATCACCGCATGTCTTACAAAAGTGTGTTTGCTGTATTCCCTGATGTTTTCGTCAATTTGTATGGCAAGCTCCCGGGTAGGAGTTACGATTAGTGCCCGAAGTTGGCATCGTCCTTTTTGACCTGCTTCGCTCAGCTGTATTTGCTGTATAGCAGGAATGGCAAATGCCGCTGTCTTGCCGGTACCGGTTTGAGCATTGCCAAGCACATCGCGCTTGTCGAGGATCAATGGAATTGTTTTCTCCTGAATGGGAGTAGGTGTTAGGTAATTCTTCTCCTTGAGCGCTTTTAAAATAGGCTCAATCAATTTAAGATTTTCAAATGTCATGTTTTGTAATTGTATTGATTCCGGAGTGCTACCGTAGGAATCATCTCGGAGGGCATCACTGTATGCCGTGCAAAGTTAGCGATAATAAATCGAAGGCCTATTTAAATAATATTCATATGATTTAATCAAGAACCTTCTTTATGTCTTCTATTGCATTATCCACCAGCCTATTATGTCCAAAGGGTAAAATGAGAACATCTCTATTTTGAAGTTTGTTGATAAAGGACAAATGCCGCACAGGGCTAATGATTTTGTCCTTCTCTCCAAAGATGAATAGGGTTTGAGTCGTCCCCATTTCAATCAATCGAAGGAGCCTTTTTTGTGAGACTCTTAGATACTTAAAAGTGATCCACGATCGATAGATGGTCATCCGGGTATGTTCATCGCCCATCTGGCTCTTGGAAAAGTTGGCCAAGTAGGTATTGATCAGCTTCATCTTTGCAAGTAGATCCACCATCACAAAGTACGGCCTGGGATATTTCATCATCACCCAAAAGAGCTGCCGAAAGAACACTGGAAAAGTGGCCAACTCATAGGTGAACCGTTTCGACACCCCATCGGGCGCAGCGAATAGGATGTGATCCATTCTCTCGTAAAAAACCTCAAATGTGCTTAGGGCAAATCGCCCGCCCAGACTAAATCCAAGAACAGAGAATCGTTCGATTCCCAGGTGATCTAACAGCTGTCCAAGAGTGGACTGCCATTCTTCATTTCGCAGAAATCCGCGCTTACTCCTTTGGCTCGAGCCAATAAAATATAGATTGATTGCTAGGAGGGTATAATTATTCAGCCTTGAGGAAAGCTTCTCAAAACTCTCGTACGTCTCGCCAAACCCGGGATAGCAAATAAGGTATTTCTCCCCTTCCCCATACAAGCAATATTCGAGGGTGTTTCCTTGCGAATCGGTAAAGAGCTTTGACTCGGCTTTCATAAGCCCAAATTAAAAAGTAAACAGGTTACATGAAGTAACCTGTTTACTAAGATGGATGATTTTCAACATATGCGGGAGGCAATCATTTGACAGGTCATGCCAACCCGCATAGAAGAAAACTTGACAGAAAATATTTTAAAATGCCTACAGTCGACTGTCCACTGTCGACCGTCGACTAATCAACATTATCATGCAAAAAGCGGTTGTTACCCAATTCGTTGTCCTCGTTGAGATTGTATCGGGACACCAGGCTCTCTGACGATAGTGGTGACTTTTTCAAATTGACATTTCGACGCTGATACGCCGGAACTTCCAGCTTTTGTTTAAAATCAGAAGTGTCCATGGTAGGATCCTCTGAGATGCCGTTGAGTTTTTTACGACGTTCTTCAGATTCCTCCATCAACCGGATCTTCCTGGAAGGCTGGTGTGCCATTCCCTCCAATTCCTCCAAAGGTTCGTCCTCAGGCTCATGCTTCGCTTTGGACTCGAGAAACAATTCTCGCATTTCCAATTCAAACTCAGCCTGCTCTTCTTCCTCCATAACTTGTTTTCCAGGAGTTGAATCTTCTTCCCTTTCCGGTTTTTGAAACTCATAGGACCTCATTTTGAGCTGAAAGTCCTCCTCGAAAGTCTCGTCCGCATGAATCTTTGGTTCTTCGTTGAACAGATCCATCTGGTTGTCCCTTTCCAGATCAAACACCTTTCGGCCATTGTCATCTAGCTTGAGTGTAGGCTTAGGCTTCTCCGGTACTGCAGGAGCAAAACCTGTAGCAATGATCGTCACGCGGATGCTTTCGCCCAATTCAGGATCAACACCATGACCAAAGATCACCTCGGCCTCATCGCCAGCGATCTCCTGCATGAAGTCCGTGATTTCGGTTAGCTCGTCCATTTTAAGCTCCGCCTTGTCACCAGATATTATGGACAACAGTATCTTCTCCGCACCTTTGATGTTTTGATTGTTGAGCAGTGGCGAGTTGATTGCTTCCTCTGCTGCACGGATGGCACGGCTCTCACCAGTTGTCTCCGCAGAACCCATCACGGCTCCACCGGAATCCATCATCACAGTCTTGACATCTTCGAAATCCACGTTGACATAACCCGGAACCGTGATGATCTCTGCTATGCCCTTAGCTGCAGTGGTCAAAACATTATCTGCCTGACCGAATGCCTGGTTCAACGACAAGTTGCCAAAGACCTCCAGCAGTTTATCATTCAAAATCACCAGTACCGTATCACAACTCGCTTTGAGGGCATCGGCTCCAGCCTGTGCGGCAGCCATTTTCTTTTTCCCTTCAAACTTAAACGGCATGGTCACGATACCCACCGTCAGGATGCCCAATTCCTTGGACACCTGGGCGATTACAGGTGCAGCCCCGGTACCGGTACCACCTCCCATTCCTGCCGTGATGAAGACCATCTTGGTGTCTTCACTCAGCATCGTTCGTATTTCTTCTTTGTTTTCGAGCGCGGCATGCTTTCCTTTTTCAGGATTGGCTCCTGCGCCGAGCCCTTCAGTGAGGTTCACCCCTATCTGAAGCTTATTGGGTACCGGACTGGTATTCAACGCTTGTGCATCTGTATTGCACACGATGAAATCTACCCCAGTGATCCCCTGGTTAAACATGTGGTTGACCGCATTGCTGCCGCCTCCACCTACGCCTATCACCTTAATTATTGATTTATGGTGAGCCGGCATGTCGAATTTAAATGTACCTTCTGTCATAGTCATTAAATTTTAATTCCGAACTCTCGTTCTTAGTTTCCGTCTTCAAAATCGTCGATCAAGATCCCCTTGGTTTTCTCCAGGATCTTTTTCAAAATATTGTCTGAGGCTTTGCCTCCTCTTTTTCTTCTATCATAATCGCGCACAATCGCATCGTCAGTCAGGTAGCGATTTTCACGATCATCAAGTGCCTTGAACCCACAAAGCACCAATCCAACCGAAGTAGCATACATCGGGCTCTTGATTGCTTCGATCTTGCTTTTGCCCAAGTGCTCATTGGGGAAGCCGATGCGAGCATCGAGCCCCGTCATGTACTCAAATAGCTGCTTGATCGATACCAGTTGAGAACCACCCCCGGTGATCACAATACCCCCGGCCAGCTTGTTCTCAAATCCGCTGGTAATGATCTTGGTATGAACCATCTCGATGATCTCTTCCATTCGAGCCTCGATGATGCGAGCAAGGTTCTTCACAGAAATCTCCTTTGGATCACGGTTTTTGAGACCAGGTATGGATACGATCTCATTTTCGTTGGCCATCTCAGCCAGTGCCTGTCCAAATTTGGTTTTTAGCAACTCCGCCTGATGGTTCAGCACGTTGCAGCCGTCCTTGATGTCTGAAGTAATGATATTGCCTCCGAATGGGATCACAGAGGTATGTCTGATGATATTCTCATGGAAAATGGCAATGTCTGTGGTACCACCCCCAATGTCCACCAGGCACACACCGGCTTCCTTCTCTTCATCGCTTAGCACTGAGAGGCTTGACGCCAATGGCTCCAATACAAGATTTTCCACCTCAAGGCCTGCTCGCTGTACGCATTTGTTGATGTTTTGAATGGCATTGGTCTGTGCCGTAATCACATGAAAGTCTGCTTCCAAACGAACACCCGACATTCCAACTGGGTCCTTGATGCCTGCCTCGTAATCCACGGTGTAGTCCTGCGGCATGACATGGATGATCTCACTCCCCGGGGGGATCACAATCTTGTACATGTCGTTGGTCAGTCGGTTTACATCCTCAAACGTAATCTCATCATCGCTCGAATCGCGGATGATCGAGCCATGGTGTACCGAGCTGCGGATGTGCTGTCCGGCGATACCTACATTCACCACGCGAATGTCGATACCTGACTGTTCCTCTGCTTCGGTGACAGCCTTTTTGATCGCGTTGATCGTTTTGTCGATGTTGGTGACGATACCCCGGATCACTCCGTCAGAGACGGCTTTGCCCATCCCGAGCACCTCTAGTTTACCAAACTCGTTTTTCTTCCCGACGATGGCACAAATCTTCGTGGTGCCAATGTCAAGACCTACAATTATTTCATCGTTCGTTCCCATACCATTTATTTTTTACAGACAATTTGATTCTTAAATTTCAGGCTTACCGTATCGTAGGCATTCCAGCCTTTGTAGGGTAATACCTGCTTATAAAAAGTTTTGAGTTTCTTGAATTTCATATCGATATCCTCCATCGGACCAAACTCCACTACCTGCTTGGTCACCTGGGGCATCAGGTCTATTTGCAAATCTTTGTGCACCACGATCCCGGCGATCTGTGCATTCCAGAATTCATCTTCCAAGATGAACCGAATAAGTCCCATCATCTTTTCTCCTTGCTTAGCATCAAGGAGCGTGTACTCAGGCAGCCAATTCATGTCCTTGAGTTGGATCATGATCACACGGGCCGTGTAGTGCTGCGACTCAGGTAGGATATCCCCTTCCGTACCGATGTAATAGTCGTTTCCATCAGGGTTAATCACTCGTGCGATCGGACGGTTTTGACGTACGTCAATGCTCAAGTTGCCCTCCAGGTCAATGTAGGCCTGGGCATCTTTCACGAATTGGTGCCCTTCGATTCGGGATTCAAGTTCTTTGAGGTTCAGTGCGCCAAGATTGCTATTCAGCAAATAGTCTTTGTTCTCGGCATTGACTAAAGCGAGCACATCTTCCTGATCGATGAAGTAATTCTCGAACTGATTGTCAACTGTCACTGATACACCATTGATCCTGCGATCACCCAACCGGGCATTGGTAAAGCCAATGATCACGGCGAGTACGAACAGCACCAGTCCGTATTTAGAAGTTGTCCATATGTGTGTCAACCACCTTTTCACAACAGCAACTTATTTTTTATCGGTTCTACCAAAGTGTCAATATCCCCTGCCCCTACTGTGAGGAGCACCTGGGGCTTTTCTTTATCGAAATAGTCCAGCACGTCTTCCATTTTGTGGCGCACGACTACTTTGTTCTTGATTTTGTCTTTGATCACATCGGAGGTGATGCCCTCTATCGGTTTTTCCCTTGCCGGGTAAATGTCCAGCAACACGATTTTGTCTGCCATACTCAGGCTTTCTGCAAATCCGTCCATGAAGTCCCTCGTACGGGAGAACAAATGCGGCTGGAACACCACGGTAATTTCTTTGTCAGGATACATCGCCCGGGCCGACTCAAGCAAAGCCTTGATCTCGTCAGGGTGATGGGCATAATCATCGATGAACACCAAATCGTCTTCCTTGATGATGTATTCAAATCTTCTCTTGACGCCTCTGTAGGATTTCAATCCTTCCACCAATGCCTTTTGCTGAGAAATAAATTCTCTTACCGCTGATAGAGCTACCAACGCATTGGAGACATTGTGATAGCCGGGCATCGCCAATTCAAACTCATCTCTAAGGTCCTTGGAGGCGATCTTAAACTTGAACTTACCATCATCAATGGATAGATCGGTAACTTTAATTTCTCCGCCATTGAGGCCGTAGGTACGGATCGACAAGTGGCTAAACTCAACCAAATCCAACTCCTTGGCCGCTTTCTCTTCAATGAACAATTTGCCATCGTGCTTGATCCTGCCGACAAAATCCCGGAAGGAATCTTTCAACGAATCTTTAGAGCCATAAATATCCAGATGATCCGCATCGGTCGCAGTAATGATCGCCACATCAGGATGTAGCGTGAGGAAGGATCGGTCAAATTCGTCCGCTTCCACCACGATGATTTCGTTTTTGTCCCCAATCAGGATGTTGGAGTTGTAGTTGGTCATGATCCCACCGACAAATGCTGAGCAATCCACGCCTGAGGCCTTCAGCAAATGAGCTATCATGGACGAGGTAGTGGTTTTGCCATGCGTACCAGCCACCGCTATCGTGTATTTGGATTCTGTCAGGAACCCCAAAACTTGCGAACGCTTGTACACCTCTGCCCCCTGATCGAGGAAGTAGTTGTACTCTTTCAAATCCTTTGGAATGGCTGGTGTGTACACCACCATCGAGCCTGCCAGGTCGCTTTTTACCTTTTCAGGAATGTTGTCTATGGAATCTTCAAAGTGGATTTTGATTCCTTCCTCCTCCATGCTTTGGGTCAGCTGTGTGGCGGTCTTGTCATAACCCGACACCTCATAACCATTGGCATTGAACCATCGTGCAATGGCGCTCATTCCGATCCCCCCGATTCCCAAAAAATAGACGCTATGTATCTTTTCTAAATTCATTGGATCATGGATAAGATTTCTTTTGCTATGTCTTTGGCCGCATTCGGTTTGGCCAGCTTTTCGATATTGACGCTTAGCTCCTTTTGCTTAGGCTCATCACCCATCAGGGCAATCACCTCATCGATCAGCTTGTCCCTGGCCTCCGCATCTTTGATCATCACAGCTGCCTCTTTCTCTACCAATGCCAGGGCATTTTTGGTTTGGTGGTCTTCCGACACGTTGGGTGAAGGCACGAAAATCACCGGCTTGCCTACAAGGCACAGTTCTGAGATCGACAATGCCCCTGCGCGGGAAATGACCACATCAGCCGAAGCATAGGCCTTTTCCATTTCTTTGATGAAAGGCATCACTCGCAGATTGGCCGAATCAATGTGGGCAACTCTTTCAGTCATCTCGTCGATGTAGAATTTGCCCGTCTGCCAAAGCACCTGATAATCCTGCTCCAGCAGCTTTTCGATTCCTGAAACAATCGATTCGTTGATCGTCCTTGCTCCCAGGCTTCCACCCAAAATCAAGAGGGTCTTTTTATCACTTCTAAAGCCGAAATGAGAAAGCCCTTCCAGTCTTTTTTCTTTGGCATCTACAATGTCAGTACGTACCGGATTGCCGGTCATTACAATCTTTTCAGAGGGGAAGAACCGCTCCATTTTGTCGTACGCCACGCAAACCTTATCGACGCTTCCGGCCAGCCATTTGTTGGTCAGACCTGCAAATCCATTTTGCTCCTGAATCAGCGTTGGGACATTTTTCTTGCTTGCAGCATAAAGCATCGGGCCGCTGGCATAGCCACCCACGCCTACCACAGCATGGGGCTTGAATTTCTTTAGGAGTCTGAAGGATTTCCAAATACTGGAAACCAGCTTCAACGGAAAGGATAGATTGTCAAGGGTCAGTCTGCGCTGAATCCCACTGATCCAAAGGCCTACGATTTCAAACCCTGCTTCCGGCACTTTTTCCATTTCCATTTTGCCCTTCGCCCCGACGAACAAGAACTCCGTGTCCTTGTGCTCAGCCCTGAGCGCATGGGCAATGGCAATGGCAGGATAGATATGGCCACCTGTGCCACCTCCACTGATCATAATTCTATATGTCCCCTGCCTTGTCATGCCGTTAACCTAACTTTATTCACAAAGCCCGCTCCGAACTCTTCAATTTCTCCTCTACTTACACTCAATATGATCCCAATCGCCACGCCCACAAAGAGCTGCGAGGTTCCTCCCATGCTCACTAGTGGAAGCGTCAAACCTGTAATCGGCACCAAGCCTACTGCTACGGCCATATTCACTAATGCCTGTAGCACCAGCGTGAAACTCAGTCCCGCTGCCAATAGCCCGCCGTACGTCTTTTCGCTATAGGTCACCAATCGCATGCCTCGATAGAGTAATGCCAGATACAAAAACAGCACTAACAGTCCTCCAGCCATGCCATACTCTTCGACGATGATGGCGAAAATGAAATCCGAATAGGGATGAGGTAAGAAATTCTTTTGTTGGCTCTTGCCCGGTGCGAAACGCAAGGGACCGCCATTCGCAATAGCGATATAGGACTGCTCTGCCTGGAATGGGATTTCCTCTTTGGAGATAAAATCCTCCACCCGGCTGATGGCTGTTTCGCCCCTTTGTCCGATGGCCAGGGCTGCTGAACCCGCTATTACACCCACCAGAACCAGCATAGCCAGGTATTGTACAGGCACACGACCGATGAACATAACCAACATGCACGTTGCAAACAGCAGTGCTGCACTCGATAAATCTGTCATGGCAATCAATCCGCAGATCACCCCGATCCACAAGAGCATCGGGATAAGCGACTCTTTAATGTCTTTGATGCTGTCCTGTTTCTTGGCGAGCATCGCCGCCAGCGTCACGATCAAGGCAAACTTGGCCAAATCCGAAGGCTGAAAACCCAGTCCTATAAATGGAATTGTAATCCATCGGGAGGCCTCGTTGATGCTTACACCAAACTTCCATGTGATGAATAGCAAAGGCACTGATAAGATCAAGGCCAGTTTAGAAAGCTTCGAATAATAGCGATAATCAATACGATGGGCTACCCACATCGCCAGGAAGCTCAGCATCACCAAAGCAGCGTGCTTGAACAAATAATGCTCGGTATTGCCCTCCATTCGGTTGTACGCAAGTGTACCTGTAGCACTATAGACCACCAGTATGCTCAATACCGACAGAGCGAACACGATGAACCAAATCACCGGATCTCCTTTCAAATTCCTATCGAGCCACTCTTTGATCATGCTTTCGCCAATTCTATTTTTTCTGCCTCCTTCAATTCTTTTACTGCCGCTTTGAACTGGTCGCCACGGTCTTCATAGTTTTTGAACAAGTCAAAACTTGCACATGCCGGAGAAAGCAATATGGTATCTCCTGGGTCAGCCATCAGATAGGCTGTGGCCACCGCCATTTCAGCATTCGTCACCTCAGCATGGTTGTCTACCACATCCTCAAATTCATCGATCAGATGAGCATTATCCTTACCCAGGCACACCATGCCTTTGACTTTCTGAGTAACCAGGGATTTTATTTGGCTGTAGTCATTTCCTTTGTTCACCCCACCTGCAATCCAGATGATGTCCTGATCCAATGCCTCCAGTGCGTAATAGACTGAATCTACATTGGTAGCCTTCGAGTCATTGATAAAAACGACCTTCCTGATTTCATCCACAATCTCCATTCGGTGTGGTGCGTTTTTGAATGTCAAAAGCCCCTGGTAAATGGCGGTGAACGAAACACCCATTTCCATGGCCACCAATACAGCCGCCATTTGGTTGTAATGATTGTGCTTACCTAGGAGTGGCAATTCCTGCGTGGTGAGCACTTGCATGTCTGTGTCATTCTCAAGTACCAGGTGGCCCTCATCATAGTAGGCCCCTTTGGTACTTTTCGAATGTCCCGAAATAGTCTGTAATCGTGCTGGTATGTCCTTGACCCTGCTTCTTACGACAGGATCGTCGGTGTTATAAATGAAAAGATCTTCGGGAGACATATTTTCGGTCAACCGGAATTTCGCATCCGCATATTTGTCCATGCTGTGCTCGTACCGATCCATGTGATCCGGGGTGATATTGAGTATCACACCCACATTCACGTTAAAGTCTTTGATGTCATCCAACTGAAAACTGCTCAGTTCAATGACAATGATCTCATGATCCCCTTCGACCAGGAGATTGGAAAGGCTGTTGCCTACATTGCCCGCTGAGACTGCATCCAATACGGATGATTTCAGGAGATGAGTCGTCAAAAGTGTTGTTGTGGTCTTACCATTGCTACCGGTAATCCCTATGAGTTTTGCATTGGTAAACCTTGAGGCAAATTCGATTTCTGAAATGACCGGAACACCCTTTTCCTTCAGTGACTGAATGACTGGAGCGGTATTGGGAATGCCGGGGCTCTTGATGATTTCGTCAAATTCGGCCAGTCGCTCCAGTGTATGGCCATTTTCTTCGAATGCCACATCGAGAGAAACTAGTTCGTTTTTGTCCTCATCGCTTATAGCACCAAAGTCAGAAAGCATACAGGTGATGCCCTTTTTCACTGCGAGGCGCACAGCCCCCATGCCACTTTCGCCGCTACCCAGAATCGCTACGGTATGTTTTTTATCCATTTCCATTTATCTGAGTTTTAGGGTTGCCAGGGTGAGAATCGCCAATAGGATACCCGCCGTCCAAAACCGGGTCACTATCTTGGTTTCGTGGATTCCTTTCTTTTGGTAGTGATGGTGCAAAGGCGACATCAGGAAAATCCTGCGCCCTTCGCCGTATTTCTTTTTGGTGTATTTGAAATAAGACACCTGGATGATTACTGATAGGTTCTCAACTAGGAAGATTCCACAAAGGATCGGGATCAAAAGCTCTTTTCTTATCAACAGTGACATCACGGCTATCACTCCGCCAATGGATAGGCTACCTGTATCCCCCATAAATACCTGAGCAGGGTAAGAATTGTACCAAAGGAAGCCTATACAAGCCCCCACAAACGCGGTAGCGAAAATCACCATTTCACCCGTACCTGGGATGTACATGATGTTGAGGTAATCGGAGAAAATGACGTTGCCGGATACATAAGCCAGGGCAGCCAGTGTGATCCCAATGATAGCCGACGTCCCCGCTGCCAGACCATCCAGACCGTCAGTGATATTGGCGCCGTTGGACACGGCCGTCACGATGAAAATCACCGCGATGATGTACAGTATGTTAGTAAAATCGTGCAGAAACGAAGGCAATAACCACTGATAATCGAACTCGTTATCCTTGACGAACGGGATTGTAGTGATCGTGCTTTTCACATCCTGATAGGTCATATTCTCGATACCAGTCTCAGTTAGTGGAATGTCCGATGCATCAAAATTTCTTACCAAAATATCCTGATGCCAAACCATCGTAGCACCTACCACAAGACCTATCACGATCTGCCCAAACACCTTAAACTTGCCGGAAAGCCCTTCTTTGTTCTTTTTCTTGATTTTGAGGTAGTCATCGATGAAGCCGATCCCACCCATCCAAAGGGTTGTCACCAAAAGCAGAATTACATAAATATTGTCCAACCGAGCCGTAAGCAATGTCGGGATCACGATTGCTGCAATTATCATGAGTCCTCCCATGGTGGGTGTGCCTTTTTTGGCCAACTGACCTTCCAGGCCTAAATCCCGAATCGTCTCGCCCATTTGGTTCTTTTGCAGCATACCGATGATGCCCTTGCCGAAGAAAATCGTGATCAAAAGAGACAACGCAATAGCCGCCCCTGCACGGAAGGTGATGTACTGAAACACCCCTGCTCCGGCGAGATCAAAATTTTGGTCGAGATAGTCGAATAGGTAGTACAGCATCGTCAGTTAGTTTCTAAATAATTCCAGCATTTCCCTCAGCACCTGCCGATCATCAAACTCGTATCGGACTCCATTGATTTCCTGATAATTTTCGTGGCCCTTGCCTGCCACGAGTATGATGTCTCCATCCTCTGCCATCGAACAGGCGGTCTTGATCGCCTCCTTGCGATCCTGGATGATCAGTGCTTTTCTCATGTAGGACTTGCCTACCCCACCCATCATTTCCTGGATAATTTTCTTTGGGTCTTCCGTTCGTGGGTTGTCGTCAGTGAAGACCACCTTATCGCTCCATTTCACAGCTATTGAAGCCATAACAGGACGTTTGGCCTTATCCCGATCCCCACCGCAGCCTACTACAGTGATTACTTTTTCATTACCCGTGCGGATGCCGTCGATGGTTTGTAACACGTTTTCCAAAGCATCTGGCGTATGTGCATAATCCACCAGCGCCATCACCTCTGAGCTTGGATCTACGACCTCAAACCTGCCTGGTGCCGTTTCCAATCCGGAAAGCATCATCAGTACCTCCTCAGGGTCTTCACCTAAAAGATCTCCAACAGCAAAAACCGCCAATAGATTATAGGCATTGAACTTACCGACCAATCGGAACCATACGCTCTTTCCGTTGATATCCAGCTCCAGACCCTGGTAGCTGTTCGTAATGACTCTCGCTTTGTAATCGGTCAAAAACTTCAATCCAAAGGATCGTTGCTTCGCCTTGGTGTTTTGAAGCATGATCTGTCCACGTTTGTCATCGAGGTTGACCAGTGCAAAAGCCTTTGACGACAGTCCGTCAAACAATTTCTTCTTGGTTTCTATATAGTGGTCGAAGGTCTTGTGGTAGTCCAGGTGATCATGACTGATATTCATAAACACCGCTCCTGCGTATTCTAATCCTGCGATCCGGTTTTGGTCAATGGCATGCGAGCTCACTTCCATGAAAGCAAACTGACAACCTTTGGTCACCATCTGATCCAAAAGTGCGTTTAGCGCAATCGGGTCCGGAGTGGTGTGCGTGGACTTGATGACCTCTTCGTTGATTCGGTTCTCCACGGTGGAGAGCAACCCTACACTATGTCCCAGGGATTTGAATAATCTAAATAGAAGCGTTACAGTCGTAGTTTTTCCGTTCGTACCGGTCACCCCTACCAGCTTCAATTTTTCAGAAGGATTATCATAAAAATTGGAAGCAATTTGTCCTAAGGCAGCACTTGAACTTTGAACTTCGGCATAAGTGACTTCTACATTTGGTAGAACAGGAAGCTCCTCACAAACAATGGCTATGGCTCCTTTTTCTATCGCTTGCTCGATGAATTTATGCCCGTCCACTTGCGTCCCTTTCACCGCTACAAACAAGGAACCCTCAACCACCTGACGCGAATCGAAGCACACGTTGGTGATCTCACGATTCATATCGCCCGATACGGAAGTCAGGTTCACTTTGTACAATATGTCCTTTAGCAGCTTAGACACCTAATTTGAGTTTTATGTTCATGGGGCCATTGATGGTCGTGCCCGGCAATAGTGACTGCTCGCTTACCCGGCCTAACCCGTCATAATCCACTTTGAGTTTTTTGTTTTCCAATAAGTACAGAGCGTCACGCAAAGTCATGCCCCGTACATCAGGTACCCGCTTTACTCGATCGTCCACATCTTTCCAGGAAATGGAATTGTTATCAATTTCTGTTTTCACCCACTCTTGTTCTGATTTGGAATGGTTGGATATGCCCAGCTCATGGCAGATCATGGAAAGCTCCTCTTTATTACCTGCGCGAATGACTGGAAAAACACCCTCTGCGATCCGCTCCTCCACGAAGGGATCATTCAGCTCCATATCAATAGCGTAGATTTTGTCGGCGATTTCTTTGAAGACCGGGGCAGCCACATCGCTACCGTATATTCTGTATCTCTTCGGATTGTCGATCACCACGATGGCACTGTACTTGGGTGACTCAGCAGGGAAATAGCCGGCAAACGAGGTGTAATATTTATTGGTGTATCGGCCATTGACCACATGTTTTGCCGTTCCAGTTTTACCCGCAATCGTATAATAGGAATCGTTGATATTTTTGGCAGTACCACGCTCCACGACTCCTTCCAGCATTTCACGAACCTTGACCAGGGTCTTATCGGAACAGATTTTTTTGCTGATGGTTCGGGTTTCATACCTAGCCAGCACCTTATCTGCTGACTTCACTTCTTTGACGATGATTGGCTGGATCATGCGGCCTTCATTGGCTACTGCATTAAATAGCGTCAAGGTATGCAAAGGCGTCATGGTCAGTTCATATCCATGCGACATCCAGGGCAGTGTCACGCCACTCCAGGTAGAATCTTTAGGGTGTTTGATATAGGGTTTACCCTCTCCCACCATTTGGAAACCAAGGGGTTTGGTCAAGCCCATGTTTTGTAGGTGCTCTACAAAACGCTCAGGATCGTCACCAAATTCATCCACGATCAGCTTGGCTGTTCCAATGTTAGATGACTTTTCAAAAACCTCCTGGACGGTCAACTTCCCAAACCCTCCCGGCTTGTGATCCTTCATGGTTTGGTCGTAAAATTGATATTCTCCCTCACCCGTATCCACGGTGTCCAAAAGTCCTGTACGGGTTTCCTCAAATAATGCGATCATGCTGGCCAACTTAAAGGTTGATCCCGGCTCTCTTGATCCCTGGCTGCCTACGGCATAGTTGTAGTTTTCCCAGTATTCTCCGTTGGAGTTTTTGCTGAGGTTAGAGATGGCCTTGATCTCACCAGTTTCTACTTCCATCACCACCACACATCCATAATCTGCATCATTCGCGTAAAGCGCCTTGAGCAGAGCCAGCTCCGCAACGTCCTGTAAATCAACGTTGATCGTGGAAACTATATCCAATCCATTTTGAGGCTTGACCTCCGTACCATCATAGACCGGCTTCCAGTTTCCACCGGATATTTTCTGGTAAAGGGCACTGCCATCACGTCCCATCAGCTGTTTGTTGAAGCTATACTCCAAACCAACCACACCACGATCTTCATCGTTGATGGTACCAATCGTACGATAGCCCAAATAGGAAAAAGGCCGAAACCTTGTTTCCACCTTTTCGAAAATGACACCACCCCGCATTCTCCCTTTTCGGAAGATGGGCCAGTCCATCATTTCCTTCTTGGCCTGGTAGTTGATTTCGTCCCGATTCAAAACCAGATACCTACTTCCTGACAACCGAGCGTCATTGATACGCCTTTTATAATAGGACTTGGAATTATCCTTGAAATGCCTTGAGAGCAATAACGACAAACTGTCGATCTTGGCATTGTAAATCTTCTCGTCCACCAAAGACGGATCAAAAGCCACCTTATAAAATGGCAGTGAAGTAGCCAACAGGCTTCCATTATCCGAGTAGATATTGCCTCGGGTCGCTTTGATGGTGCGGTATTGCAAAGCGATGGATTCGGCTTTTTTCTTCCACTTTTCCCCCTCAATATTCTGAATAGCAAAAATCCGATACATGATTGCACCAGATGCCAACAGGATCAGTAGGTAAGCGACCCTCACACGGAGTAATATGGAGGATCTATTCTGCATCGGATAGTATGATTTTGTTGGGAGGCTCGGCACTTTCCTTCAATCCCAGAGCAGCTGCCTTTTTGGCTACCTCGGATTGCTTGCTCGTGTACATGTAGTCAGCTTTGAGCGTGGTGTAGTCCGCCCTCAGGTCTTCTACTTCGATCCGAAGCTTGTTGATTTTTCTAATGTTTTTCTCAGCATAGTGCAAGTTGCCTATGTATATGATGCAGAGAATGGTAGAGAATAAAATGGGTAGTAAAAACTGGATGGGAAGGCCTTTGTCAAAGATCCTTTCTACGTTGATCACATTTTCGAGTAGAGCGAAGAAGCTTCTCCTGCCTGAGCGGGTACCTGTTTGGGATTTGTAGGTATTGGAAGCCATCGTCGTTTTTAAATTCTTACTGCTATTCTCAGTTTGGCACTGCGTGCCCTGTTGTTTTCGTTTAACTCCTTATTACTGGCTGTAATCGGTTTTCTGGTCTGGGCTTTGAAGGGCTTGATTTCGTTTCCGTATAGGTCCTTCTCTACCTCACCATAAAACTTTCCTTTATTGATAAAATTTTTCACCAGTCTATCTTCCAGAGAATGATAAGACATGATGACCAACTTACCGCCTGACTTGATCACGTCGGCACACTGTAGCAGCATCTCCTCGAGCGCTTTCAATTCTTCATTGACCTCTATCCGCAACGCCTGAAACACCTGGGCGAGGTACTTATTTTCCCTTCCTCTTGGTGCCAGCGGCCTCACGACTGTCAAAAACTCCTGTATGGTATTGATCTGCGAGCTTCTCGACCTCACGATGGCTTGCGCCAAAGTCCGGGCATTTCTCACTTCTCCGTATTGACCGAGGATTCGATGCAAGTCCGGTTCCTCATAGCCATTCACCACTTCCTTGGCAGATAATTCCTGGCTTTGGTTCATCCGCATATCCAGAGGCCCATCGAAGCGAGTCGAAAAACCCCGGTACGCTGCGTTGATCTGATGTGACGACACACCCAAATCCGCCAAAATCCCATCCACCTGCCGGATACCATGGAGCTTCAGGTATTTTTTCAGATGCCTGAAGTTTGATTGCACAAATGTGAAAGAACGATTTTCTATCAAGTCTGCATTTGCCCTGGCCTCATCGTCCTGGTCAAATGCTATAAGTTTTCCATCATTATCGAGGTGTTTCAGGATTTCTTTTGAATGACCGCCGCCTCCGAATGTCACATCGACGTAGATTCTGTCATTTCCAATATCCAACCCTTCGATACACTCGGCGAGCATTACGGGGTTGTGATATTCACTCATTCATCTAAGAATTTCTGTGCCAGGTCTGAGTATTCTTCACTGTCTTCTATCAGATACTCATCGTACAAGTCCGGGTTCCATATCTCTATGGTGTTTCCCGTTCCGATGACTGTGACGTTCTTTTCCAGCTTTGCATGATCAATCCATACCTTGGGAATGAGAAAACGCCCAGCTCCATCCAACTCTACCGGCGCAACACTTCGAAAAAAGTTTCTTTTCAGTTTTCTCTGGGCGGCATCAAAGTCGCTTAGCGAAGCGAATTTGTTATGAATTTTCTTGTACTCAGGCATCGTGTAGATCACGAGGTTAGGATCGAATCCCTTCATTACAACGAGTTGACTGCTAGACACCTCGGGCAGATTAGCCTTAATCTTCGCAGGTAAGACCAACCTGCCCTTAGCATCTAACTTACACTCATATTCGCTTGTAAAAAAAGCCATTGAGCTATAGAAAAATATAAACCACCACAGCAAACATAATCAACTTTTGGAAAATCCAACCACTTTCCCCCACTTTTTTCCACTTTTTGGGGAAAATTGAAATTTTATGGGTTTTAGGGGTAAAAATCAGGCGCACATTTCCCACAAAAGCTTTGAATGCAGGGAATAAACAAGGTTTCTAGATATGGTGGTAGGATGTGGGAGGTTGTGGACGAATTTTTGGGTTTTTGGGGAAATGTGAGGGAAACGGTCTGAAAATGTGTGTATTTTAAGCCTATTCTCGTCTAAGTTTTGGTTCGCAAACTACGGTATCTCACGACAAATTTTCCCAAGGTTTGTGGCGCACAAACCTTCTTGCACCAAGGGTAAAATTGACATGATCTGTGTGCCACAGACCATGGATGTGGTCGCCTGCCCTTGTTGGAGTTGTCTCCAACTAGCTTCAGGACTGGACAAAAAAATAGCAGACCATAATGGAAATTTATTCCGGGCATTTTAAATACCCTGTCTAGACCGGCACGCATTACAAATGCGCGCCAGAGACTTTCATTCCCTGAATAGCAACAAAAAAAACCGGAAAGAAAACTCCCCGGCTTTTTAGAAAGGACTGAAAACCACTAACCTCTCATCGAATCTATGATATTTACTTTCTTTATTTTAATGGGTGGCCTCCCGGATTAGTGAAAAAATTTCGTCGGAATACTCGGGTATGGACCCGCGGTTTGATGCCACAAAACCGCCCACTGCATTCGCAACCCGGGCGGATTCTTTGCGATCAAAAGTCCGAATGTAGCAATGAACAAATGCTGCGCTAAAGGCATCTCCCGCTCCCACTGCATCTATTACTTCGACTGATTGGGTAGATATGTGGTTTATTTCACCATCCGAGTATATATAGCAACCTGATTTGCCAGCCGTGATGACTATAAGCTCTATTTGGTTATAATATGAACAAATCTGCTCACAGAATTTTCTGGGCTCAAGCGACTCCTCAAAAAGCATCTGACTGATTACTTCCACCTCATCCTCATTGACCTTTAGGATTGTGCAATAACGTAGTGAATAATCTATAATATCTTGGGTATAGCAATCTTTCCGCAGGTTGACATCATAAAAGAGATGATTGAACCGATGCCTGGCAAGGATCGCGTGCAGAGCAGATCTTGACACTGTATTTCTTTGAATTAGAGAACCAAAATAAAAGACATCATAAGAGTCTGGTTCGTTTTGATAGTGGTCCTCTGTCAGGATATGATCAAATGCTACATCCTTTACAATTTCATACTCAGGTTGTCCGTTGAACAGGGTCACCGGCACATATCCGGTAGGCTTGTCCGTCCGCTGAATCAAAGATGTGTTAATGCCAATTTTTTCGACGCGCTCTATGGCCCTATCACCCAACGTATCACTTCCGAGGGATGATATCATGGCAGCTTCATTTCCCATCTGAACCCAATGTGCTGCAAAATTCAAAGGGGCTCCACCCAGATGTGGCACCTCATCGATGACATCCCATAAAACCTCTCCAAAAACAAGGGCGTTCATACTAATCTCTTTCTTTGATGAACAGTGCGAACACCCCTCCCACAATAAGGCATAGACCGGCCAAAATGATCACATTTACCGGATTGGATCCCAGTAGATCATAGAGTAAAAACTGCATCATGAAGATCTGGATGGCCATAGGTATCACGATAAACATATTAAATATCCCCATGTACACTCCGGTCTTCTCAGGTGGTATTGCACCGACCAACATTTTGTAAGGCATGGCCATTGCCGAGGCCCACGTCAGCCCCAACCCTATGGAGATCATATAAATTTGGGTGACTGAAATAGATGATCCTGTCAAAGGATTGTAAAGGCTCACAACAGCTAATCCATCATCCAGATATGGCATGCCTATTAAACCGATACCTCCTAGCAATAGGCATATAAAATGTACCCGGGTAGCTCCTATTTTAGTCGCTAATGGAACGAGCAGAAATGCCACGGAAAAACAAATAACATTGTAGGTACCATTGATCTCCCCAGTAAGTACCTGTGCTGATGAAAAGGCCTCGGTAGTATGATCAATGGTTCCATGCAAAGATTGGGACAATGCCAGGGTAATGTATTGCCAATAGCAAAACATACCAAACCAGGTGAAAAATTGAACAGGAATCAATTTTTTCATGGTATGAGGCATATCCCGAATGGCTTCAACAATCTCTTCAATTGTACTGCCAATCAGATTTCCTTGCGCCTTTCTATCCTGTATTCTTTTAAGCTCCTCAGGCGTTGGAGGATATTCTTTGGTGGTTAAAACTGAAAATAGTACGGTTGTGATGGAGGCTATCGCACCTATTCCAAAAGCCCAGTAGGTAAAAACCGGAATACCATTACCCATTTTGTCGCTCAACGCCAAAACGCCCAGTGACACCAATATCGCAGGCGTAAAATTGGCCAATGTCGTACCCAGTCCCGTAAAAAAGCTCTGCATCAGGAAGCCCAAAGAATGTTGATCAGGAGGCAGTTTATCAGATATAAATGCCCTATAAGGCTCCATGGCAATGTTGTTGGCTGCATCCAATATCCAGAGTAAACTGGCTGCCATCCATAGTGCTGAAGAAAACGGCATCAACAGTAATGCGACACTCGCCAAAACTGCTCCAATCAAAAAGAAAGGCTTTCTTCTACCGAACCTTGGTGACCATGTATTGTCGCTGATGGCACCTATGATGGGTTGGACCACGAGCCCTGTAATAGGCCCTGCCAACCAAAGTACGGCCAGGTTTTCAGCATCGGCTCCAAGATAACTATATATGGCGCTCATATTACTCTGCTGCAACCCAAAGCTGAATTGAATCCCAAAAAAGCCAAAATTCATATTCCAGATGGCTCCAAAGGTCATTTTAGATTTTTTGATTGACTGCCCCACCATTACCCGAATAATTTAGACATTACATCGCCATTTCCATAGTTTATTTCCATGGTTCTCGCCTGCAAATTAATTTTGAGAACAGACCAGTCCTCCTCGTTCTTCCATTGTAATTCTAGCTCCTTGTCAGAAGTATCCTGAACAAGAAATTCACCTGAAAACGAAGGATGCTCATTGCGAAACCGGATCAATTGAATCAATTGAGCTACAACAGTTTTGTTAAGTCGTTCTTCTATCTGCTCAAAGGAAAAGTACGGCCGATTGATATCCCTACCTACATTGGTTTCATCCAAAAGCTCCATATCATTCTCGGCAGCCAAAAAACCGGCATAATATATCTGCGGTATTCCTGGTGAAAAAAATTGTATCGCTCGCGCCATTAGATACGATAGGTCATCCTTTCCTAGTGCCTCGTAATAAGTACAGTTGACTTGGTATAGATCCAAATTAGAAGCAGCGGCACCGGTCGCTCTGGCACTTGTTTGATTCGATCTGGCATGTATTTCATCTACCAGCTGATCTATCTCCTGTGCCTCCAGCAGGCCTGCCTTACCTCCATCTGAAGCTACATCTACAATTCCAATCCCATCATGGGTATCCAGGACGGTAATTACGTTCTTTGGACTTACCCGAAACCATGTTTTCAAGGCAGTCGAAGAAGCTGTATATAGTGTGTGCAGCACCAATGGAGGCAAGGCAAAGTCGTACACATAGTCGACTTTTTTAGCTATTTCCAGCTGGAGCGAAAAGTGGCCATGAATCTCTACCAGAACCTCCATTCCAAGATTGTTTGACTTTTGGGTTATGTCTTCAATGAAAGAGTAGGTCTCTGGTAGCATGAAACATGACGTTCCCGCTTTTTTTATTGCATAGCCTGCAGCGTCCAATCGGATCATTTTGACCCCATTGACGCAAAAGATGGATAATAATTTATTGAGGTATTGCTGTCCTAAATCATGAGAAACATCAATATCCAGTTGATTACTTGTAAAGGTTGTCCATAGATTAATTTTCTCCCCATTGGATAGTTCCTTACTGGTAAAAGGGGAACCTGGTCTGGGCCGATATATTTTTTTGATATCCCCAATAGATTCTTCTTCACCGAAAACCTTTTCTTTGGTTAAGAACAAATCAAAGTACTCCGAATGTCGTCCTTTTTTCTGGACATCTAAAAACTCTTTGGACTCGGCGGAAATGTGATTTACTATCAAATCAGCTGTTATTTGATACTCTGTTCCAAAGGACTTCACCTCATCCCAGTTCCCTATTTTGTTGTCAACTTTAGCATGATCAATGGGATCATATCCCGCATCTGCTCCATCTATTGGATAATAAAAGGGTAAAAGATGTGTTCCACCAAAGACCCCTTCTAACCTTTCATTTAGAAATTCATGAATTTCTGATATTCCCTTCCCTCCGAACCTATCAGCGTAGGTGATCAACTGGACCTTGTTATTCATCTGATCTGAGAAATGGAAAGAGTGATTCAGCACCACCCTTTCCGGTTTTAATTAATTAGAAACTAAATACCAAACTTGCCACTATGGACCTACCTGAGATAGATCTGGCTCTCACATAATTGGTTTGTCCTTCTACAATAGAACCTTCCTCTGATTCCGTTATTCCCATTGTATTGGTCAGATTATTTACGTTAAGTGAAAACACCAGATCTTTGGACAGCATGGCAGAGATATATGCGTTCACAATGGCATAACCAGGCATCACCAACATATTGTCATCCTGAGCATATGCCTTGGTTTGGCCAATCAAACTCACTCCAATCGAATGCCCTTGTTTCATGGTATATGATGGAAGTAAATTGTATGTAAGTGCTGGCTGTCTTCGGGGGGTATTGCCGATATTGGTTTTACCGTCGTTATCGTCAATTTCCGCATTGACGTAAGTCATCATACCCCTGACGTCAAATCCCTCTATTCGATAACTTCCTTCCAACTCAAGCCCCATAGATTTGTAATCATTGCTTAATACTCTTTGGGTAGTGGCTTCAACACCTGCTTCCTCTACTGTCTTGGCATAAAATGCTGTAGCCGAAAATCCTCCTGCATCAAATCTGTGTTTATAACCTATCTCGCCCTGAAAAAGAGAATTCTTAGGAGCACCATTTTCCAGATAAGGTCCTCCTTGATGCCAGGTAGCACGCTCGCCATTACCTACGTGTCCTTGACTAACTCTTGCAAATACAGCATTGTTGTCCGAGAGTTTATAGTTTGCTCCAACAGAATAAGAAACATAATCATAATCGTATCTTACCACGGCAGCTTCATTGTTGTTCACTCTGGACACACTCACCTCCGAAGCATCTATTGTTCCATTACCATTCACATCCATATTGGCTACTTGCTGACTGGGAGTAACCATTCCGCGCACCCTTACCTTATCGTATCTCACACTGGCATCCACGTTGAGGTCTTCATTAATTTCTGCTGCGACATTGAGGTAGGGTGCCGTTACATCGTAATTGGTGTTGTACTTACCTGTACAGCAGTTACCCCATAGAGGCACTCCATAGTTGACTAACCCATTGTCAGTTATGTCTCTGGTTGTATTGACATTTAGCAGCTCCGCGTCTTCTTTAACTTCCATAAGGTAGGTATTCCAAAGCCAGGACATCTCGATATTTTGATTGGCTTTAAATATGCCTGCTGTTAAATCAATACCATTATCAAATGATTTGCTCAATTTCGTGTCACTTATAATGTTATTGAAGTTTTCAAGTTCCACGTCAAATAAATGAATTCGCTGAGCCAATCCATTATCCGTATCATTAATGGTTGTCCCTGAGGTAACCCTGTTGATTGTATAATTTGATGGAGTCCCGGTAGCCGTAGTATCTCCAGCAGCCACGACAATAGGGTCTATTATATCTGATGTCTGCCCGACCTGTGCAGTGAATGGCGCCACAAATCTTCCACCATTAAAAGCCATCCTCGTGTTACTTATTACAGTCCATCCATTTCCAAGGTCAAAATCAAAAGAAGCTCCAAAAGCCTGAGTTTTTGAATGAATTCCGTCTGTAATACTTACATTTCTTGCATTACCATCAGGTCCTAAACCATAGTTCTGTTGAAAATTGGGAGACTGCAAACCATTGGAGACTGCATCAAACCCAGGAACAGAACTCCAGGTCGGATCCGAATTCGTACCAGTCACTTGTATAGGCATGGGCATGTACGCTGCTGTTCTGTCATTCAACATTTTGTAATAGACAGTTGCAGAACCATTTTTGAAATTCTTTGTAAGATTAGCTTTGAGTTGACCGCCTTTGTTTACAGTATGGTTGGCGCGTCTTGGTCCTTCTCCCTGTCGGAAAAAACCGCCAACATGAAACGATAATCCATCACCGATGGGGGCTCCATATTCAAAATCTGTTCTGAACGAATTGTAGTCTACACCTACAGCTGTGCCAAAACTACCACCCGCTGTTTGTCCTTTCTTAGATATAAAATTAATAATACCCCCTGGCCCGTTGCTAGTGGTAGTAGCTGCAGATCCTCCTCTGATGGCCTCGATCCTATCGATATTTCTATCTGCGCGTATAAATTGATCCTGAGTACCAAAAGCTACATCACCATAAAGCATGACTGGCAGACCATCTTCCTGAAGTTGTACGTACCTTGATCCTCCAGCGGATATCGGAATACCCCTTGCGGTAACATTTGTATTTCCATCTCCTGCTGACGCCTCTGCTTTAAAGCCGGGCAATGTTCTAAATATCTCAGCTGTTGTCCTTGGTGCAGATTGCTCTATCTGTGCAGGACTGAGCGTAGATATAGATACACTCGACTCCAATTTTGATTTTGGGTTGACTACCCCTGTTACTACTACTTCATCAAGGCCAATTACATCAAGTTCTAAATCAAAAGAATTACTAATATCCCCTGAACCAGTTGTGATTGTTTTTGTGATTGTCTTAAACCCAACAAATGAAACCACCAATGTATGGTCACCAGTAAGGTCTGTCGAAAAACTGTACGCCCCGTTGATATCTGTTACAGAGCCTTGGGTGGTTCCTTCAATTGAAACAGAAACTCCAGGCATCGGTTGTTTGTCATTGTCATTTACAACCCCTGAGATTTTCGTTTGTGCCAGCACTGTGGATAGCACCCCGACTGTGAGTAACAGAGTAAAGAACCCTCTCATTCCCAGCCTCATAGATAATTGTTGTATTTGTCTTATCATCATTTTTAGTATTAAGTGTTCAATTCTATCAATTCATGCTCCTAGTTCGCAAAAGCATTTTACCAAGCTAGAAGGCTCATTTTTAAAAAACAAGCACCCAAACCGTTGTATGCGAACTACAACGTTAACGTTATCCTTTTCGTAAAAAATAAATTTTTAATTTAGAATGATTATAAATTAAAAAGGTGATTTTAAGGTTAAAATTGATTTATTTCAAGTATGAGTAAGCACCGCACTACCCTGAAAGACATCGCACGAAAATTAGGTTTTACAGTCACCACTGTTTCCAAGGCTTTAAAGGACTATCCTGACATTAGTGCAGAGACAAAACAAGCGGTCCGAGAGCTTGCCAAAGAACTTAATTACCAACCCAATACACAGGCACTTGCACTTAGAGGGAATAGGTCCTTTACTATTGGTCTGATCATCCCGGAGATTGTTCATTTTTTCTTTTCAAATGTGATTAAGGGGATTATGAATTATGCAGAGAAACAAGGCTATCAGGTTCTCATAACTCTATCGAATAACTCATTGGAATCAGAAAAGAAACAAGCCCATCTATTGTTTGTAAACAAAGTAGATGGAATACTAGTCTCTCTCTCGAATGAGACTGATAGCACAGACCATTTCGACATTTTCAAAGAATTTGAAATACCAATCGTGATGTTTGACAAGGTCGTTGACGGATTTAATTGTAATAAGGTAGTTATTGATGATGAACAAGGTGCTTACACGGCCACCGAGCATCTTATTAAACAAGGTTGCAAACGAATAGCCCACATACGAGGTCCAAAACAACCGCTTAACTCAAGAGGACGGTTTAATGGATATCGCAAGGCTCTAAAAAATTACGACCTACCATTCGACCCCAATCTGGTCAAAGAATGCAAGGACGTGACTTTGGAAGAGGGATATGAATTTGGCAAAAAATTATTGGTGGGTCCAAATCCTCCTGATGGAATATTTGGGGTAACGGATCAGGTTGCCACAGGCGCTCTGCGGGCGGCTCAAGACTTAGAAATTTCAATTCCAAACGAACTAAAAGTCGTTGGGTTTAGTGATTCGCAAATAGCACAAATATCAAGACCACCATTAAGTACCATACATCAACCAGGTTATGAAATTGGCGAAACCTCTGTCAAATTACTCATTCATGAGATTGAAAAACAAGATCAAAAAGACCCTAAACCGATATCATATCAAAACGTGGTTTTGGACACCTACTTAATTAAAAGAGATACGACATAATTGGCAAACCCATGAGTAAAAAAAGCCGGAAAGAAAACTCCCCGGCTTTTTAGAAAGGACTTAAAACCACCCAATCTGGATCAAGAGTTAGAAAATCTATTCCGGCCTTAATTGACTTCAAATCAGCCAGATGAATAAGCTTTTCGAATTAACCATAGCGATGCTATGCTGAATTCGACAAAACTTCCTGATTTATTGTCACTTAAGCCCTCATCACGAAGTTCTAACACTCGATCCAGATTAAAGCCCTATAACCTTAGATATTGTCTCCTGTGAACTGCCCCCGACGAAAATCTCGAACTCACCCGGTTCGAAAATCCGCTCTCCGGAGGTGTTGTAAAATGAAAGGTCCTCTTTTGTTAATGTAAAACTTACTTTCTTTGACTCGCCCTCAGCTAGTTCTACCCGCCTGAAGGCCTTCAATTCCTTGACCGGTCGGGATACGCTTGCCTCCAGATCCCTAATGTATAGCTGAGCGGTTTCTTTGCCCGCGTACTTACCGTTATTGGTGAGTGAGAAGCTTGCCATAATCTTGTCGTCGCTACTTTCTACCATCAAATCGGCGTATTCAAACGAAGTGTAGCTCAACCCAAATCCAAACGGATACTGGGGTGTCTTATCCACATCCATATGATGAACATAAAACACCTCGTTGCTGGTCGGCCTGCCGGAGTTGAGATGGTTGTAGTAGATCGGCACCTGTCCTACCGCCCGAGGGAAGCTCATGGGGAGCTTACCGGACGGATTGATCCTACCGGTGATCACATCAGCGATGGCATTCCCTGCTTCCAGACCCAAATGCCAGGTCTCCAAAATCGCAGGTATGTTGTCTGCCTCCCACGGAATGGTCAGCGGACGTCCGTTCATCAAAACCAGCACAATGTTCTTATTCACACTATACACTTCTTTGAGCAACTCGAGCTGAAGACCGGGAAGGCCAATATCCGCCCTGCTCCTCGCCTCGCCTGACATGAAAGCCGGTTCGCCCAAGACCATAAAGACTATTTCTGCATTCCTCGCTACTTTTTTCGCCTTGGCAAACCCTGACCGATCATTTTCTTCTATCTCCAATTCCTGAAAGAAATTGTTGGGGCCGATGGAGAGCTTGCAACCTTCAGCATATTGGATTTGGGCCTTCGTACCGAGCGCATTCTCTAATCCTTCATAGAACGATATAGCTGAGTTCGCTTCAGCCTGCCCTCTCCAGTTGCCGATCGGCGTATCTTTATCCTTTGCCAAAGGGCCGATGACGGCTATTCTTTTTTGATCTTTCAAAGGCAGAAGGTCTCCTTCGTTTTTGAGCAAGACGATCGATTCAGTGGCTATTTCCCGAGCCAGCTTCAAATGATCCTCATGCAGCAAAGTAGCTCTCTCTCGCTCCACATCACAGTATTTGTACGGATCATCAAACAGACCCAGCTTGAATTTCAGCTTTAATATCCGCTTGACCGCATCATCAATGGTTGATTCTTTGACTTTTCCATCCAGCACCAATTGCTCCAAGTTCTCAATGTAAGCATCCGCTTCCATGTCGATATCTGATCCGGCTTTGACCGCTAGTTCGGCGGCTCTGTACTCATCTTTAGCCACACCATGATTCACGATTTCACCAATGGAGTTCCAATCGGACACTACTACAGCATCATGATTCCACTTTCCGTGAAGTGTCTCATTAACCAAGAATTGATTGGCCGTACTGGGAATCCCGTCCAACTCATTGAAGGCATTCATAAAAGTAGCTACCCCAGCTTTTGCAGAAACTTCAAAAGGTCGAAGCACCATATTGTGAAGCGTGTTCCTTCCGATTTCTACGGAGTTGTAATCCTTGCCCGACTCAGCAAAACCATATCCGGCGAAATGCTTAGCACAAGCCGCAATGGTCTGTTCGCTCGACAGGTCATCTCCCTGGAAACCTTTGATTCGCGCTTTGGCAATTTCTCCACCTAAAAACGGGTCTTCGCCTGCACCCTCCATCACTCGTCCCCAGCGGGCATCTCTCGAAATATCGACCATAGGAGCGAAGGTCCATTGAATGCCAGAGGCCGCAGCCTCTTTGGCTGCTACGCTGGCGGTTCGCTCTATCAAATCCAGATTCCATGAAGCTGATTCTGCCAGTGGAAGCGGAAATATGGTTTTGTAACCATGAATTACATCATAAGAGAATATCAAAGGAATGCCCAGTCTTGTCTTTTCTACCACCAGTTTTTGGAGCTTATAGGTTTCTTCAGCACCCAATAGATTGAGCACCGAGCCCACTTCTCCATTGACAAACCTTTGATATCGCTTCTCACTACTCCCGGTGCCTGCTGCTGGCCCCGTCATCTCAGATCCAGTAGAATACTGGTTCATCTGACCAATTTTCTCCTTCAGCGTCATCAGACGCAAAACACTGTCTGTCTTTTGATCCCAAGCTGAATTAGATCCGTCTTTGGAAGACGGACTTTCACAACTAAAGAGTGCTGTAAAAAGCAGAACCATAAATACTGGCCCTGCTATATTCCTAACTAGATTCATTACTATCAATATCCGTCGTTTTGTACCAATACTCCATTTGACAGGTCTATCTCCACCTGGGGAATAGGTAGAAACCCTCTCGCTGCCGGATCAAAGCTCACGTCATAGATATCCAGAGGAGTGCCGGTATAAAATTCTCCAACGTCTCCACTAACCGTCAACTCCTGCTCTGCCACCGACAATCCGCGTCTCAATAGATCAAAATACCTTAAGCCCTCTCCTGAAAGCTCCATCCTTCGCTCGTTGAACAAAGCATCGTCGCTGTACGCTCCAAGTGGTGCAAGACCTACCCTTGCCCTTACTTCATTAAGGTAACTCACGTCCTGTCCAAGCTCAGCTGCCATCAACAAAACATCTGAATATCGAATGGCCAGAATATTGGTTGTATTGAAAAGCTCCAGGGAACCTTGAACCGGCTTATTCTCATTTCGAGTCGTGTATTTATTGTTGAAATACCCGGTATGCTGAAAGGCTCCGGTATTTAGGTTTGCCCCAGTGCCGAAGATCGTAGTTTCAGTCAGAATCGTGGCATCAAGTCTCGGGTCTCCCTGCATGTCCTGGTACAATTTGTTGGACACAATGCCATAGGACCAGCCGCGATACCAAAGACTGGAAGAACCGGAGGCTCGTGGGCCCATCATCTGCGCTGCCATATTTCCTTCTACTCGTTCCTCAGCATTGCCCCAGTCTCCCAAAATCGGAGTATCACCATGAGCGATCTCAAATACGCTCTCGATGCTGTATTCATTTTGTGGCAACCATAGATCCGCATAGTTGCCTAAAAGATCGTGACCACTGCTCGTGATCAGTTCCTCCAGCTGAGTCAGACAATAAGCATCGTCCACTGTGACTCCATCAGTGTCCATATCACCTCCGTAGACTCCATTCTTAAATAGATAGGCTCGTGCTAGTAGAGCCTGTGCAGCCCACTTGGATACCCTGGCACTGCTGATGCGTTCGGGTAAGTTGTCGATAGCGAAGACCAGATCTGTAGCGATTTGGTCGTAGACATCCGATGGGTCAGCCTGAGGCTGATTGGATTCTGATATACTGGTGGCTACCTCTGTAATCAAAGGAATATTTTCAAAGAAACGAACCAGTTCAAAATAGAAATAGGCTCTGAGAAAACGGGCTTCGGCGATGTACTCACGTACCAGATCAGCCTCCTCTCCATTCAAGAGCAGTTCACCTCGCTCAATGGTGAAATTGGCACGGTAGATACCAAAATACCCTCTCACCCAAAGCGATCTGAGCATATCATTGTTTGTCGAGAAACTGAATGTATTAAACTCGTTGATAATCGCTCCATCTCCAGGATCCTGACCACCACCAAATGCATCATCTGACAAGGCCTCTGCAATAAGCACCGGCGGGGCAAATGCCCGATTGGCACCTTTGGACTGACCAAGAACATCATACGATGATATCAACGCCTGCTCGACTTCTTCGGCATTGTTGAAGTACTCACTGGCAAACAAAGTTGCTTGCGGCTCCAGCGTCAGATAATCCTCTGAACACCCGCCGATAATTAATGTCACAAATAATATGATCTTAATGTTTTTCATCTTCCTCTCGTTTTAAAAAGTGATTGATGTTCCAAGTCTGAATGTCCGGGCCTGGGGATAAATCCCTCGGTCGATTCCTGTATCTACGATGTTGATATTACCGTCTGTCACCGTAGAGCCGACTTCAGGATCAGGCCCACTATAGCCGGTAAATGTTGCCAAATTCTCCACTGAGATATACCACCTCCAGTTGGTACATTTTATTTTACTCAGGAGGTTTGATGGCAAGCTGTAGCCTATCTGCAAATTCTTGATCCGGACATAATTCCCGTTTTCAATATTGATCATGTCCGTCGCCCGGGTATAGTTTTGATTGGGGTCTCCACTCACCAACCTTGGCACCGTATTGCTGGGGTTCGCTTCTGTCCATTGATTCAGCACATATTTTTGCCTGTTGGAGGTACTTATGTCCGGTCTGTTGATTCCGTTAAAGATTTCCATACCCAGCTGACTGGTCAGCAGCATCGAAAAATCAAACCCCTTGTAATCCGCACCCAATGTGGCACCCAATGTCCAATCCGGAAGTGGGCTTCCAATAGCCACCCGATCTTCTGCTGAGATTACTCCATCATTGTTGGTATCAACAAATCGAATATCACCTGGCTCTGCATTTGGCTGAATGGGCTGGCCGTTACTTGCTGCGCTAAAATATTGAGCTACTTCCAGGTCTGACTGGAATATCCCATCTGTCTGATAGCCAAAAAAGGAGACGATCGGTTCGCCTTCAATAATTCTCGTCACCTCCCCGGCCAAAGCCCAGGTTGCACCTTCTATGAAGCCCGCTTCACTTGCCACACGCGTCATCGTATTTTGATTGTAGGAAGCATTGGCGCTGATGGAATAATTTAGGTCACCCACGCTATTTCTATGCCCAAGGGAGATTTCTACTCCTTCATTTTGCACTTCGCCTACGTTGTCCTCTCTCGCCAGGATCCCTGCAGTCCCGAGAATGGTCCTTACCTGCAGCAAATCCTTAGTCGTCTTTTTGTAGTAATCTACCGTTGCGGTCAGCTTGTTACTGAAAAATCCTGCTTCGAACCCAAAATCGAGCTGCTCAGAGGTTTCCCATTTGACATCCTGATTTTCTAAGAACGCAGGTATGGCCCCTCTAATCTGATTGTACGCTATCCCAAAATCAACCGTGGAAGCGTATCGATTGGAACCAATTCGGTCATTACCATTTTGACCCCAGGAAGCCCTCAGTTTCAAAAATGTAAGCGGATCCCATTGAGGAAAAAACGCTTCTTCATTGATCACCCAGCTCGCTCCAAAGGCCCAGAAATTGGCAAACTTGTTATTAGCACCAAAGTTAGAAGAACCATCTCTTCGCTGAGTCACCGAAAATGACACTCGGTCATTGTAGTCATACAACAACCGGCTAAACAACGAAAACCTGGTAACGCGGTTGGCGCCTCCTGCACTCGTACGGGTACTGTCGACCGTAACATTGTTGATATAAATCAAATTCGGATTGCTGGTATCAATTCCCTGACCACCACCTACAAGGTTTTCCCATTGATTGTCCAACACAGTCATACCTATCAGGAAGTTCAGGTTGTGCGCTCCGAATCTCTTTGTATAGTTGGCCGTATTTTCCCACTGAAGATTCCAGTTTCGTTGTACTTCTCTGCTCACATTGGTCTGCTCCAGATTATTGAAAGTTTCTGTCAGAAAATAAAGCGGTTGATGCGAATCAAAACCCAAAAAACTAAGATCTACGCCCCCGGTCGAACGAATTTTTAAATTCTGTATAGGCTCCAGTTCCACAAAAAGATTACTGAGCACCTGATCCTTTTGTGTGGTTAAAGTTTGAATTTCAAGGCGAGCCAATGGATTCGTTACTTCACCCGCTACATAATTAGAAATAGCATAAACCCTACCGTCATCGTCTACAACGACAGGTTCGGTTGCATAAGGAGCCTGACCAAGAACGCCCGGATCATCCTCATATGGCGTAGTGATAGGATCCAGGTTAAGTGCGCTTCCAAATGCACTATTGAAAGAACCGTTGCTGGTAACTCCTCTGGTTTCCAAATGGGTGAAATTGATGCTATGTCCCCAGCGGAAAACCTTATTCACCTGGGTATTGGTATTCAGCCTTGCCGTGTACCGCTCAAACTTGGATTTTTCACCTCCGATAATCCCTTCCTGATTGAAATAAGAAATACTGGACGAATAGGAAGTTTTTTCATTTCCACCTTCTATGCCAATGTAATGGCTTTGAATGGGTGCATTATCTGCAAACAAGACATCTTGCCAGTTGGTATTTGTCGTAGGTATTTCGTTGGGATCGATAAGCGTTCCGTCAAGCTCCCTGGCCCCGGCGTTTCCCATCACCTGGATGTACTCATCGGCATTGAGCAAATCCACAGTTTTGGCTGCGTTTTGAACGCCGTAGTATCCATCATAAGTCACAGACATCCTATCAGCCTTGCTGCCACCCTTGGTTGTGATCAAAATAACTCCGTTCGCGGCTCGTGCACCATAAATGGAAGAAGAGGCCGCATCCTTCAACACTTCCATAGATTCTATGTCAGCAGGGTTGATGTTGTCAATACTCAAGACGGCCATCCCATCTACCAGGATCAAAGGGTCAGAATTTCCGTTGGTTCCAATCCCCCTGATTCTGATGCTAGGCCTTTCTCCGGGTTGCCCGGACTGATTCAAAACCTGAACTCCGGTTACTCTACCCTGCAGCGCCTGATCTGCGCTCACCACGGGAGTGGCCGAAATTTCCTCCGACGAGACACTTTCTATTGCCCCTGTCAGTATCTTTTTCTTTTGCACACCGTACCCAATGACCACTACCTCCTCTAGTTCGGAAACATCTTCTTTCATGGTCATATCAATGGTCGACTGATTGCTGACCGTCACCTCCTCAGTTTTAAAACCAATAAAGGAGAATGAAAGGACAGCACCCTCAGAGACAGACAGCGTATAATACCCATCGATATTGGTCACTGTACCATTGTCTGTTCCTTTCTCAACAACTGTCGCTCCGGGGATTCCTTCCCCCATCACATCAGTGACTCTACCTTTAATGGTATTTTGAGCAAAAAGTGTCGTGCAGGTTCCCAAAAGGAGGAACAGCAGAATTGCTAAATTTTTCATTGAATTTCTTTTTAAAGTCCTCATGGGTTAGATTTTAGTCGATAGTACTTTATATAGTCTACTTGCATGGACTGAGGCCACTGTTTTTGGTCCACGCCATACTTGCCACCCCAGTTGCCTCCAACCGCCAGGTTTAGAATCAAATGATACTCGTACTGGTGAAATGGCCATCCGTTTTCATCTTCCGAGCCTTTCTTTTGGTGGTTAAAAAGTTCACCATCCACATACCATTTCATATCGCTCTCGGTCCACTCGATGGAATAGATATGAAACTGATTTTTCACGTCTGATACCTTTATACTATCCAGCTTGTTGGTGCCATTCATGCCGTTATACTTATTTGAATGTAGCGCTCCATATATTGTATTTGGGTTATACCCAACGTGCTCGACAATATCTATTTCACCATCCGATGGCCAGATCATATTGCGATCCAGAGTAGGCAACATCCAAAATGCCGCCCATGTACCTTTTCCGGTAGGAATTTTTGCCCTCATCTCAATCCTGCCATACTTCCAATCCGCTTTGCCTTTGGTCACAATTTTACCACTGGTAAAATCGTATTTCCCTTGCTTCCTCTTGTGAGATTCTATTATGAGCAATCCATCCTCAACTCTTACATGATCATTGTCCGTCATGTAATATTGGAGTTCGTTGTTGCCCCACCCACAAAGGTTTGGACAGCCGTCACCTTCAATCATAGTCCAGACAGTCGGATTCAGTTCTTTTGCATCAAAGTTCTCTTCCCATGACAATTCAAATCGCTCTTCACTTGCAAGTGACTGGGCATAGGAAGTCTGTCTCAGTACTCCTAAAGCTAGTACTGAAAAAGAAAATATATAATAAATCATTTTACTTATTCGGTTTGAAATACACGGACATAGTCCACTATCATGCGTTGAGGAAAATTGGTGCTGCTGTTCGGGCTCCCAGGCCAATTACCTCCAACGGCCACATTGAATATGAAAAAGAATTCCTCTTGAAACTCTGAAAGAGCTGCCGGTGTGATGCTCACAGTATGAAACTGTTCATCATCCAGATACCATGTGATGGCGTCTGAGTCCCAGATAATGCTGAACACATGAAATTCATCATAGAAAATTCCTGAAGACAATTGCTCACTTCCGCCATAATCGGCCTTGGTTCCATTATTATCCCAATGGATAGTACCATGAACTACATTGTCTTTTCCTTCTCCACCAATCATTTCCATGACGTCAATTTCACCGCAGTACGGCCATCCAACGGATCGGAAGTTTGCTCCCAGCATCCATAGCGCGGGCCATATGCCCTGTCCGCGAGGTAGCTTTGCCCGAATATCCACTCTTCCATACTTGAAGTCGAACTTGCCTTCTGTTGTCAGTCTTGAAGAAGTGTATTGACTTCCTGAAAAAGATTCTCGCTTTGCTTCGATGATCAGGTACCCCTGATCCAGACTGGTATTTTCTCTTCGATAATGCTGAAGCTCGTTATTTCCCCAGCCGTTACTGCCTGTACCTAGTTCATAGTTCCAATAAGACTCATTAAGCTCAGCTGCATCAAACTCATCATTCCAAATCCGACTCCAGCCATCATAGGTCAGTGGTGTCGAATACCCTGTATCATCGATCTCGTCGGACTCCTCACCTATCTCTACAAATTCACTAGCTCTGACAAACCTCCCGGACGCGCCATAGGCTTTCACCTCGATTTCGTAGTTACCTTCTCTTTCATAAGTGTGGGAAAGAAGCCCTGAAGTGTTAACAACGAGCTCTGAATTATCGCCCAAATCAAATTCATATTCGATCACATTATCCCCTGTGGCCGTTACCTCCACATCTCTTGACCCTTCCTCGGTAATCTCTACCATCATTTGCAGGTTGCTTGGGTCTCCTTCTGTCGTTTGCTCGGAGCTGTCATCACAGCTAACGCCCAAAAAAAACAGGGGAAGCAAGAACATGATCTTAAATAAATCAGGCATAAATTTTCAATTTCTTTAAAGTGGGTAGCCTTTGTTTGACCACCCACTTTGAAAAATCTATTACTAAATATTACTCGCTGTAGAAGTAGATGTTGTCGAGGTAAATAGTCCTCTGGCCATCTCCTCCATCAAGTTTGAACTGAATCACTCCGGTCAAGTCTACCACGCTGCTAAACTCAGTAAGGGGAATATCGTAACTCACCCATTGTTCCGCTGTGATCGCCAATGAAGAAGAGGTTTCTGCTCCATTACTTATCAGGAAGAAATTCACTGCTTCCGCATTAGCAGTGTACATGTCGACATGTACATGAGTCATACCTGATACATCCTGTGCATTACCTGCAAAGTCTATTCCCTGGTAGTTGAATGTGGCTAGCTTGAGCATATTATTATCACCAATAGCCTCCTCTGTTACGGCTGTCGCCTGTCCCCAATCGGGATTTGTATTTACTCCATCAATAGCGGTATATGCATTGCTGTACACTGATATTACATTCTCTGCTGCTTGAGTCGGATCTGCAGCTGCAACAGTTGGAGGTACATCCTCAGGAACTCCCGGACATTCTTCGGTCACAATAATATCGCCTGAATTTTCATAGCTTACCAAAGTAGATCTCCAATATGCGCTGCCTGTAGGAGAATCGCTATTTGGATAGGTAACCTGAACTACCAACGTATCAACTGCACCATTGACATTAATATCAATAACTTCATACTGAATCGAAGCGGCAGGTGAAGTAATCTCTCCCGTAGGGGTTGCATTATGAAGTCCAATAAAACCACCGGTTACCGTTAGCGTCTCATTGTCGGCATCATAGGCGTATTGATGGGTGCCAGAGTCCCAACCTGACAAATCCTGATTGTCTGCTCCTACCCAGTTGGAAGCATCATCAGCATCAAAGCATTCCTCTACCGCCCATGCAGAGCCTGCTGAATAGAAATCACCGTTGTTCTCAAAATCATACGTTCCATCGTCGTTGAAGGTCCACGTATCATCCATGATACATTCTCTTACGCAGAGTTCGATATTAGCTCCAAATGCCCACCAAAAAGCTGAGTTGTCAGTCGGTTGAACCGTATATGGGAATTTGCCGGTAGAAACATCCGCAATCAAATACCACGTTTTGCTTCCATCTCCATACAGCAAGGAAGCTGGATCATCAACAGGTGCTGAAACAGTCACTGCGTTTGTCACATCATCAGTCAAAGTTCCGGTGGCATCAGTCACGGTCAAGGTGACCTGATAGGTATCACCCGAAGCATAGGTGTGCATAGGATTCTCTACTTCGCTTTCATTACCATCTCCAAAATCCCAATGATACGTAGCACCCCCGGTAGAAATATTGGTAAAGGAAACACTCAATCCATCCACCTCACTGGTAAAGCTGGCAATGGGCTCATCACCACCCTGGTTATCATTAGTATCATCCTCATCGCATGACACGATTAATACTGCAGCCATGATCATAAGCATCCATGGCATTAATTTTTTAGTAAACGTCTTCATCATTCTTTGTTTATCATTCATAATTAACAGATCGGGCTTTACTCGCCCTTTTTCATCATTCTAGTCTACACAATGATCAACATTACGTTTTAAAACACTCAATTTTAGGCCTCATCATATATACATCACCCTCGAAAATCATATACATCAAAAACTCATCATGCAGAACAAAAAATAGGGATTGAATAGTGTATTACCTATTTTTAGTAAAAATTGAAATCAACATACAAAAAATGTTTATTTCGCAATCGCTAAGATTTATTGTCGTAATCATGACTCTGCTAATGTCAAAATATGCAATGGCAGATATTGACAGAATCAGTATTCCAAGGATCGTTTACTACGAACCCCAAGACTGTAACGCCGGTATGCAAAACAATTATATCGTGCAGGATCGAAGGGGTATCATCTATGTAGCCAACAACTACGGACTACTTGAATTTGACGGCAGCACCTGGGCCACTTATCACGTATCTAATGGCACGAAGGTGCGCTCCATTGCAATCGACGGAAACGGAAATGTCCATGTCGGTGCACAAAACCAGTTTGGATACTTCAGCCCCAACCTCACCGGTGAATTCGTCTATCACTCTCTGTCTGACAGTCTTCCTATTGATAGCATAAAAATCGATGAGGTCTGGGACACCTTCTATATCGATGAAAAAGTTTTTTACACCTCATTCAACCATATCCATTCCTTTGATGGCAAAACGCTGTCTAGCTTCAAAGCACCCGGACGCATCGAGAATTCATTTCTGGTAAATAATCAATTGTATATCCAGGTCATCAATGTCGGCCTATTTGTATTCGATGGAAAAGTGCTCACCCCATTAGTCCGCAGCAAGAAAATAAGCTCCGAAAGAATATCAGCCCTGATCCAACTTAACAAGAACGAGCTTCTGGTGGCTACTACCAGCGGAATATACACCTTTGATGGTAATAGTTTTAAACCCTGGAATAAAGAATATCTGCAACATTTCGATGAGGTCTTTATCAATGATGCCATATTCCTATCATCCTACGAGCTGGCCATAGGCACGAGAAATAAAGGAATATTCATCCTGAGTATCGATGGCACGCTAGTAAAGCACCTGCATAAGGGGCATGGCTTCAATAACAGGGACATCATGGACATCATGGAGGATAGCTATGGTAATATCTGGATCGCCCAAAACAACGGACTTGCCAAGATCGAATTTTCGTCTGCCTTTACTTATATCAATGAAAACTCGGGAGTAGAAGGAGCAGGGTATTGTAGTTTTCAAAACTCCAGTGGTATTTTCCTGGGTACCAACAATGGGCTGTATTTCTTTGATAAACAGAAAAGTTACGAGCCCTCTATTTTGATAGAACAGCAGGTTTATTCTTTGGAAGAATTGAATGGATCATTATTTGTTGGTCATGACCAGGGGGCCTTTGTTTATGACAAAAACAATATATCCAAATTTTCTGGTGCCGCCGGCAGTTGGAAATACATGATTCCAAAGAACAATCGGGACGCATTGATAGAGGGAAATTACTTCGGTTTCGCCAGCTATGATCTTTCAAAAAAGATTCCTGAAAAAAGAAAAAAGATGGCAGGTCTGGTCGAATCATCACGTGTATTTGAAGAGGATTCGGACGGTACTATTTGGATGACGCATGGCTACAAGGGAGTTTATAAGCTTTTTCCCAATGCAGACTACTCCGGTTTCGACTCAGTACGCTACTACAATCAAAATGACGGATTTTCGACCAATCAACTTATCAATGTATTCAGAATAAATAATGAGCTTTTGTTTTGTTCAGGTCAGGGCATTTACGTCTATGATCCCGCAACTGATTATTTCAACCTTCATCCCGAATTTTCTCAACTTCTCGGATCGGACATTCATATCCGATATATGGAGGAGGATATTTTTGGCAACGTCTATTTCATTGCTGCTAGCAAAAGCGGAAGGTTGAAAAAAGACCGATTTGGAAACTATACACTTGAAACCAGCCTTTTTAATAAGGTTCACGACCAACTCAATGATGACCTGGAAGATATAAATGCAAGCGATGTGGAAAACATCGTATTTGGTGCTCAAAATGGGTTTATTCTATACAACAGCACTAAAAACACTTCACTTGACCAACCTATATATACCCTGATCAGACAAGTCACCAATTCCAATAAAGGAAATAACATGTTCAAAGGTTCTTTTATGAATGAGGACAAAATAGTCATTGACCAACCAGCCAGATCCATTGAAGAAGTAGAATACGAAGAAAACTCTGTGGTATTTCACTACTCCTGCACCTATACAGGAGATACGAAAAACACCAAATACCAGTATCTACTTGAAGGGTACGATGAAACCTGGTCGGGGTGGAACACGACTACTAATAAGGAGTACACCAACTTAAAGGAAGGCACCTATACCTTCCGGGTAAAGGCCAAAAATTCTCACGAAACCCTGAGTAATGAAGCATTCTATACTATCACCATACTGCCTCCCTGGTACAGAACCAAGCTCGCCTATTTTTCATATCTCTTTGGTGGACTTGCTCTGATCATTGGCGTTTTGTATTCGCAAAGTGCACGTCATAAATACGAGAAGAAGGCAATGACCATCCAACAGAAAAGAGAACTCATTAAAAAAGACAATGAACTGGTTCAACTGACAGAGAAAACAAGTGCAGAAATCATCAAACTCGAAAATGAAAAGCTTGAGTTGGATATTAGCTCAAAGAACAAAGAGCTAGCCAGTACGACGATGAACCTCATCGATAAAAATCAGTTGCTCTCAGGGTTGAAAACCGATCTGGAACAAGCACTGAACAAGGAAGATCAAAAGCTCACTAAGCGATCGCTTAAGGAAATGATCAAAAAGATTGACTATAGCCTATCGCACGATGATGAGTGGGAACGGTTTCAGCAGTATTTTGATGATGTGCATGGTGACTTTTCACAGCGCTTGCGAAAAACCTTTGAAAACCTTTCTCCCCAGGAAGTAAAGCTCTCCACCTACCTCAGAATGAACTTGTCGACCAAGGAAATAGCCCAACTAATGAACATCACCAGCCGAGGGGTTGAAATCGCTCGATATCGTCTCAGAAAAAAACTGAACCTCTCTCGTGAGATCAATCTCACAGAGTTTATTGGTAGGTTTTAGATCATAAAACCGCAATACGGAGAACAGCAGTCTTTGTGCAATTTTTCATATCTTCAGCCCGCAAAACACAATCGAATGGAACTGAACGATAAAAAGACCCTCAACGCATGGTGCTCCTACGACCTGGCCAACTCCGTCTATAACCTGATCATCACCACGGCGATCTTCCCGATCTACTACACCAGTGCCACAGAAGCGGCTTTTGGCGGGACTATGGTCAAGTTCTTTGGGATCGAAATGGAGAACAGCGTGCTTTATAGCTATGCCATTTCTTTTTCGTTCTTGGTGAGTGTGATTCTGTATCCTATCCTTTCGGGCATAGCCGATTATCGCGGTACTAAGAAGCGGTTTATGCGATTTTTCACCTATCTGGGTTCTGCTGCCTGTGTCGGCTTGTACTTTTTTGAAGGGTCGAATATTGAACTAGGAATAATGCTCGCCATCACCGCCAGTATCGGCTATGCTTCTTCTGTGGTATTCTATAATGCCTTCCTTCCTGAAATCGCCACTGAAGACAAAATGGATAGCGTGAGTGCCCGTGGCTTTTCTATGGGATATATCGGCAGTGTTTTGCTGCTCATCTTGAGTTTAGTGATGGTTTCCATTCCCGAAACATTTGGTTTCGACGGGGCAGGCTCTGCTACAAGGTTTGTATTCCTGCTTGTAGGTTTCTGGTGGTTTGGTTTTGCGCATATTGCCTTTAAGGTACTCCAAGACAAACCCACCCACAACAAAATCACGGGCGCCACCCTCCAACTCGGCCTCAACGAACTCAAAAAGGTATTCGCCAACCTGAGACAAAAAATTGATTCTATCCGATTCCTGAGATCGTTCTTCTTCTACAGTATGGGGGTTCAGACGGTAATGCTTTTGGCTCCACTTTTTGCAGCCAGTGTGATAGGCATGGAGAGTTCCGAATTGATCATCGTCATCCTTATAATTCAATTGGTGGCCATCGGAGGTGCGTATTTATTCGCAGGCATTTCCGGCAAGTACGGCAATAAGACATCCATCATGTCCGCTGCGATTGTTTGGATGTTGATTTGTGTGATCGGTTATCTGGTGGGTGATAAAATCGTATTCTATGGTCTTGCAGGACTCTTGGGTTTGGTCATGGGAGGAATCCAGTCTATATCCCGATCGACTTACTCCAAGTTGATCCCGGAAGGAACCCAGGACACGGCTTCCTACTTCAGCTTTTATGATGTGACGGAGAAGCTCGCCATAGTGATTGGGACCTTCTCCTATGGATTCATCGAGCAGATCAGTGGCAGTATGCGCAATTCGATCCTGTTTATGGCCATATTTTTTGGTTTGGGAATCGTATTTTTGCTTAAGGCCAAATTGCCTAAGAGCGAAGCGAGTTGATCTATCAGTTTCTCAAATATGTCGTTGCCCTTTCCCTCAGGATCTTTTTCAAAAGGTTCGTTGTAAATAAAAGTTACGACCTGCCAACCTCCGGACCTTTGCTCATTGTGGGCAACCACCCTAATACTCTGATGGATCCCTACATCCTGGCGACACTCTTTAAGCAGAAGGTGGGCTTCCTGGGAAATGCCTCTTTGTTTGTCAACAAGCTCGTCAGTGCATTTCTGGGCTATTTCCAGGTGATCCCAGTTTATCGCCCGCAGGATGTCGGCGAAGGTGTCAAGCCCGACAACCGAAAGACCTTCGCTGCCTGCTACGAACATTTAGAAAAAGGTCGTGCGATCATGATCTTTCCGGAAGGCACCAGCTTTGGAGACCTCAAACTCAGAAAAATCAAAACCGGTACGGCGCGGATTGCCTTAGGTGCCCAGGAGAAAAATGACTTTATGCTCAACTTGAATATTATCCCCATAGGGCTTTATTATAGTAGCCCCACACGGTTCCGCAGCAAGGTCTATGTGAACGTGGGTGAAATGATTGAAACCAAGCATTGGAGAGACGCTTTCGAAAAAGATGAGTTTTATGCCGTCCAAGAGTTGACTAAAGAGATTCGCACTTCTTTGGAACAATTGACGATCACCGCTGAAGATAGCGAACAGGAGGAGCTCTTTCATAAAATCAAACGAATCTACAAATCCACCCTGCAGGAAACCTACAACAAAGCGAAGGACAAAAGAGAGGAGTTTCGTCTGACTCAGGAAATCTCCAAAGCTATTGAATACTTTCGATCCATGTTCCCGGTCAGGTTCGAACAACTCAAAAGTAAAATTGAGGACTGCACCAGCAAAATGGATCAGTTTAATTCACCTAGTGAATTGACAGCACGAAAACGAATCGCGTTTTTAAAACTCCTATACGCAATTCCGGGCTTCCCTATTTACCTATATGGATATCTTCAGAATTTCCTTCCCCTTCGAATCCCGCGATGGGCGGCTGAGAAGATCACCAAGGAGCAAGAATACCACGCCCCTATTTCGCTGACTTTAGGAATATTCCTTTTTCCAATATTCTATACCGTATTTTGTGTGTTGTTCTCAAGCTACGCTTCAGACTATTGGCTTCACATTTTGATTTACTTTGGTTCGCTTCCATTGGCCGGATTCTATGCGTTGCACTATTATCATTTTATTAAGACCTATCAAGCTGAATTGAAAACCCTGTTTTCCACCCGAACCACCAAAAACTCGTTGGTGCAATTGCTATCCTTGCAGGAAGAAATAAAGATGGAGCTAAATCAAGCGACCCAGGAATACTTAAACAGACTATAATGACAAAAATCTATCATAACCCCCGCTGTAGAAAAAGCCGAGAGACTCTTCAAATTCTCGAAGAGAAAAAAGAAGACATTGAAATAGTGGAGTACCTGAAAACTCCTCCAACCAAGGAAGAGCTCACCCAGGTCATTGCACTATTGGACATTGAACCTTTGAAGCTGATACGCAAGGGCGAAAAATTTTTTAAGGAGTCTTACAAAGGAAAAGAGCTAAGTGATGAACAATGGATTGATGTAATGGTGGAGAATCCGGTTTTGATAGAGAGACCCATCGTAATCAAGGGCAAAAACGCCAAAATTGGGCGTCCTCCGGAAAGTATTTTAGATATTTTGTGATTTTTCAAAATGGGTATTGGTCTTCTCAAATAAGATGCTCTATATTTGCGTCTCGTTTTTGGGGAGTACTTAAAAACGTGGGTTATTTAAACCCTGGAGAGGTGGGTGAGTGGCTGAAACCACATGTTTGCTAAACATGCGTGCGGGAAACCGTACCGGGGGTTCGAATCCCCCTCTCTCCGCTGAGAAAAGGTCTTGTAGCTCAACTGGATAGAGCAACTGCCTTCTAAGCAGTAGGTTCCAGGTTCGAGTCCTGGCAGGATCACAAGATTGAAAAGTTCGGGGTGTAGCGCAGTCCGGTTAGCGCACCTGGTTTGGGACCAGGGGGTCGCAGGTTCGAATCCTGCCACCCCGACAACACAGTGATCAAATCACACCAAAACCCTCTAAATTTAACGTTTAGAGGGTTTTTTCTTTTTAGACCCTTCATAAAATGCATTAAAAATCAAAACTCTGGTGAACAATCCGGTGAACAGAATTTTTGATTACAAATGATTTTAAATAGTTGAATATCAGTACTTTATTTGCTATATTTAAGTACAAATAGGCACAAATCCTAGTGAATAATATTTTGTTCACCGCTTAAATCAACCAAATGAGTGCAAATCATACCTTTTCAGTTTTATCTATTGTTCGATCCAGTAGGTCTAAAAGCGATGGCCTTCCTGTTTACCTAAGAATCACGGTTAATGGCAAGCGCGCTGAGATATCCACCAAAGAGTACGTCACAGGTGCAAAATGGAACAAGGAAAAAGGGCGGATCAACGGCAATGCCGAACCTGTAAGAAAACAAAATCAAAGATTGGACAACTGGGAACTCAAGGCCAAAGAAGCTTATAATCAATTGCTCAGGGATGATAAGCGCATTAGTGCCCAGGAAATCAAAAATCTCGTTTTAGGAATCGCTGACTCATCCAATGACCTCCTTTCCTTCTTTGAGGCTCATGAAAAAGAAGTGAAGACCAAGATAGGGATCGACTATTCAGCAGGAACCCATAAGAACTATGTGGCAACCCTGAAACACTTGCGAAGTTTCCTGAAGAAAAAGTATCGCAATAGGGTCATTTCACTGAAAGACCTGGATTACGATTTCATTTCAAGGTTCGAATCCTATCTAAAATTGGATGTAGGCAACTCCAACAATGGTTCAATCAAGCACATTCAAAGATTGAAAAAGGTTGTTCACCTGGCGATTAAGCGTGGTAAACTATCTACTAATCCATTCGCCACTTACAGTGTGAAAAAGGAAAAGACCAATAGAGAGTTTCTTTCGACTGATGAGCTTCACAAGATCAGCACTGCAGAACTCAAAAGCCCAACATTGTCAAAGGTCAGAGACTTGTTCATATTCATCTGCTATACCGGGGTGTCTTACTCAGATCTAGCGGATCTTACTGAGGAAAATATTGTCAAAGGAATCGATGGTGAGCTATGGGTATCGATCGAGAGAAACAAAACAGGTATGATCACCAACATCCCGCTCCTACCTCCTGCCCTGGCTATTCTGGACAAGTACAAAGACTATCCTGAATCAAGCAACCAAGGCCTCTTGTTGCCGGTCATGACCAACCAAAAGATGAACAAGTATCTAAAGGATATTGCTACCATATGCAAAATCAGCAAGCCTGTAACCTGTCATATCGGTCGGCATACTTTTGCAACTACTGTCACACTGAGCAATGACATTCCCATCGAGACCGTATCCCAGATGCTTGGCCATGCCAGCCTGAGAACTACACAGATCTATGCTAAAGTGATTGAAAAGAAAGTGAGTCAGGATATGAGCAAACTCAAGGGGTTGTTTTCAAGCCCATCTAATGACGAAGCCGTCAATCAATAAAGGGTTCGATCGCTTCCGGCTCTAGTCCGGAATAGTTTGCAAATTCCTCCACAGTAATCATCTGATGCTTTTCTTTTTTTAGTTCCTGGCGGATTTTTTGAAGGATGAGACGACCATAGCGCTCACTTTTGCCGGTAATGCGCTGGATGTCCTTTGGATATATAATGATGCGTTTTAGTCTCATCTGGCTTAAGTAATACTCTATCCATACTTGGTCTATGAGGCAGGTTAGGCAATAAGCTCCAAAAGCCACCAAAACCGGAAATGGATTTTTGTCCTCCTCCTCTAAATATCTTCAATTAGAGCCATTAATCAAACATTTTAACACAATGGCAAGACAAAAAGGAATAATCAAATTGGAAGGAACTGTCGGAGACGTTTCCTTCTACAAAAGTAAAGATGGCTACCTCGCCAGGGAAAAAGGAGGTGTGGACGGTAACCGGATCAAGAACGATCCTGCCTTCCAAAGGACCCGTGAAAACGGATCTGAATTTGGACGTGCAGGCAAGGCCGGCAGAGTTTTGAGAAATGCTTTTAGAATCCTGTTGCAGAATGCATCCGATTCTAAGGTGACCAGCAGATTGACCAAGGAAATGCTTCGGGTTATCAAATCCGATACTGCCAACGGTCGAGGTGAACGAGTGGTAACAGCCGGTAACCTTAGTATTCTGAGTGGGTTCGATTTCAACATCGACGGAAAGCTAGGAGCCACCGTTTATGCGCCTTTTGATGCAAGCATTGATCGGGCAGCTGGTGACTATGCTATTTCCATTCCGGATTTTGTACCCAGGGATTCCATTGCGTTTCCAGCGGGTGCGACGCATTTCAAGATTCTTCTGGGAGCTGCGGAGGTCGATTTTGAAAATGAGACTTTCAACTTCGGGAAAGTGGAAAGTGCGGAACTCCCTCTGGGAAATCAAGTGCAACCCCAGGTGGATCTCACTTTGAACCTGAATGCGGACAGCACCCTGGACCTGTTCCTGGTGTTGGGAATTGATTTTCTCCAGGAAGTGAATGGGACCATGTATTCTTTGAACAGTGGTTCTCATAATCCACTTACCCTGGTAGAGCTGGAACAAGCCCCATAACAACTTTTAAAACTAAAAAGGAAGCTTCAGGTACTGATTGTTGGTTGGCAATACCTGTAAGTTTCCTTTTTTCACATCGATTCAAAATGACAGATCATCAAATTCACAGTGGAACGAAAGCCGGTACAGCTGGCGGTACTCTCCTAGCCGTTCTTACTAATATTGACCCTTCCGATCTGGTTCGAACCTGCATCCTTGCTGCAATTGGTGCTAGCGTTAGTTTTGGCATGTCCCTTTTTTGGAAATGGGTCGTTCGAAAATTTAGAAGTTCATCCAAGTAATTTGTGGTATGTAAATGCCTATGGGGCGGAATGATTCCGAAATGTCGGGGTGATGGCAGAGCCATCAAATGGCCGGGGCTGAGGGTTTTCGGAATAGAATGAAGCGAAGGGCTGGGTGCATGTGCGTTAGCCCGCGAGCCGTCTGCGAGTGCGAAGGAAGCCTATCCAGGAAAAACCCGAGTTACGAGGGTGACTGGGAGCGGGAAGAATGACTAAAACTGACTGAGCCAGCAGGCGAGCCCAAACTCTGGCAGTGGCTGGACGAATGGCGGCCGGAATGTAATGAAGTGACCGAAGAAACGGAATGAAATGAGGCGGCCATGAGGACAGGGAGAACTGCCGTGAGGAAGAAGGCAGCCAAAGCAGAGGGCATGACAGACTCCAAACCTTTGGCTGGAAGGTGCTGAAAGAAGTGAAGAGCCTGAACAGGTCTGGCGTGACCTATGCCTGGCAACAGATGACGAACACCGCTTTACCTGCTTTTTCAACTGCATGTGACAACCTCTATAATTATAATACGTATGACTAAAATGTCACATTAATAAAATATTTGCATTATGTGACATTTTACTTATCTTTGTAGAAATGACTGAACTTAAATACTACAAATAATATGAAATCTTTTAGCCCCATCGAGACGTTTGCCCGGAATTTATCATACTTAAGATCCTCAAAGGAGATGTCCCAGGCAGAGTTAGGCGAATTAGTTGGAGCAAGTCAGAAAACCATTTTGCGATATGAAAGTGGTTTGTATAACCCAAAAATGGATTTAGTGGCTGCTCTTGCGGATGCATTAGATGTTAAGATCGAAGATTTTTTCAATGAGGACTTGAAAAAAGAATCAATGTTTAATGTTGAGTTTAATGTAATAGGTATTTCAAACAGTGTTCGTGTCAACTACAGAGAAGAAGGAAAGATTTCTGATGATTTAAAGTACCTCATTAAGGAAGTTACTGTGGATCGATTGGTAAAGTATCATGAGCTTTATGACCTACTGAATTTTGAATTGAAATTTGTAAATCCGCTTGAGTCTTTCAAGACAGTCAAATCAAGGAAAGATGCGGAAAAAGCTGCCAGTAGAGTTCGGAAAAAATGGAATCTCGGCGATACGCCAATTCTATCAGTTGTTAGCACTTTGGAAAATCACGGCATCAATGTAGTAGAGGTATCGGCCCCTACTGAATTTGAAGGATTAAGTGCATATATAAATGAGATTCCAATTGTTGTATTAAATAACGAAGTAACTGAGAATACCAGAAAAAGATTTACGGCCCTACATGAACTCGGTCATTTAATCTTAGAAATAGGTGATGATCTATCGTACTCAGAGATAGAGAGAATTTGTGATGCTTTTGCAGCCGCCATGCTACTACCAAAAGAACTACTCATAGTTGAGCTAGGTAGAAAACGAACACGAATTTCCAAGAAAGAGCTTAAAACCCTGAAACAGAAATATGGTATCTCAGTAAGATCGTTGCTTGTTGGAGCTGCTTATTCTGAAATCATCGAATGGGACGAATATCACGAAATGAAGGACACCTTAATTGATTTGGGGAAATATGAAGGAGAAGAAAGGGCGACTAAATATGATCAACTGGTTTATCGAGGGATTGCTGAAGGGCAACTGTCCCCTGGAAAGGCAAAATACTTTTCTGGGATTGGTAAATCGTTGTATGATACTATTAAAAATGATTTAGAATTTGGATAATGGAGGTTGTAGTTAATAACACGGCACTTTTATGTGATTTCATCACTAGAGGCATTTTGACAAACTTTTGTGAGTTTGATTATGTAATCAGTTCAGAAGTGATCGAAAGAAGCCCAGTGATCAATAAACTAATTATGAGACCATTCATCGAGAGTGGAAAATTCAGAATAGAGGCGATCGGAAATCTCACCTATTCTGATTTTCATTATTACACTAGCAACTACGGTGTAAAAAGATATGCTTACTACGAGTTTCATTCAATTGAAATTGCCAAGAAGAACAATCTTAGATTAGTAACCGACAATAGTGCCATGAAACAATTAGCACAAGCCGAAGATGTCAAAATTTTAACCCTTAACCAGGTTGAGGATATTTTAATTCGAAAAGTTAAATATGAAGATGTTATTAAAATAAAAAAGCCAGACAACTTGTGATTACCTGGCTCTAAATCTTAGCGGACAAGGTCTTGGAAACCCTGAACTACTTTGATTTGTCGTTAAACAAATGTAGATATCCTTCCTGAGATTTACAAGAGCAGTTACACAAGCGGTACTGGCCATGTAGAACCGTTAAACTGTATTTATTCCATTCAATTCAACAAATATTCATTCTAAGAACACCTAATGGCTAGGCTATATGCGTGGATTAGCTAGTACATCTGACCAATGTTCTGGCCGTATTCAAAAGGTCAATTTTAAATTATTAAATAAGAAACAATGTCAAATTTTGATATACAAGATGCTGAAAGCATCAAAGACAAGGTCAAGGTGGCCTTGATTGTGAATGGAGAGGTCAAGGAATGGAATTCCAAAAAGATCAGCTTTGAAGAAGTTGTCGTCCTGGCGTTCGGTTCGATTTCTGACAATCCAAATATATGCTACACTGTAACCTACAAGAGAGGTCCCGGACATAACCGAGAAGGCTCTATGGTAAAAGGTGATGAAGTTCGTGTGAAAAACAAAATGGTTTTCAATGTCACTTCCACTGATAAGTCGTAGTAAGGATTTAAAACGCCTTCAGGATGAAGGCTATGAAATCCAAGTAAGAGACGGTTATCTAATTGTGCATAACATTCCTTATGTCAATGGTAACCGTGAGATTAAGTTGGGCAAGCTAATTGCCCAACTTTCTATTGCCAATGAACAGGTAACAAGACCTGTGACTCATGTGATACATTTCATGGGAGAGGTTCCTTGTAATAAGGATGGAACCCCAATTCTTGGAATTCAACATGGGAATCCAAACACCAAACTGTTTGATGATATAACAATGAACTATTCGTTTTCAAACAAGCCAAAAAACGGATACATAGATCACTATCATCAAGTGACACGGTATGAGGAAATCATTTCGGCTCCAGCTAAATCAATAAATCCAAACTTGACGGCTAAGACCTTCAAGAAAATGCAGGAAGAGTATTCAAGTGTATTTAAGTATTTCGATACAAATGCAAGTCGTTCTAACATTCTTCCTTTTCTGAGAAGGTTCAACGATCAACAAATTGCGATCGTTGGTGTAGGTGGCACGGGTTCATACATTTTGGATTTGATAGCAAAAGTTCCTGTCAAAGAAATTCATCTATTTGATGGAGATCTCTTTAGACAGCACAATGCATTCAGGGCCCCAGGAGCCGCAAGTAAGGATGAACTGGACGTTCCAAAGGTCGAGTACTTTGGTGAGAAATATTCTAAGATGCATGATGGGATAATAAAACATCCCTATTTCATCGAGGATTCAAATCTCTCCGATCTTGATGGCAAAAGTGTAGTTTTTCTCTGTGTAGATAATAATGATGTTAGGAAGCTAATTATTAACTATCTCAAAAATCGCAATGTAACGGTTATTGATATTGGTCTAGGAGTAAACAAAGTTGGCGATTCCCTTATAGGAACGATCCGAGTAACCACTATCGATTCTGTACATAACGATCATGTTGAAAGGAGGGTACCATTAGAGGAACCCGGTGAGAATGAGTATGCACCAAACATTCAAATTGTCGAATTGAATGCACTAGGAGCTACTTTGGCTATAATTAAGTGGAAAAAGTTGTTAATGTTCTATCAAGATTTAGAACAAGAGTATCATTCCACATACACAATTAATGTGTCTCAACTTCAGACTGATGAATGCGATGCTGAAAATGAAGAAGACGATGAGGTTGCAGCATAAGTTTTGTGAATTTGTGCCGGGAAATATAAAACCCGGCACTCTTTACATATCAGTAGAGTATGGAACGGCAGTACACTTGTGTGTTTGTGGCTGTGGGCAAAAAGTTGTCACCCCCCTATCACCCACAGATTGGAAATTAATATATGATGGAGAGACTGTTTCTCTCGATCCATCCATTGGAAATTGGAGCTTTGATTGCCAATCCCATTATTGGATTAGAAACAATCGGATTGTCGTATCAGATAAATGGTCAAAATCTGAAATCGACTTTAATAGGAGAAACGACGTAGAATTAAAAAAGGAATTTTTTAAGGATAAAAAGAAAGAGCCGAGATCTAACAACGGGGTGAACCGTGTATGGTCAAGCATGGTCAAACTCTTTTGTCGTTAACAGATGATTTGAACGAAATCATATTCACCATTTCCCTTAATCTACTCCTCACCCGATTTCCATAGAGCTTTTCAATTTCTGTGCTGTTGAGGTTAGTCGTGATGTGAGTTAGCATACCATGGCTAATGAACAGATCGTATCGAGAAAGCAGGATCTCCGACATGACATTGCAATCATTGCCGTAGTATTTAAGATTGTTTTCCAATCCCAGATCATCAAAGCAATAGGTGACCGGTTCTACCTCGGGCTTTCCTCTCTTGAACGAACAGTCGCTATAGTTTTGGATTACACCATAACCTTCCTGGATAAATTGGAAAGAAACCTTGCGACAGGAAATAATCACATAGGGAGGATACTTAGCAGTGAGGTAACGGAATAGATTCATCAAAGACGTTTTGCCACAGCCAATGGGACCCGTGAGGAGGAGGCCTTTTTTGTGATCGATGTTGAGCTTGTCGGCGTTCTCCTTGTCTTTCATAAAATAGACTAAGAGCTTAAAGATTACAGGATAATCCTCCTCGATGACCCGGAACTTTTCTCCATAGATTTTTTTGCCGGTAGAATCGAGGAGTGAAAGGCATTCCTGGAATGGGAAAACGTTGGAATAAAACTCACCCTCCTGACTTTCATCAGGAGGGGAATTCAAAGCTGCTGACTCACTCATAAAGGCTCTCCAAAATCTTTATTTTGATTGACATCACTGTTTCTATGTTTACTGTTTGTACTATATAGGTGTGTCGTCCCATTATTGGACATGTCTCGTCCCACTTTCGGGACTGGACTAGTCCATTCACTCGCCCCCATATTGGACATGTAAACCTCACTTCCAATCCGTGGATTATTGGATGGGCGATACTGAATGTACGCCCACTGATCCAAGTCCTTCAGGCATTTGCTGTAAGTAGTTTTCGAACCAATTTTTGATATATTCATGACTTCCATTCTTGTGATATAAAATGGATTTTTAAATCGACTCAAATTCCATAAATGGAAGAGAGTCAGGTAGAGACTTACATGCGTTGTGTTCATGCGCGCGTCTTCTGATATTTTAGCTAACCAACCATTCAGGTGAAGGATGTAATTAACAGCCTCCTCCTTTTTGGGTTTGGTGGTCATATTGAATTATCAAAGCGGTTTTCTTCCAGCACCTTCATTACATCGGAGTAGGCGTAATAAATGACTCCTCCTATCTTGGTATAAGGTAGTGTGCCATTGATACGGAGATTTTGTAACGTCCCTGGTGAAATCTTTAATAGCTTTCTCAGCTCACTGGATCTGAGCCATTCTTTGCTTTTGTTTTCTCCTCCAAGCATCTGTTTTATTTCATCAAGTAGTTCGAGTTTAAATTGGTATAGATCGTCGGTCGTAATAATTGTAGCCGCCATAGTTTGTTTGGTTTTAAATGATTTAAGCAAAGCTGATGGCGTTTGCATTCATTTATTCACAAGACGATCCCAACTTGGGATAAAAAATTATTGATTTTCTATCCTGATTTTCTCTAACAAACTGGCTTTCAATTTATTTATGAAAGCGGTTGGTTCTTTTTTGTACTTGATATCGGAATAGGTACGGTAGAAATTCGTAAGATCAACTTTAAATAGGTTCTCAAATACACTGATGATGTCTTTGAGGTCGCCATTCATTGATTCTGATGCGTATAGGGCATAAGCCAACTCAACCAGGTCTGTCTTTGAGCCTTTCCATTTGAAGGATTTCATGTTTTCCCATCTTGGATCCAAAGATGGTTTCTTCAATGAGTACAGTTCATTTTTGAGAAACTGTAGAAAACGATGGGCTGTCAAAAGGCATGCAAGTGTACTGCTGGCCGGCGCACTGAATTCCATATCAACGGGATGCTCCAGGTGTCCATGAACCCTAGGATCAAAGCTTTGCTTTGTGAAATAGGTTTTATCCTGGTGAGTCGATCCTATTTGGATATAGTGATCAAATTCACAGTGTCTGCTAATGAAAACTGAAACTTTGTCCATGGAAGTATTGATGTGTTGCTTCATCGCTTTAATGCTTCCTTTTGGTCTCTCTTTCAGATAGCCCAGGAGTTCCATTTGATAGCGAAGTTCGGAATAGAACAAAGGTTTGATCTCCTTAAAGAATGTGATTTCTAATTCCGGATTGTCAAATTGATAGTGCAGATAGGATTCACGAAGTTTGGTCGAAAGATCCTGGCATAAGTTGACCTTGTCAGAGCATTTTTCAGGAGTAGTCGCTTCGAGCTGGTCAATTTCATTTAATCCATGCTCAAGCTCGCGAAGCAAAGCATACGCTGCATTCATAGAGGTATAGGTTGGTCCAATAAATCCCACTATTTCCTCAAATGCTCACCGAAATTAGAAAATGCTGGATTAACAATGAAGAAATGCCGGGGTAATGTTTTTGAAAGAATTAGTTATTTACTTACAAAAGTGAATCATAATAAGAATTGAGAAAGGAGATTTTTTGGGACCAAGCAGGCAGTTTTCCATAGAATACAAACACCATACGGAAAACCATAGAATTGGTCAATTCACAAAGATATTGTCTGCGACCTCTTTGGAAATCATTTTTGACTTACCTTCTATATCAAGATCCAGCGAGCCGTCAAACTTATGTCTGGATTTTATGATAACCTTGCTGTTTATGACAAGCCCGAGATGAGTTATATGTTGTAAAAACGTAGGTGAATCATCCTTTACACCTACTACTGTCAGATGTTTGTCCTCTAATTCCTGACTTAAGGTGGTCTTATTTATAGTTCTGATTTCCCCATTGGCATTGGGTATTGGATCACCGTGTGGATCGTATTCGGGGTATCCTAGAAGTTTGTCCAGTTGATCCACCAGTTTTTTGGATTTGATGTGTTCTAGTTGCTCAGCAATTTCGTGTATTTCGTCCCATGAGAATTCCATCTTTTCTACCAGGAAGGTTTCCCACAATCGATGCTTTCTTATCACAGTACATGCCTCCTTTTCACCTTTCTCAAGCAAGGAAATTGATCCGTACCTTTCATAACGAATAAACTCTTTCTCTTTAAGTTTTTTTAGCATACTGCTAACGGTAGCTGGTGATATGCCTAAATGATTTGCTAATTCATTCGTGCCGAGCTGCTTGTTATTTCGATCTGCATTGAGACTATAAATAGCCTTTAAGTAATTCTCTTCTGTATTTGTGGTCATCTATTCAAATATAATTAATAGCAGACTTATTAAAAAGTTTGACATAACTAACTTTAATTTTTAGATTTGCATAAATATATTTCATGATGAATAAAAAAATTGGACTCGTGATCTTCCTGGTTTACAGTGGAATTGTTTCATGTGAAGAGATTATTCCACCTGCACCTGCTGAAAACGAACTTTTGGATGGACCAACTGAAGGTCTATCGCATGGAGAGCAAATCCAGTTTTTAAACGGTGATATTGCTTTTAATGATGAAGTATTTTCGTCAAACAGTGGCCTGGGACCAGGATTCGTGGCTACATCCTGCGGAAGCTGTCATGCTGGAGATGGAAAAGGTCATCCGTTTACAACCCTTACCAGATTCGGACAAACCTCCCCGAATACTTTACCCAATTTATCTATCGGAGGACCACAACTTCAAAATAGAGCCATTCCTGGGTTTGAACCTGAAACTTTACCTGGCGGTGTCCCTTTCATGAATTTCACTCCTCCTGCTGTTACAGGTTTAGGCTTTCTGGCAGCACTGACTGACCAACAAATTCTTCAAAATGTTGACTCACTCGATCTTGATGGAGATGGAATTTCGGGAGTTCCTAATTTTATCACTCCACCCACCTACTTTGAACAGCAGTCATTGCATCAACCGGTTAATGGAAAAATCATTGGACGTTTTGGTAAGAAGGCATCAGCCATTGATTTGCTCCAGCAAACAGTAGGTGCATACAACCAAGACATGGGAGTCACTTCGACCTTTGAACCAATCGATCCTATGAGCCAACTCAGTACTGACCCGGAAGTTTCAGATCAAACAATACGAGATGTAATTTTTTACCTGCGAACACTAAAGGCCCCTATTCCTCGATCCGAAGAAAATAGTCAGGTGCTCCAAGGCAAGGCATTATTTACCGAAATTGAATGTGGCTCCTGTCATATCCCTGAGTGGACAACACCAAATTCCGATATTGAAGCATTATCAAATAAAACGTTTTATCCCTACACCGACCTGTTATTGCATGATATGGGTTCGGGGCTAGATGATGGTGCAACCGAAGGATCCGCTGAGACATATGAGTGGAGAACCCCACCGTTATGGGGTTTAGGGCTGTCACCCAATTCACAAGGAGGCTCTTTTTTCTTAATGCATGATGGTCGTGCACGAAGTATTGAAGAAGCTATCATTTTACATGGTGGTGAAGCAGAAAACAGTAAAAACCGGTTCATTTCTCTTGGTGAAAGTGATAAAGACGCACTTATCATATTTCTCGAATCACTCTAGGTATGGAAAGAAGAGAATTTGTAAGAAAATGTACAATGGGATGCCTGGGTGTAGTTGCCTCCAACGTACTTCTACAAGGATGTGCGGGAACTCGCTACATATCCGGTAACATTGAGGGCTCTTTTCTGAAAATTAATGAAGATGCTTTTCTGAATGATAATCAGGAGTATTTGAAGCATGTAGTTGTACAGAATGATGCCTTACAGTATCCAATAGTCGTTTTTCGGCTTGATTCAACTCAGTATAAAGCCTTGCTAATGAAATGCACCCATCAGGGTACTGAGCTCCAAGTATTTGGTGATCGCTTGCAATGCCCTGCTCATGGTAGTGAATTTACGAATAAAGGAACTGTGCAAAATGGGCCGGCTGATTCGCCACTTCGAAGTTTTCCTGTTATTAAGGAATTAAGAACACTTAAAATCGATTTATCATGAGGTATTATGGTTGGATTCTCATCATTATTTCCTGCTTGATTTCCGTGGAAACAAGTGCACAAATTGATAGTACCCTTTTGAAGCGTATCCCGGTAGATACTTCGTCCATGAACAGTCTCAATATGGATGCAGTATATAATCGACCGTTCTTACAAGTCGGAAAATTGCCAGTATCGGTAGGTGGGTATATAGAAGCTGACTACCAATATATGGGCACAGATGGGATTAGCGATGGTCATAGTTTTCGTATCCCGAGGTTGACTTTGTTTGTGGCATCTTCAATTCACAGGAAAATCAAATTTCTCTCCGAGATAGAATTTGAAGAAGGTGGTGAAGAGGTTGCGATAGAATTTGCCGCATTGGATATCAACATGCATCCGATGCTGAATCTTCGTGGTGGTGTGGTCATGAACCCTATTGGTGCATTCAATCAAAACCATGACGGACCGAAATGGGAATTTGTAGACCGACCCATAGCGGCCACTGAAATGCTTGCAGCCACCTGGAGTAATGTAGGGTTTGGGTTGTATGGTAAATATTTTTTGAATGATTGGGCGTTTGGATATGAGGCCTACCTAACCAATGGCTTTGATGATACTATTATCAATAATGGTGAGAACCGAACATTTTTACCGGCATCAAAAGAAAATAAAGGACGCTTTGATGAGTCTTCAAATGGTGAGCCATTGATTACCACCAAGTTGGCACTGAGACACAATAAGGTCGGGGAATTGGGACTATCCTACATGGGAGGAATTTATAATTCCTATGAAGTTGACGGATTGGTTTTAGACGATAAAAGGAGACTTAATGTTTTTGCTATAGACTTTAACACGACCATACCAAAGCTAAAAACCTTTGTCGTTGGTGAATGGGCGTGGGTAAATGTAGATGTTCCTACAACTTTCACACAGCAATTTGGTGACAAGCAAAAAGGAGGGTTTGTTGATATTGTGCAGCCCATTCTAACCCGTCAGCTGTTTGGGTTTGAACAAGCAACACTTAATGTCGCTCTCAGGTTGGAGTATGTTGATTGGAACGATGGAACGTTTCGTGAAACAGGTGAAAACATAGGAGATGAGATTTGGGCAGTCGTTCCCGCAATTAGTTTTCGTCCAACAGCACAAACCGTGTTACGGTTGAACTACCGTTTTATGGAACAAACAGATATTTTAGGAAATCCACCGGCCAAGATATCAGGAATACAATTCGGACTTTCTTCGTACTTTTAAAGGTGCTCGAACAAAAACTAGAAGATCGGAACATAAAGCCAACAGCCATGCGGCTACTGGTGCTTAGAAAACTGGTGGAATCAGGTTCTGCTATCAGTCTGAGCGAGTTAGATGCCAAATTTGAGCAAGCTGACAAGGCTACCCTCTATCGGACACTCAAAACCTTTGAAGACAAGAAGCTTATCCACAGCATAGAAGATGGTACAGGCTCGGTCAAATATGCTTTGTGTGAAGAAGGGTGCGAGTGCGAACCACAAGACCAACACATTCATTTTCACTGTATCAAATGTGGCGAAACTTACTGCCTGACCCAATCTAAAATACCACAAACACAGATTCCATCAGGGTTTAGAGCAGCAAGTGCAAGTATGGTTTACAAAGGCACCTGCGCAAACTGCTCCTAAACTTTGCAAACAGGTTGCATTCCATTTTAGCTACTTTTACATTATGAAATTCGCAGCGAGCATATTAGCAATGTACTTTTCATTGATGGGGCTATTACCCCAGAGTGATTTTTGCGAGTTGCGTAAAATCCCGGCGATGTATGAACACTATTTGGAACATCGAGAGGCTGATGGCGATTCCTTTCTTGAATTTTTCTACGAGGACTTTCTGAGTGATGTTGGAGATCAGGAAAATCATCATGGGAAGCAGCCTACTGAGGAAATGCCTTTTCAGAATCACTCTTCCCAATCCCATTGCTGCAATTTCATCCCTCTCTCATTAAATAGCTATGAAATATTGAGGTCTCAGAATGAGGTAGAAAAAGGCTCCAGCACATATTCCTTTAACTATTCATTTCTTTATCTGGACTCAATTTTCCAGCCCCCGCGGGTTTAGCATCAGACATTTTATGGGATAGCTCTATCCTTTTAGATCTAAGAATGGATCGAATTTAAAATCATTTACTGATACTAAATCATTAAATACATGATCAATAAAATCATTGTTTTTTCCGTGAGGAATAAGCTCCTCATTGGCTTGTTTACCTTATTTGTTGCTGGATGGGGAATGTATTCTTTAACAAAAATCTCCATTGATGCTGTACCCGACATCACCAACAACCAGGTGCAGGTCATCACTACCTCACAAAATCTGGCTGCTCAGGAGGTGGAACAGTTTATTACTTATCCCGTGGAACTGGCGATGGCCAACCTTCCGGGGGTTATTGAAATCCGATCCATTTCAAGATTTGGCTTGTCGGTGGTCACGGTGGTATTTGAAGAAGACATGGGTACTTATTTGCCAAGGCAGCTTGTGGGTGAAAAACTGAAAGAAGCTCAAGAGAGCATTGGTGATGATCTTGGGACGCCAGAAATGGGTCCCATTTCTACCGGATTGGGAGAAATCTATCAATATACTGTGGAAGCCCAGCCCGGATATGAGTCTGAATATGATGCCATTGAGTTAAGGACTATTCAGGACTGGATTGTAAAACGTCAGTTGAGCATGATTCCAGGAGTGGTGGAAATCAGCAGTTGGGGTGGCTATCTCAAGCAGTATGAAGTGGCCATCGACCCGAACAAGCTGAATGGCTTTGATCTTACGCTTCCTGAAGTTTTTTTGGCGTTGCAAACCAACAACGAAAATACAGGAGGCAGTTACATCGAGAAAGGCCCTAACCTTTATTACATACGTGGCAAAGGACTGGCCAAGGATTTCAATGACATTGGTAACATCGTCATTACAAAAAGAGAAGGTATTCCGATTACTATCAAAGATGTTGGCAAAGTAGGAATTGGAACGGCTCCTCGATATGGAGCAGCTACAGTAGATGGAAAAGGAGAAACAGTCATAGGAATAGTAATGATGCTTAGAGGGGCAAATTCCGCTGAAGTGGTAGCTAGTGTAAAAGACCGGGTTGCCCAAATTCAAACATCATTACCCGAAGGTGTAGAGATTAAACCTTTCCTGGATCGAACCAGGCTCGTGAACAAAACCACATCTACAGTTTCGGAAAACCTGATTCTGGGAGGTCTCATCGTGATCTTCGCACTTGTATTCTTACTTGGAACGTTCCGTTCTGGCCTTATTGTCGCTTCGGTAATCCCCCTCTCATTTCTGTTTGCTTTGGGGATGATGAACACCTTTGGCGTATCTGCCAACCTGATGAGCCTTGGAGCAATTGATTTCGGCATTATCGTAGATGGAGCGGTGATCATAGTGGAATTCATGGTGGTGTTGATGCTCAAGAAGTTTGGCGATTTACGAAATCTGGATCCTGTTGAAAAAAAGGAGCAGATCAACCAGATCGCCATCAAAGCATCATCTCAAATGATGAATGCTGCCATTTTTGGTCAGATCATCATTCTCATCGTCTTCATTCCCATCCTTACGCTCACAGGTATAGAGGGCAAAATGTTTCAGCCTATGGCACTAACATTTGGCTTTGCTATCCTGGGTGCAATGATCTTGTGCCTCACCTACGTACCCATGATCACTTCTGCATTTTTGTTTTCTAAAAGACTGGACAAAAAGACTTGGGGAGATCAATTCATGGGTTGGCTGGAAAGATGCTATGCTCCGATTATCCAGTGGGCACTAAATGCGAAAACCTGGGTCGTTTCCATTGCATTGGCATTCATAGTTGTGGCTTTACTTATATTCTCAAATCTGGGAGGAGAGTTCATTCCTCAACTTGATGAAGGGGATTTTGCACTAGAAACCCGCATGGCTCCTGGCACATCGCTTAAAGAGATGACCAAAAACATGAATAAGCTGGAAGCCATTTTGCTCGATCAGTTTCCTGAGGTCAAAACGGTTATTACCAAAATTGGTGCGGGAGAAATCCCCACTGACCCCATGCCTATTGAGGGAGCGGATATCATGGTAGCCTTAAAGGACAAAAGTGAGTGGACAACCACTGACTCTAAAGAAGAGTTGGCTAACCTAATGGAAGAAGCACTGTCTGTGCTTCCGGGTGTCGATGTGGAGTTTTCTCAACCTATCGAGATGAGGTTCAATGAGCTGATGACCGGGATCAAACAAGACATTGCCGTTAAGATTTATGGAGAGGACTTAGAAGTCCTTCAGTCCAAAGGCAATGAAGCTGCTTCTATCATTCGTCAGGTCGATGGAGCGTCCGATGTTTTGGTAGAACAAGTGGTTGGGCTTCCTCAGATTGTCATTGATTACGACCGCAAACGAATTGCAGAATATGGTTTGTCCATTGCCATGCTCAATCAGATTGTCAGCTCCGCCTTCTCCGGAGGCATTACAGGAAAAGTGTTTGAAGGAGAAAGAAGGTTTGATCTGGTTGTCCGGTTAGCTAAGGATTCCAGGCAAGACATTGCAGCCGTTCGAAACCTGTACATCCCATTGGAAAACGGCAATAGGATTCCGCTCTCGGAAGTAGCCAGAATTTCCATTGAAGATGCACCTGCTCAGATTTCACGAGACAACACTTATCGAAGAATTGTCATTGGGGTAAACGTTCGTAACCGGGACACTCAATCATTTGTAGAAGAGATTCAAAACAAACTAACATACCTGGATCTCCCTCCGGGTTACTCAATCACCTACGGTGGTGAGTTTGAAAACCTGCAAAGGGCACAACAACGATTATCCATTGTAGTGCCTTTGGTACTGGCATTGATATTCATCATTCTTTTTATTAGCCTCCGATCCCTCAAACAAACATTGTTGATTTATACAGCTATTCCATTTGCGGCTGTAGGTGGTTTCTTTGCCCTTTGGCTCAGGGGAATGCCTTTTAGTATCTCCGCAGGGGTTGGTTTTATAGCCTTGTTTGGAGTAGCAGTACTCAATGGATTGGTGCTTATAAGCAGTCTAAACGACCTAAAATCTGAGGGAATGTCAAATATTTCCGAAAGGATCAAAGAAGCAACCAAATCCCGATTGAGACCAATTTTCCTGACCGCTGTAACTGATATTTTAGGCTTTTTACCAATGGCTCTATCTGGTTCAGCAGGAGCTGAAGTCCAACGACCATTAGCAACTGTGGTAATTGGTGGGATCATCACTGCATCCTTGCTGACTTTAGTGGTTCTACCAGTGATCTATTCATGGATGGAAAATGGTAGACGATTTGGAAAAAAAGCAATTGCAACAGGCATAGTTCTCTTTTTAGCAGTCCCTAACGTCAATGCACAAGAATTAACCATATCCCTAACCGTTGATCAGGCCGTTCAATTGGCTTTGGAAAATAATGGGTTGATCAAAGCTGATCAGTACCGGGTAGAAGGTAGAAAATCGCTGGAAGGTACGGCCTTTAATCCGGGGAAGACCTCATTGGAAACACAGTACGGTCAGTACAATAGTTTTGAAAATGATCTTGCTTTCGGACTGAGCCAGAGCTTTTCGTTTCCTACAGTTTATTCCAGGCGCTCAAATCTGTTGGAAGCTGAGACAAAAGGGGCTGAATTACAAAAGCAAATAACAGCCAATGAACTGGCCGCACAGGTTAGATCCCTTTGGTACGATCTGGCCAGTTTAGAGGATCGGAAGGAACTTCTGCAATTCCAGGATTCGATTTACAGCAAATTTCAGGAAGCTGCTCAATTGCGGTTTGAAGTGGGCGAAACGAATCAATTAGAAATGGTGACGGTTCAAACACAGTTAATGGAAGTTAGAACCCTCATGAATCAAAATGAAGCAGATCAAAGAGGGATCAGAAAACAGCTTGCAGCACTTTTAAATATTTCATTTGACTTTAACATTAATCGTGAAGAATCTGCAAAACGGGATATAGCTGCTACTCTTTTGCTTGAAGATTCGTTGACCACTAATCCGTTGCTTGACTATATCAAGCAACAAGTCAGGATTGTAGAAAGTCAACAATCTCTGAGTAAGGCCAAAATGCTGCCTGACATTACATTAGGTTATCAAAACCAATCCTTACAGGGCTTCTATGATCGAAATGGAACCACCGAATTTGTTGGAAGGGATACGCGCTTCCAGAGCGTTTCAGTTGGAATAGCCATCCCATTGTGGTTTAAGGAGCATTCTCGACAGATAAAGGCAGCCCAGTTAGATCAGCAGGCTGCCCAAGCGACATATGACCAGGAATGGAAGAATTTTCGGGGACAACTTGCCTCATTGATCGAAGTGAATTTAAAACACCAAAACACGCTGGATTATTACGAAAATAATCTGCTCAACCAAGCAGACATTATTCTTGAGAACATCCGACTTGGATTTAATCAGGGTGAAATTGGCTATGTGGAAATTGTACAAGGCGTCAGCCAGGCATTAAAAATCAAATCTGATTATATCCAACAATTAAGAGAATACAATCAATCGGTCATCGAACTCGAAATGATCACCGGTCAGCAATAAGTCAAAAAATTGAAAAGAAATGAAGACATATATAAATTATACAATACTGATAATGACCATACTTTTTATGGCAAGATGTACTAGCAAGCAAGCTACTGAGGAGCAACAGGTAAAAGAGCATTCGGAAGAAGGTTTTATAGAACTTACCACCGAGCAGGTGAACCAGGCTGGAATAAATACAGGAACTTTTATCTATCGATCTCTAGGAGATAACGTGGAAGCAAATGGAACCATTGAGCTTCCTCCAAACAACCTAGCATCCATTAATGTCGCGATGGAAGGGTTTATAGAACAGATCCGATTCCTGGAAGGAGCAGAAGTCAAAAAAGGTCAAACCTTGGTTGTTCTAAAACACCCATCCTACATTCAACTTCAACAGGACTATTTGCAGGCAGCAAGTCGATTGAGCTTCCTTGAACAGGAATTAAAACGTCAAAGGACTCTGAGTGAGGCAAAGGTGAGTGCAGAAAAGACCCTTCAGAAAACAGAATCTGAATATAATGCAATCAAGGCAGAAGTGAATGCATTAAAGGAAAAGCTTCGCTTCTTGGGAATCTCTTCAGATCAAGTACTGCAGGGCACTATTCAATCGATGGTATATCTACCTGCACCATTTTCAGGAACGGTAACCAAGCTAAATGCTCATAAAGGGAAACTGGTTAGCCCACAGGATGTTATCATGGAAGTGATTGACCGGGAACATATGCATGTAGAACTTCAAGTTTTTCAGCGTGATATTCCGAAGGTTAAGGAAGGTCAGAAAATTCTTTTCAAAATACCTGCTTTCGAGAATGGAAAAGTATATGAAGGAAAGGTCTCTCTTGTTGGTAAGAACCTCGATTTGGAAACAAAAACCATTAGGGTTCATGGACACTTTGAGGAACAAGACATCCTGATTCCTGGTTTATATGTGGAAGCTCAAATTGTTACAGAACCGCTAATGCGTAGAACATTACCGGAAGATGCTGTGGTCAGGGATGAGGGCAAGTATTTCTACTTTATCCAATCGGGAAAAGAAGGCGAACAGTTGCTGTTTGAAAAGATGGAGATTCAGACAGGAATCACCGATCTTGGGTTTACAGAAGTTGTTGGTATCGTTGATAAGGCAGACACCACAAACATCGTAACCGAGGGAGCTTTTTATCTGAAATCAGAAATGAACAAAGAAGAAGGAGGTCATGGACATTGAGTTTCTAAATAAGTTAATATGAATAAAAGTACATTCATAATCAGCAAAATGGACTGCCCCTCAGAGGAGCAAATGATCCGAATGAAACTGGAATCTTTTAGCCAGGTAAAGCATCTGGAATTTGATATTCCAGCGCGTAAACTCGAAGTATTTCACCATGAAGAAGTACAACCTATTCAGGAGGCGATTGGTCAGCTTAACCTCAATGATCAATTGGAAGATACATCAGTAGCAGAAGTGCCTGAGGGAGCCGATGATTCTCATCAGCGAAAGATATTGTGGTGGGTGCTCGGCATAAACTTTGTATTTTTCGTGATAGAAATGACCACTGGATGGCTTTCCAGATCCATGGGTTTGGTAGCTGACTCGCTGGACATGCTGGCAGACTCCATAGTCTACGGTCTAAGCCTTTTCGCCGTAGGAGCAGCCATATCCCGTAAGAAAAAAGTAGCTAAAATCAGCGGTTATTTTCAGATGGGTTTAGCGCTCCTTGGTTTTCTGGAAGTACTCCGAAGATTCCTTATCGAAAGCGAAACACCCCTTTTTCAGTGGATGATTATCATTTCAGTTCTAGCCTTGGCAGCTAACCTGGTCTCACTTTGGCTAATCAACAAGGCTAAAAGTAAAGAGGCTCACATGCAAGCCAGCGCCATTTTTACTTCCAATGATATCATTGTCAATGGAGGAGTGATATTGGCTGGAGTATTGGTTTACTGGCTTGAGAGTAAATGGCCGGACTTAGTGGTAGGTGGTATTGTTTTCGGTTTTGTCATGCGGGGAGCTATTCGAATTTTAAATCTTTCTAAATAGTATGGTATGGGACACAATCATGACCATTCACATCACCATGCAGAAGGCAATGTAAAAGTTGCGTTCTTTCTCAACCTTAGCTTTACTATTATAGAGATTATCGGAGGGCTTTATACGAATAGTTTGGCCATTCTTTCTGATGCACTGCACGATTTGGGAGATAGTCTCAGCTTGGGCCTTTCCTGGTATTTTCAAAAGCTGTCCAAGAAAGGAAGAACCAAGAGGTTCTCCTATGGATACAAGCGCTTTTCATTGCTAGGTGCAATTATCAACTCGATCGTACTGGTGGTTGGGTCTATCTTCATTCTGACCAAAGCCATTCCAGAACTATTTGATCCCGAAGAGACCAATGTTCAGGGGATGCTCTATCTAGCAATCTTAGGTATCGCAGTGAATGGCGCAGCAGTTTTAAAACTCCGGAAGGGCCAATCGCTTAATGAAAAAGTGGTCTCGCTTCATCTGCTGGAAGATGTCTTAGGGTGGGTAGCCGTGCTGATTGGAAGCATCATCATGATGTTCATGGATGCCCCGTTTATTGATCCACTACTTTCTGTGCTTATTTCACTTTTCGTACTCTACAATGTTTTTAAGAATCTCAGAAAGAGTATGTTGGTCATTCTTCAAGGCATTCCTGAAGAAATTTCTTTTGATGATATTAGACAAAAGCTCAAAGACATGCCAGAAATCACAGACATACACGATTGCCATGTTTGGTCGATGGATGGTCAATTCAACGTATTAACCATTCACTTACAATTGGACAAAGATTATAGGCTATCCGAACAAGCAAGGTTGAAAGAAACGGCACGCTCAAAACTCAAAGGTGAATCCATTAGTCACATCACCTTTGAGCTTGAACAACATGGTGAGAGTTGTGAGTTTAATAGCTGCTAAATGCTTAAGTCAAATTTTTCAAACGAATTATTAACACGGGAATCAAATTAAAACTTTAAGACTATGACATTTTATCAGATATTCTTACCCATTGCTACCCTACTATACCTATTACTGGTTTTTGTTTTGAGATCAGTCATTTTGTGGAAACAAACTGGAGTTAACCCTTTCGTTTTTGGCAATACTGATAAAGCCCACGACTATATTGGTCGTGTGTACAAAGTCATGGTCCTGGGCACTTGGATTTCAATCGGAATATATTCTTTCTATACGCCCTGGTATCCATACCTGATGCCCATTAACTATTTAGAAATTGAATGGATCAGGTTATCGGGGTTGGTGCTGCTTATAGTTTCATATTTATGGACGAGTGTAGCTCAATATCAAATGTCTAAGTCCTGGAGAATCGGAATTGACTATAAGGAAAAGACGGATTTGATCAGCCATGGGCTTTTCAAATTTTCGAGAAATCCGATTTTTTTGGGAGTATTGATTTCTTATTTGGGAACGTTTCTGATTATTCCGAATATCCTTAGTTTTTCCATCCTACTAGTAACGTTTGTGACCATTCAGACACAAGTTCGATTGGAAGAAGAATATCTTGAAAACGTTCAGGGAGAAGACTATCTCAATTATCGAAAGAGTGTACGGAGGTGGGTTTGATAAAATTATAACTGACAGACCATGAAATACTATGTATTCAAAACAAACATTGGTACCAGACAGAAAGTCGAAGAAATACACTCGATTTTTGAGACCAATCCGGTAATTGATGATTGGAATGTGGACACCAATGATGTTGACAATATCTTAAGAATAAGACAATCAATTCAACTTAAGGAAAATGACGTAATCAACCTAGTCAAGTCTCATGGGTTTTTATGCGAAATCCTTCCCGATTAATGAAACAATAGGAAGAGTCTTATATGTTCAAGTTTCCGAATAATTTCCATGAAGCCGGGCACAAGAAATCCAAAGCATCTTTTCACAATTCACAGCACCTTATACCGAATTGTGAAAATTAAATTCAAAATTATGAAAATCAACTTGGTCAAGTTTTTCACATATCAAATTTGGTGAAATGAATTATTGGTGCTGAATGTTTAAGTAATTGCTTAAATAATAAACTATTTTCCTTTTCTTAGCGTTTATTTAAGCAGTCACTTAAATAAGCTTGACATGACCAAAACATGTATAAGAGTCTATGCAGATGTTGAACAAATCAATCAGTGTAAGAAGGACATTGATAATATAGATAGAGCAATTGGAAAATTAGCTACAGCACTCAACCTTGCCGGCAATGAAGCTCGTTTGAAAATCCTCTATTTGCTTGACAAGGAATCTAAAATGTGTCCTTGTGACCTTAGTGATATTTTGGGAATGACCGTGCCGGCAATCTCACAACACCTAAGAAAGTTGAAAGATGCGGGATTGGTTGAAACCAATAAGATCGGCCAGACTATTTTCTACTCTTTGGTCATGTCAAATGATCCAATCCTGGGACCTATATTAAAATTGTTGGAACCTGAAAAAGTAAGTTCGTCATGAAAAACAACAAATCACATTCATGGGCGGTCACCGGTATGCTGACGGCCGTGAGCGCTTCCCTATGTTGCATCAGCCCGGTCTTAGCCCTGCTTGCAGGGTCCAGTGGTGTAGCAGCGACGTTTTCTTGGTTGGAGCCCTATCGTCCCTTGTTGATAGTGTTTACGGTAGCGATTCTAGCCCTTGCCTGGTACCAGAAGTTAAAACCAAGAACTGCCGAGAAAATCGCCTGTGACTGTGAGGCTAATGAAAAGCCTTCATTTTGGCAATCAAAGAAATTTCTTGGAATAGTGACCGTGTTTGCAGCGGTCATGCTTTCATTTCCATACTATGCTGATGCCTTTTACCCTGAAACCAATCTGTCAGTATTAGAAAATACCAATCTCGAATCAACCTATGAAATCAATATTACAGGAATGACCTGTACAGGGTGTGAGGAACATGTAAAACTTGAGATTGGCAAACTTCCAGGTATTTCAGGATTAGAAGTTTCTTACAAAAAGGCAAATGCAGTAGTAACCTTTGATAAATCAAAGACCTCCATTGAGGAGGTAAAAGTAGCAATAGATAAAACTGGTTACAAAGTAGAATCCATAAATGAATCAAAATGAATCAGGTAGTTCTCGAATCAACAATCACCTGTCCGGAGTGTGGGCATAAAAAAGAAGAAACGATGCCAACAGATGCCTGCCAGTTTTTTTACGAATGTGAAAACTGTCATGAGGTGCTCAAACCTAAGTCGGGCGATTGTTGCGTGTATTGTTCATATGGTTCCGTTCCTTGTCCCCCAATTCAGGAAAGTGGTAGGAGTTCCTGTTGTTGATAATCTCGTCATTAGAAATTTAACCTTCCGTCAATCTATTCAGGAAGTTGTAAAAACTAATCGAAATTATATAAATCTCTACTATTGAATATTTCGTACCTTTAATCAAGTGAAAAGAATTATTGCCATATCGTTAGCTGGTTTGATCCTCTTTAGTAGTGTTGGATTCACCTTTGGAACCCATTACTGTGGTGGTCATGCGGTTTTATCCGAACTGGTTTTGGGGCATGAACATTTGGATTGTGGCATGGCCGATATGGATCAGGAATGTACCAAACCGGATTCTGGACATTCACTGATGGCAAAAAGTTGTTGTAATAACGAATATGTCCAGTTATACCTGGATGATGATTTGCAAAATGGGCATTCAAATTTAACCGTAGACCACTCGTTCCTCGTGGCATTGGTGATGAGCCTGAATCACCCTGAGCGAACTGAAGAAAGCAATCAGGTGTTTTTTTCAGATCAGCATCCACCTCCATTAGAACAGGACTATCAGGTTCTCTATCAGACTTTTCTTATTTGATATAATTCATTGATTGATCGGTTACCAATCGAGGTGACCAGGGCATTGTGTGCCCAAATGAACATTATTTGTTCGATTCAATGAATTACTATCATGCTTAATAGAACGATTAAATACTTCCTGGAAAACAAGCTCGTAACCGTGTTGGTGTTGTCACTATTCATAGGTTGGGGTTTTATTACAGCTCCTTTTGGATGGAAAACTTCTTTTCTACCCTCAGATCCGGTGCCTGTAGATGCAATACCTGACATTGGTGAAAACCAACAAATCGTGTTTACTCAATGGATGGGACGCTCTCCCCAGGATATAGAAGATCAGATTACTTATCCGCTTGCTACCTCGTTGCTGGGAATTCCAGGTGTTAAATCAATTAGGAGTTCATCCATTTTTGGTGTATCCAGTATTTACATCATTTTTGATGAAGGGGTTGAGTTCTATTGGTCCAGATCCAGAATACTCGAGAAGCTAAACTCTTTACCTGCTGGTTTGCTTCCGGATGGAGTACAACCTGCTTTGGGGCCCGATGCCACGGCTCTCGGACAAGTTTACTGGTATACTTTAGAGGGGCGAGATAAAGAAGGCAATCCAACCGGTGGTTGGGACTTGCATGAACTCAGGAGTATCCAGGACTTCTATGTAAAATATGGATTGAATGCTGTAGATGGCGTTTCAGAAGTGGCTTCTATCGGAGGGTTTGTTCAGGAGTACCAGATTGATGTGAACCCGGATGCACTACGTGCTTACGACATCCCACTACATAAGGTCATGTTGGCCGTAAAAAAATCGAATCGTGATGTGGGTGCGAAAACCATTGAAATCAATCAGGCCGAATACCTGGTCAGAGGCTTAGGCTATGTAAAATCTGTTGAAGACATAGAGAAGGCCGTGGTGGCAGTAAGTGAAAACGTCCCTATCAGAGTAGGAGATATTGGTCGTGTTACTTTAGGACCGGCGACACGAAGAGGACTACTTGATAAGGATGGTGCAGAAGTAGTGGGAGGAGTGGTTGTGGCCCGCTACGGGTCAAATCCACTGGCCGTGATCAACAATGTGAAAGATAAGATCGATGAAATATCATCAGGCCTTCCAAAAAAGGTACTATCCAATGGAGTAGAGAGTCAGGTAACCATCGTGCCATTTTATGATCGGACACAGTTGATCAATGAAACATTGGGTACGCTAGAAGAAGCCCTTTCGCTTGAAATCCTGATCACCATTTTAGTGGTCATTATCATGGTATTAAATCTAAGGGCTTCCATTCTTATTTCTAGTCTACTGCCGATCGCTGTTCTGATGGTTTTTATTGCCATGCGATATTTTGGAGTAGATGCTAACATTGTAGCTCTGTCAGGAATTGCGATTGCCATTGGCACCATGGTGGATTTGGGGATTGTACTTTCAGAAAATGTGATCAAACACATCAAAGAAGCCCCACAAACCCAAAAGCTGGTCGATACGATTTACAATGCATCTGCTGAAGTGAGTTCTGCCATACTCACAGCGGTATCTACGACCATCGTAAGTTTCATACCTGTATTTACCATGGAGGCTGCAGAGGGCAAGTTGTTCAGACCCCTGGCATTCACCAAGACCTTTGCCTTACTGGCTGCTTTGATTGTTGCTTTGTTTATACTTCCGACGATAGCTCATTGGTTTTTTGGACTGAAAATAAAGAACAACATTCGTGGCAAAATCTTCAATGGGTTGTTGGTACTTGGTGGGCTCGTTTTGACATTTATCTCTTCTCTCTGGGGGGGGCTTACATTATTGGCTCTTGGTGCTGCATGGTTTTTAAAAGAATATAGTCCTAAAAAGATATGGCTAACTGAGAATAGCTCTATCGTCGTTACTCTGGTTTCTGTCACATGGTTATTAGCCATGGAATGGATGCCTTTGGGAGCTGGTCGTTCCCTGCTAATCAACGCCATATTTGTTTTAATTCTACTAGCTCTGGTTCTGGGATCATTCTATCTGCTAGAACGATACTATTCGCAGATACTCAGATGGTGTCTGGAACACAAAAAGACATTTCTGATTTTACCCACTTCTCTTTTGCTTATTGGGCTTAATGTTTGGGTGGGTTTCAACAGCGTTTTTGGTTTTATACCCAAAGGATTTGATGCACTGGGTTGGGACGTAAAGGAGACAACACTGTGGACTGGGCTGTCGAATACCTTTCCCGGCATTGGAGAAGAATTTATGCCTTCTTTGGATGAAGGTAGCTTCTTGCTGATGCCGACCTCTATGCCTCATGCCGGGATCGAGCAAAACAAGCGAGTCGTACAGCAGTTAGACATGCTATTGGCCAACATACCGGAAGTGGAATTGGCTGTTGGAAAGATGGGGCGCGTAGAGTCTGCCCTGGATCCTGCACCCATCTCCATGTATGAAAATGTCATTAACTACAAGCCGGAATATGCAGTTGACTCAAAAGGTCACAGGGCAAGATTTCAGGTAGATAGGCAAGGAAACTTTATAACAAAATCAGGTAGTTGGGTAACTAATGAGGAGGCTTTGGAGCAGGGAATTACATCCAATGAACTGGTAGCGGATCAATCCGGCAACTATTTCAGGAATTGGCGCTCAAGCATTCAATCACCGGATGACATATGGAATGAAATTGTACGAGTTACCAAAATTCCCGGTGTGACCTCCGCACCAAAATTGCAACCCATTGAAACCCGGTTGGTCATGCTCCAGACAGGAATGCGTGCACCCATGGGCATCAAGGTATTTGGACCTGATCTTGAGACTATAGAGGATTTTGGAATGCAGCTGGAAAATTTACTTAAGGAGGTGCCATCTGTAAAGTCAGAAGCGGTTTTTGCAGATCGAATAGTTGGAAAGCCGTACATCCATTTAAATATTGATAGAGACGCGATCTCCAGGTATGGGTTGAATGTAGAAGATGTTCAGCAAACTATAGAAACGGCGATCGGTGGTATGAAAATCACCACAACTGTTGAAGGCCGTGAGCGATTTCCTGTCCGGGTTCGATACCCAAGAGAACTACGTGATGATCCCAGTGCCCTCGAGAAAATCTATATCCCAACTCCTACCGGTGTACAAGTGCCACTAGGGGAGATTGTGAAAATTGAATATGTGCGAGGGCCTCAGATGATCAAAAGTGAAAATACCTTTTTGGTTGGTTACGTGTTGCTTGATAAAAAAGAAGGTTACGCTGAAGTGGACGTGGTGGAAGATGCCCAGAAGTACATTCAATCCAAAATTGATGATGGTTCCCTGATAGTTCCATCTGGGGTGAGTTTTAAATTTTCAGGGAGTTATGAAAACCAAATCAGGGCTGAGAAGCGGTTGAGCATTATTGTTCCGTTGGTTTTGGTGATCATTTTTCTGATCCTCTATTTCCAATTCAAGTCGGTATCTACCTCATTGATGATTTTCACAGGAATCGCACTGGCGTTCACGGGTGGCTTCCTCATGATTTGGTCATACGGCCAGGACTGGTTTTTCAACTTCTCTGTTTTTGGCACTAACCTTAGAGATTTATTCCAAATGGGCACCATCAATCTGAGCGTTGCAGTTTGGGTAGGGTTTATTGCACTCTTTGGCATTGCAACTGACGATGGAGTGCTCATTGCTACCTATCTCAATCAAAGTTTCCATAAACATCAGCCCAGTTCCGTGCAAGAGATTAGAGAAGCTGTAGTGAAGGCAGGCTTAAGAAGGATCAAACCGGCAATCATGACCACAGCCACTACCATTATTGCATTACTTCCCGTCCTGACCTCCACAGGTCGGGGAGCGGATATTATGGTGCCTATGGCGGTTCCTTCATTTGGAGGAATGGTCATTGCAGCTGTCGCATATTTCCTGACTCCCGTCTTGTACTGCATGAGGGAGGAAAGACAACTTAAAAGAGCAAAATCATGAGACATTTTATTTTGACATTGTTTGTACTGTTTTTGTTCGATGCTCACGGGCAATCACTTTCAGAGTACCTTCAAACTGCCGCTGAAAACAATCCTGGCCTAAGAGCACAGTACCTGGAGTTTGAGGCTGCTCTCCAAAAGGTAGATCAGGTGAATACCCTTCCTGATCCCACTTTGTCGTTTGGCTATTTCATCAGCCCTGTTGAGACCAGGGTTGGCCCGCAGAGAGCCAAGTTGTCCTTGAGCCAGATGTTTCCCTGGTTTGGGACACTTAAAGCTCGGGGAGATGCAGCCACGCTAGTGGCAGATGCCAAGTTTCAGGAATTTGTCAATTCCAAGAATGTGCTTTTCCTCAATGTGAAAAAGGCTTACTATCCCCTTTATGAATTGAATGAACATATACGTTGGCAACAGGAAAACCTCGAAATATTAAAGACTTATAAAGCACTGGCCACTACTTCATTTTCTAATGGAAAAGGATCAATGGCTGATGTGATCAGAGTGGATATAATGATCGACAATGCAGAAACCAGTATTCAAATATTAAATGATCAAATAAGACCTCTTGAAATTGCATTTAACCGGTTACTCAATCGGTCAGATAGTCTGAAAGTCAACATCGAGTCTGACAATTATCAATTGATGCAATACAGCGAAATGGACTATGATAGCTTGTTGGCTGCTCATCCCATGTTGAAAACGCTGGATCTCAAAATTCAATCGACTCAAGCCCAGGAAGAACTTGCTCGAAAAAATGGATTGCCTCAAATAGGTGTCGGGTTGGACTATGTTTTTGTAGATGAGAGATCAGATATGAATGTAGAAGACAATGGAAAAAATGTGTTCATGCCAATGGTCACGATGACACTACCCATATTTCGTAAAAAGTACAATTCTTCGGTAAAGGAAATGCAGCTCCAACAGGAGGCCTTGTCGATGAGGAAGGCTGACAAGCTCAATCAACTTATTTCTTCCTACGAAACGACCTGGTTCGAAATGGAGAAAGCTAAACAGCTCATTGACCTTTATGACGAGCAAGTGATCAAAACCCGTCAGGCAATAGATCTTTTGCACACGGCCTATAGCAATTCTGGGAAAGATTTTGAAGAGGTTCTTCGAATGCAACAGCAATTGCTTCAATACGAAATGGCCAGAGCCACTGCTGTTAAAAATTACCTTAACAGTACAGGACAGCTCGATTATTTGACATCTAAAGCAGAATTCGATGAAGAGAAATAAACAATATTGGATCAGAAAAACCCACCGCTATCTGGGTCTGTTCATAGGCATTCAATTTTTAGGTTGGACGGTAAGCGGCTTGTTCTTTAGCTGGAATGATTTGGACAGTGTGCATGGAGACCATTTTAAGAAAGCTATTCCTTCTCTGACTTTAGATTCTGGATTGGTATCTCCGGATCATGCCTGGCAAAAAGTGAACATGGAGAATAAGGTGGATTCCTTAAGATCCATCAGATTGATTTCCATATTAGGAAAACCTACTTATCAAATATCTTACTATACCTCTATGCACGATCATTCGAACCACGAAGATCATGCGATGGTTCAGTTTGCACTGGTGAATGCCCAAACTGGTAAAACTAGAGCAAGATTGAATGAGGAGGACGCAATAACAATTGCCAGACAAAGAATTGTAAATCCAGCTACGGTATCCCAGGTGCAGCTTCTTGAAGAAGTTGGACCACATCATGAAATACGAGGGAGACACCTACCCATGTGGGCCGTCACTTTCTCAGATCCTTCCTGTACGGTTTATGTGAGTCCGGACCAGGGAACCTATCAAACCATCAGACACGACCAGTGGCGCATCTTTGATTTCCTATGGATGTTTCACACGATGGACTATGCCGGAAGAGATGATTTTAATAATTGGTTACTCAAAATAATATCTGTTTTTGGACTACTCACGATTTGCTCGGGATTTACCCTTTATTTCATGTCGTCGAGAAGTACTAAAAACCTAATTAACAAACTAAGAACAACATGAAACATACATATAAAGTTACTGGCATGACCTGCAACGGCTGCAGAGATCACGTGCAAAAATCATTGGGTGCGGTCGACGGTGTGACCGTCGCAGAAGTAGACCTAAAAAATGGTAGCGCTGAAATTGAAATGGATCACCATTTGTCAATTGAAGAATTAAAAAGTGCTCTTGACGGCTCCAGTTATGACATTCATATGCCGCATGAACATGTTCATCATGAAAAGCCTAAACCCAAGTCAACTGGCAGTGGGGTATACTATTGCCCTATGCACTGTGAGGGTGAAAAAACATATGATAAACCAGGAGACTGTCCTGTATGTGGAATGGACCTGGTAGAGGAAGCACGGATGAGTTCATCAACGCAACAATACACTTGTCCTATGCACCCAGAAGTCGTTCAAGATGATCCTGGGTCGTGTCCAAAATGTGGAATGGATTTGGTGCCAAAAGAGGTGGATGAATCAGCAGAGAGCAAAACTTATAAAGATCTTCTTAGAAAATTTTGGATAGCAACCCTCTTTACAGTGCCAATTTTCTTGATAGCCATGTCGGAGATGGTGCCCAATAATCCTATGCTGTCAATTCTATCACCCAGAACTTGGGGTTGGATCCAGTTAGCATTATCAATTCCTGTTGTCTTCTATGCTACCTGGATATTTTTTGTACGTGCGTACAGTTCCATTCGGAGAAGGAGTCTCAATATGTTCACCTTAATAGGTATCGGCGCAGGCGTGGCATGGATATTCAGTGTGGTGGGATTATTAGTTCCCGATGTTTTCCCTGACCAGTTCAAGACAGATGCAGGAATGGTGCACCTTTATTTCGAAGCTGCAACCGTCATACTCACACTGGTACTGTTGGGACAGTTGCTAGAAGCTCGTGCTCATAGTAAGACAAATAGCGCGGTTAAAGAGTTGCTGAAACTTGCTCCGAATAGTGCTACGCTGATTATCAATGGCATTGAAACAGTCGTCAAAATAGATGAAATCAAAGTAGGTGATCTTTTACGTGTAAAGCCTGGTGACAAAATTCCCGTGGACGGCATAATTACGGATGGGGGTAGTTCAATTGACGAATCAATGATTACAGGCGAACCTATTCCTGTGGAAAAAACGGCTGGTGATTCTGTGAGCTCAGGAACAATCAATGGGCAAAAGTCTTTTGTAATGAAGGCCGAAAAGATTGGCTCTGACACCCTGCTATCCCAGATCATTGAAATGGTAAATAGCGCAAGCAGAAGCCGTGCACCGATTCAAAAACTAGCAGATCAGATATCTGGATATTTCGTGCCCCTGGTTATTGGTATTTCAATTGTGACATTCATCATTTGGATGTTTTTTGGCCCGGAGCCACAATTGGTATATGCTTTTGTCAATGCAATCGCTGTTTTGATCATTGCATGTCCGTGTGCATTGGGTCTGGCTACACCTATGTCAGTTATGGTTGGAGTTGGCAAGGGGGCTGAATTAGGCGTGTTGATAAAGAATGCAGAATCACTTGAAAAAATGAATAAGATTGACACTGTCATCATCGATAAGACTGGAACGGTTACTGAGGGAAAGCCTTCTTTAGAGAGCGTCTTTAGTGGTGAGGGTACTAGCGAAGAACAGCTGTTAAAAATAGCAGCCTCTGTAAATCAGCATAGTGAACATCCTTTGGCCGAGGCAATAGTATCTTCTGCCAAGGAGCAGAATATCTCTTTATATGAAATTAGCGATTTTGAGTCCATAACAGGAATGGGTGTGAAGGCCTCTGTAGACGGGAAAAATGTCCTGATTGGCAATCAGAAGCTCATGAATGCAGAGTCAGTGACAATTGACCTGGACATTCAGCAAAAAGCACAAGAAGAGCAAGCCAAAGGGAAAACCGTCCCATTGATAGCAATAAATGGAGAGATGGTCGGATATATCGTGATCAGTGATGCCATCAAACCATCAAGTCATAAAGCTATTCAAGACCTTCAAAAAATCGGAATTGATGTGATCATGCTGACCGGGGACAATGAGTTCACAGCAAAAGCAGTTGCGGATGAACTGGGATTGAATGGATATCAAGCAGACTGTCTACCCGAGGATAAGTTGAATAAAGTTAAGGAGCTTAAAGATTCAGGAAAGCAAGTTGCTATGGCTGGTGACGGAATAAATGATGCTCCCGCCTTGGCCATGTCCGACGTTGGAATTGCGATGGGAACCGGTACGGATGTAGCTATAGAAAGTGCAGCAATTACACTTGTGAAAGGGAATCTTCAGGGAATCGTAAAGGCTTACAGACTTAGCCACAGCGTGATGAACAATATCAAACAAAACCTATTTTTCGCACTGTTATACAATACGCTCGGTGTGCCTGTTGCAGCAGGAGTGCTATTTCCTTTTTTCGGAATTCTGTTATCTCCAATGATCGCGGCTTTGGCAATGAGTTTTAGTTCTGTATCTGTCATTACCAATGCCTTGAGACTTAGAACCCAAACCATCAAATGATATGACGCTAAAAAAATTATTAGGAAATAAAAACCTACTCCTGGCTCTTGCCTTGCTCGGCGGAGGAGTAATTGGTTGGGTGATTAAACCGACTGGGAATTCCGGTTCGATGGAATCTCATAACCACGAGGAAATAAGCCAAACAGAAACATGGACTTGTTCCATGCACCCACAAATAAGACAGCCTGAACCGGGAAAATGTCCCCTGTGTGGTATGGACCTAATCCCAGTGGGCAATGATGATGGAGATGATAATCCCATGGCCATTAGAATGTCACCTACTGCAATGCAATTGGCGGATGTTCAAACAGCCACAGTTAAAAAACAGAAGGCCATCAAAACTTTGAGATTGAATGGCAAAGTCCAAGTAGATGAAAGGTACGTTTCAACACAAACCTCTCACATTTCAGGTCGAGTAGAAAAACTGCTAGTCAATTTTACTGGTGACTATGTACGTAAGGGCCAAGTTATCGCTCATATATATTCACCAGACCTTGTAACGGCCCAGGAAGAATTATTTGAAGCTCACAAGATTCGTGAATCACAACCGGTATTGTACAAAGCCTCTCGAGACAAGTTGAAAAACTGGAAACTGACAGATGATCAAATTGATGAAATCATTAAGCAGGGAAAGCCAATTGAAAACTTTCCTATACTCTCAGATCTGAGCGGGGTTATTACATCAAAAAGAGTCAATCTGGGAGATCATGTAATGCAAGGAGCTGGTTTATTTGAAGTAGCAAATTTATCAAGGCTATGGGTGTTATTTGATGTGTACGAAAGCGATATAGCCTGGGTCAAAGTTGGTGATGAAGTGGAATACACTGTACAATCTTTACCTGGTGAGAAATTTCAAGGTAAAATCAGCTTTATTGATCCGGTGATCAATCCAAAAACAAGGGTGGCAAAGGCAAGGGTAAATATGGATAACTCCAAACGATGGCTCAAACCAGAGATGTTCGTATCCGGCAAATTGGAAAGCCCTTTGCCAGGAGGTGAAGAAGTGATTATCGTCCCCAAATCTGCTGTGATGTGGACAGGTGAGCGCTCCGTGGTTTACGTAAAATCCAAAGGATCTAAAAGTCTTGACTTTGTAATGCGCGAAGTTCGACTGGGTCCATCACTGGGTGAAAGCTATAGTCTGGTTGAAGGTTTGGAAGAGCACGAAGAGATAGCCATTCACGGAACCTTCAGCATTGATGCTGCAGCTCAGCTTGCAGGCAGACCAAGCATGATGAGTCCGGAGGGAGGAACTACTATGATGGGACACGATCATGGTATTAAAACGAAGGAGCAGAATAGAACTGAGATTAGTAATGTAGCAATTTCGGATAATGCCAGAAAAGCATTGAAGCCTGTTTACGAATCCTATCTGAGCTTCAAAGACGCGCTGGTAAATGATGATCTAAAACTCTCACAGGAAAAAGGAAAAGAGTTGCTTTCGAAGATCGAGGGGATGAACATGAGCGTGTTTCAAGGTGAGTCCCATAACGTTTGGATGGAAAACAGCAGTTCTATGAAAGAGTCATTATTACATGTTCATCACATGGAAACAATCGAGGAGGTTCGGAAGTCATTTCAGTCTGTATCTGATGCTTTGATTCTCTTGACCAAATCAATGAGTTCCAATGATCAAATGCTGCATATTCAATTCTGCCCAATGGCTGATGATTTTAAAGGAGCAAATTGGTTGAGCCTAGATACGGAAATTCGCAATCCGTATTTCGGTGCGTCGATGCTGACTTGTGGAGAAGTAACTGAAACTCTGAAATGAAAGATTGTTGTAAAACAGATAGAAGTACTCCTTTTTCAAAAATCAAGAAATGGAGTTCCAGGATTTGGTGGATAGGTGTACTCTTGGTGATTCTGGGACTGTCAATTAAACAGATGTTAAATTTTTAAAATCTATACTATGAAAACTAACAAATCAATTTTTATGTGCGTGGCGATTGTCGCAATGTCAATTATGTCGTGCGGGTCTAAAAAGACCGGAGAAATGGATCATTCTGGACACGATATGTCCATGGAAAAAGAAAAGTCTACTGAAATGCAGGCTTCTACTTTACCCAAAAACAAGGCCCAGGAGATCATATCAGCTTATTTGACCTTAAAAGATGCTTTGGTTCAAACCGATGGCACTTTGGCAAGTGAATCTGCTAAGAGCCTCGCAAGTGTAGCTGAAGGGTCAGAAGAAGTCGCTTCTAAAATTAAGGCGAGTGCAGATCAAATAGCAGGAACTAGTGATGCGGAAGAACAAAGAAAGATATTTAGTACACTTTCCGATGATGTTTACTCCTTAGTGAAGTCTACCGATGCTAATGATGAAACCCTTTACTTGCAATACTGTCCAATGGCGTTTAATAATACAGGGGCTAGTTGGTTAAGTGCGGAAAAAGAGGTGTTGAATCCCTACTTTGGAGATAAGATGTTGAAATGTGGGTCCGTTAAAGAAGAATTGTAGATAAACAAAACGGTTTGATCATATGAAGAATTCATTACTGATAATTCTGTCCCTATTTTCATATGGGGCTAGTGCTCAGGAATCAATAGCTCGCCTTTGGAATGAGGCACTACTTGAGGCCATTAGGAATGATTTTGCTCGTCCTACAGTTCACGCCCGAAACCTTTTTCATACTTCAGTGGTCATGTACGAGGCTTGGGCAGCATATGACCAAACCGCCGAGCATTACTTGCTAGGTAAATGGAAGGATGGATATTTATCTGAATTTGAAGGAGTCACAGCCCCGAGCAATGTTCAAGAGGCTAGAGCAGAAGCCATAAGCTATGCTGCTTTTAGAATCCTAACCTATCGTTTTGCCAATTCCCCAGGTCAACCACTGACCCAAATTGTTTTTAATGAATTGATGGAAGATTTGGGATATGATAGGTTCTTTACTGATACAGATTATACGGGGGGTAATCCTGCCGCCCTGGGAAATTACATTGCCCAGGTAGTGATTGATTATGGGCAACTAGATAGATCAAATGAGCAAGATGACTATGCAAATCTGTTTTACGAGCCAGTCAACGGACCTTTGAATCCGCGAGAGGGAAACATAGACATGAATGATCCGAATAGATGGCAACCTTTGGAATTTCAAGGTGGTTTTGTAGATCAAAGTGGAAATCCAATCCCTGGAGGAGTTCCTGATTTCCTTAGCCCTGAATGGGGACGTGTTTTTCCGTTTGCGTTAAAAAGTAGTGATCTGAATATTTATGAAAGAAATGGAAATGAATATTGGGTCTACCATGACCGGGGAGCGCCTCCTTATTTGAACCAGGAAGAGCTGACGGTTGAAAGTGAAGAGTATATGTGGGGTTTCGCTTTGGTTGCGGTTTGGTCAGGACATTTGGATCCTAATGATGGAGTCATGATAGACATTTCCCCTGCAAGTAATGGTAATAACAATAACCTTCCTGAAACTATCGCAGGATACCGTGATTTTTACAATTTGCTTGAGGGAGGTGACCCGAGTTCAGGTCATAGTGTTAATCCATCTACTGGAGAGCCATATGAACCTCAAATTGTTCCAAGAGGAGATTATGCCCGTGTATTAGCTGAGTTCTGGGCTGATGGGCCGGACTCTGAAACTCCACCCGGTCATTGGTTCACCATTCTCAACTATGTAAATGACCATCCATTACTTGAAAAAAGGTTTAAAGGGGAAGGACCTATTCTGGATGACCTGGAATGGGACATAAAAGTCTATTTTACTTTATCTGGAGCCATGCACGATGCTGCAGTTGCTTCATGGGGTGTCAAGGGCTGGTATGATTATACAAGGCCTATTTCCGCAATTAGATACATGGCTGACAAAGGACAGAGTTCAGATGAGAATTTACCCAGTTATCATATTGAAGGAATTCCATTGGTTGAAGGTTATATTGAGTTGGTTGAAGAAGGAGATCCACTCGCAGGTGATAATGGTGAAAACGTCGACAAGATAAAATTGTACACTTGGAGAGGACATGATTACATTCTTGACACTGAAACCGATCAGGCTGGTGTTGATTGGATATTGGCCGAGGATTGGTGGCCTTATCAGCGCATTTCGTTTGTGACTCCTCCTTTTGCAGGTTATGTTTCAGGGCATTCAACATTTTCAAGAGCTGCTGCAGAAGTAATGACATTGTTGACCGGAGATCCTTATTTCCCGGGAGGAATGGGAGAATTCGAAGCCCCTCAAAATGAGTTTCTAGTGTTCGAAGAAGGGCCTAGTGTTGACTTGACGCTGCAATGGGCAACCTATGTCGATGCGTCGGATCAAACGAGCTTGTCCAGGATTTGGGGTGGAATACATCCACCTGCGGACGATATTCCAGGAAGATTTATGGGGATCGAAATTGGCAATGATGCCTTTAATCTGGCTGAGCAATACTTTGAAGGGACTGTTCTATCAGTTGAGAACAAAGAAAGCAACTCGATTCAGGTGTATCCAAATCCAATAGGATTGGATCGAGTATTGCACATTATGGTTTCAAATGCACGGTCTGAAATAAAGATTTTAGACCTCAATGGTCGTGTTCTACGAGATTATTCAAATGAAATAATGACGTCCGGAATGACAAGAGAAATTGACCTGAGTGGTTTGGATGGTGGAGTGTATTTGCTACGAGTCAATGACAAAGCCATGAAGATTGTTATTAGTAATTGAGTGGTCCAATTTAAACTCATGCGAGTGAGTCACTTGGTAAAACCCATTTTAGGAATTTATCCATTGGCAGTAAAAAGCATGATATGGACGCAAGGGACGAGTGAACAATCCGGTGAACAGAATTCTCGCCCCTTTCCTATTCACCTATAAATGTGGCACTTACAAAATATGGGGTAATCCTGCCACCCCGACAACACAGAAAGCCTTCATTAAAACTGAAGGCTTTCTTTTTATGAGTAAAGCACGTTTCAATAGGGAAATACCTGTCAAAAAACAGATGACCAATAAAAAACGTTTCATACATCTATTCCTCTCAATTTCAACAAATTAAAATTTCAACATTCAAACAATTGATAGGATAATTCAAACAAGATACATCAATCGAACATTTTTCTATTAAGAGCAGTTGTTCGTATACCAATTCCTATTAACTTTGTTACGTAAGATGAATTTCTAAGCATTTTCATCGAACTACCAGCTAAACTTACTCCTATCAAAGGATAAGTTTCATTTCAACTAGCTATCTCTTTAAACTTTCGACTTGCTATAATTATGGTTATCCCGTATTAATCATTGTTAACCATTTAATTAAACCACAATGCGCTTACTTAAAAACCAACAACCAAAAAAACTTGTTCTACTCGTTGACGACAGTAGTATTATGTGCAAGTTGCTAGCGGGAATTCTTGAAAGACATTACGAGGTACAAGCATGCATTAGTGCGGTAGACGCCATCGATTGGCTTTCGAAAAGTAAAAAGTCTCCAGATGTTGTTGTCTCTGACATTGCCATGTCAGAAATGGACGGGATAGAATTTGGCCAATACCTTAGCATCAATGGATTGCATGGGCAAGTCCCACTCATTTTCATGTCAGGTAAATCAGAAGACGAACTCCGTCCAGAGTTGAATACTGTGAAGTATAATGGTTTTACAAAAAAACCATTCAACCCTGATACTCTTTTAAATGCTATTGCAGCAGTTGCATAATACAAACAATCGGGTAGAGAATACTTCTTCAATGGAGCAAGCTGATTTAGTGATTGGCAGCCAAGCGATCGATATATCCTTTTTGCAGGATTTGGATCGGCCTGTTCTCATGTATTTGGGGGAGGGAGTGTTCGATGTAATAAAGGTTCAAAACAAAGCGAACCTCAATCATTACTACTTTGTCAAACTTGAATCGCCCGAGGCACTGAGTAATCTTATTAAGTCATGGGACTTGATAAAATTTCGCCACCCGGTCAAGGCACTATTTATTCATGACCAATTCACTGACGCATTAGTTAATTTGGGTATTCACACTATTAGATTAAAAAGTTCTTTCAGGAGTATTCCGTGGATGGTATTGTCTCTTAAGAAAACGGAAGCATTAGTAAATCTGTGTTATACAATTACTGCCGATGATTATATCTATGATCCAATTGTGTTTCCAATGCTTATTTCGAAAGTGAGTTTTGCCAGAAGGTTAAAAAGATTTGGGGTGACAAAACAGGATGCAATCCTAAAAAAAGACAAGAATTACAAAATGTACTTTCTTAAAAGGATATTCGATATTCTAGTGTCAGGCACTGCTCTGCTCATTGCATCACCAATAATGATTATAGTTGCGATCATTATCAAACTTGAGTCCAAAGGACCAGTTTTTTACATTTCTAAGAGGGCTGGCAACTACTATAAAGTTTTTGATTTTTATAAGTTTCGTTCTATGAGAGCTGGAGCTGATAAAGAACTACAAAGTCTTAAAGAAACCTCCAACCAATACCAAGACGGTGACCAATTTGTTAAAATCAAAGACGACCCCAGAGTCACCCGTTTTGGGAATTTCATTAGAAACACAAGTCTAGATGAGCTTCCTCAACTCATTAACGTTTTAAAAGGTGACATGTCTGTTGTAGGTAATCGCCCTCTCCCTCTCTATGAAGCTGAACTGCTGATCACTGACGATCATGCAGAAAGATTTCTCGCACCTGCTGGTATTACGGGGTTGTGGCAAACACTAAAAAGAGGGAAAAGTGACATGTCCTCTGAAGAAAGAATTGCTCTTGACAGAATCTATGTGAGAAAAAACTCTATTTGGTTCGACGTGAAGCTTATCTTTATGACCATTCCTGCCTTAATGCAATCAGAAAAGGTGTAATCACAACTCCAGGGATTTGAAAACAAATATCTCTTAAATACTTCAAATAGATTGTACATTTGAAAGCTTGTTTTAATCCTGTAAACTAATATTACATTATTCTAGTTGAAAATAGCATATCAGATAAATTGCAACCAATTACATTTTATTAGATAAGATCTTATGGATTTAGTCTCAATATTCAGAATACTATATCGTCAATGGTATTACCTTCTTGGCTTTCCACTTGTTGCGTCAGCGTTAGCAATATTACTTACTGCAGATTTGCAAAAAGTGTATCGTTCGAACGCGCAATTGGCTACCAACTTTACGATAAGCGAAGATGTCAACGTAACAGGTAAAAAGTTTAACATTTTTGAGGCGGATATCAAATTCAACAATCTAATAGAAACTATTAACTCAACCCGCGTCCTGTCCCTTTTAGGGTATCAACTTCTGCTTCATGATTTAAATGATAAAGAAAAGGCCTTCAGAACGGTCGATTTGGATGATGAAGAATCCGGTTTGTCTGATATAGAAATTGACAAGGTGAAAAAAATAATTTCCAATAAACTTGATTCAATGAATCTATTGGATACGCATGTTGACGAAGAGAGAAATGCAAAAAGAGTACTTGTTGCTTATGAATATGACGATAAATCTTTGAGTAAATCGTTAAGTATTAATCGCATTAATAGAACAGACTACGTGTCGGTTCTGAGTTTTACAGAAAACCCGTATCTATCGGCCTATATGGTTAACGAACTTTGTGATCAATTCTTCAGATTCAACTCGTCATTAATTAATGCCCGAACTGATGGGACCGTTAGGACTTTCACAAGGCTTCTGATGGAAAAGAAAAAAGAATTGGATCGGGTGTCACTCGAACTAGAGAGAATTAAATCGAGTACGAGCATGGTAAATTATTTAGTTGGCAGGGAGAGTAAGTTTACTAAGTTGAGCGACATTGAACAACAATTAGATGATGAGAAAACGAAATTGAGATCCCTTCAACTTCAGCTGAATGAGATTGATCGAAAAATCCGCAACCAAGACCTAAGCGACTCAGACGCTAATTTAGATGTTATACGTACTCGAAACAAGCTTAATGAACTTAACAATAGATATACATCGGGTGGATCGCGTAACACTGCTTTAAAAGATTCTATAGATGAGCTTCGTGGAACATTGCAGCGATTGATTCGGATTGCCGCTAACAGTAAAAACTCGGCCGGCCCAGAAGAGCTATTAGAAGAACGTTCTCAGCTGGAAGTAGATATCAAGATCTCGGAACAGAACATTTCTGCGCTACAAACCAATCTTCATAGCTCCACAAAAAATGTGGCTGGTTTTGCTTCCAAAGAAGCCAGAATTGAAGCTCTTGAAAGAGAAGTAGAACTAGCAAGTGAGGATTATAGGAAAGCACAAACGAAGTATAATGAATCGATAAATGTGGCTATGGCAAGTAGCAATTCTATTCAACAAATTTTATATGGATACCCAGCCTCAGAAGCCGAACCTTCAAAAAGACTCATAATCGTAGGATTATCCGGCTCATCCATTTTCATTTTTATAGCTGTCATCCTTATACTTCTAGACTATCTGGATATTTCGATTAGAAATAGATCAAACTTCACCAGCAATGTTTCACTCAACCTAATGGGAGTATTAAATCACATCAACCTGGACAAAACGGACATTTACGCTTTATTCAACAAGGATTTTGCTAAATCAGGCCACAACATGGCAATATTTCGAGATCAGCTTAGAAAGCTTCGGTACAATATTATGAACTGGGGAAAACAGGTTATCCTATTTACAAGCACGAAGGAAAATGAAGGCAAGTCTCTAATAATTAAAGCATTGGCTACTGCCATTAGCCAAGGAAGGTCAAAAGTTCTAATAATAGACTGCAACTTTGGCCGCAATGAATTGACTAAATCTATGAATGCCAATCCACTTCTTGAAAAAGCCCTAGCATCTGATGAACTTTACGATATCAACTTAATTAAGAAATCTAACTTAATAAAAAAAACCAACCTAGAAGGAGTACATATTATTGGATGTGAGGGAGGTGATTATTCCCCCGTAGAAATCATCAATGGGTCTAGTTTTGAAAACCTGTTAGATCAACTCAAGACCGAATACGACTTTATATTTCTTGAAGGAGCATCATTGAATAACAATTCAGATTCAAGAGAATTGACAATCTACACTGATATTGCTATTTGCGTTTTTTCAGCCAAATCCTCATTGGAGCAATTAGATTATGAGTCAATAGAATTTCTTACCAACCTTAATGGCATAATAGTAGGAGCCGTCCTTAATGATGTTCAAAGTCACGACTTTGCAACTTGATCTTGCGCGAAGATCTAGAGAATAAAAGACTTTTCAATGCTGTTCAATTCGCTTCATTTTGCTCTCTTCTTTCCAATTGTAGTTATTCTGTATTTTGCAATTAACCCTAAATACAGATGGATTCTACTCTTGATTTCGAGTTACTATTTCTATATGAGTTGGAACCCTGTATACATTCTTCTCATATTAGCTTCCACAGTCATTGATTACTTCGTCGGTCTTTATGTTTATAACGCAAAAACCAGACTACTAAAAAAATCTTTGTTGCTTGTAAGCCTAACATCCAACTTAGGCCTGCTATTTATTTTTAAGTACTTTGATTTTTTTAACGATCTATTGGAATTTATTTTGTTGCCTTTAGGCTATCAATATTCATATTCAGCTTTAAACGTACTTCTTCCTGTTGGAATTAGTTTTTATACATTTCAAACTCTGAGCTACACTATTGATATATATAGAGGTAAGCAAAGACCCCAGCGGCACTTTGGCAAATTCGCACTTTTCGTTTCATTTTTCCCTCAACTCGTAGCTGGGCCTATAGAACGCTCTACACATCTGCTTCCACAGTTTGACAAATCATTTGATTTTGAATACCAAAGGGTAACTGATGGTTTAAAAATGATTTTTTGGGGACTATTTAAAAAAATAGTTATTGCGGATCGTATTGCAGTAATTGTAAATCAAGTATATAATACCCCAAACGATCATGAGGCGTTTACTTTGCTGCTTGCCACTGTATTATTTGCATTCCAGATCTTTTGTGACTTTTCAGGCTATTCAGACATAGCCATAGGTACAGCGAAAGTTCTTGGGTATGATTTAATGAAAAATTTCGACAAGCCTTATTATGCAAAAAGCATTTCAGAGTTTTGGAAGAGATGGCATATAAGTTTATCCACTTGGTTCAGGGACTATGTTTACATTCCATTAGGAGGGAACAGAACGATCAAATGGAGATGGTATTACAATCTATTCATTACATTTTTGATTAGTGGGTTATGGCATGGTGCCAATCTAACTTTTGTTGTGTGGGGAGGCCTGCATGGAATATATCTCATATGTGGAAATATGATAAGCCGAGTAAAGCCACCTAGTTTGAAATGGACGTTTGTTCAAAAAATTTCTTCTTGGCGAATTATTCGAATCCTCGTTATCTTCTTTCTTGTTGATTTTGCTTGGATTTTCTTTAGAGCAAACAACCTTCAGGAGGCATTTCTAATTATTGACAAGATTTCTCAGATTGAATTTAACATTTCTTCCTGGGTTTACCAACTGCACAATTTAGGCGTGGACAGGCGGGGGTTCATACTTGGAATTTGTTCAATCATTATTATGGAAGTGGTGCATTTTCTGGACAGGAAGGAGCCTTTCTTGAGTCGACTGAATAAATTACCGTTATTGGCGAGATGGGGACTGTATTATTTTTTCATATTGTATTTTCTGTTTTTTGGCAACTTTAGTAGTCAAGACTTTATTTACTTTCAATTTTGACCTACAATGAAGTCATTCTTAATAAAGCTTGTAGTCCTTTTTTTCACCATTGTCCTTCCCCTAGCCGCATATAATTACTATTCCGATTTCTATGGTGTTTTCAGAGGAAAACTTAACAATCGATTTAATGAGCCTAGCATAAGGTTCATTAAGACTCGTTTTATTTTCAACAACCCTGACGTCTATGACACTTTCATCTTTGGGTCTTCTCGTGCTGGGAAAATTTTAGCTCATAAGTTCAACAAAAACGCCTATAATTTCTACTATTCTGAAGGCCTTCCAAAAGAATTTTACCAAGATCTTGTTTTGCTTTTAAACAATGGAGTGGATGTAAAAAAGGTTTACATCGCCTTGGATGAGTTTTCGTTCATGGTCAATCCTAAAAAACACGAACCCCAACTATTGAGAAAACCATATATGGGTACAATTGGAGAAGACATACCCACATATATAGAAATTCTCCTCAGTCAGCCCATCTTCTCTTATCGAAAGTTCGATATTCCTACGACATACGATGTTTCTAAATCTGGAAATCCATTGCACTGGAAGGTGGACTCCCTTATCGAACAAAACCCAGAAAAACACCTCAACTCTAAGAAGTTTGATAATCCACACTTTGTACATGGCAATCGCACTGAGCAAACCCTTAAGGACATTGAATCAATTAGGAGGTTATGTGAAGACAATAAAATAGAGCTTAAGGTTATCTTCAACCCAGTTTATATTGATACCTACACTCAATACCCCTTTGAACAAATTGAGGGGATTAAGCGAGGCTTGACCGACATAGTTGACTTTTATGATTTCTCAGGATTCACAGAGTTAAATAGAAATAAAATAAACTTCTACGAAGCCAATCACTATCGTTATCATATTGGAAATTTGATATGGACTTCAATAAATAGGAAAGAAAAGTCTCCGTATTTTAGGCTAGTATCAGGTAGTAACATTGACAGCCTAATCAACAAAGAAAGGGAACAGTATAAACTTTACATTGAAAGTACACAACACTAGAAATTCTGCTCGTGCCTTATGACTCCAAAATCTTTAGTGAAACCTTCCTCTCAATAAATATCAAGCTAGAGTATAATAGCGAGGGAAGCACCTGAAAGAACAAGCGATCAAATGACGTTTCCAAATGCCAATCTAAGTCATGTGGTGTAATCACATAGACCATGAAATATACCCCCATAAGTAGTATAATTGTAATTAATTGATAGCTCCATAAGATTTTGCTATTAATTATCACTGCCAAGACAAATAGTAAATAAACTATTTGAGAGTTCTTTACAATGTACTCAATAAAATATTTGACAATACTGATATACCTAGACACATCAGTTAATTTATTCACAAAATCACCTTTCTGATCAGCAACAAGATCATTTACCGGAGCTAAAAAAAGCTTAAAATACATCAAGACTAATAGTGGAATTATACACCCGACAATGTATCCTATTAAACTCTTTAACTTGCCTCTTTGATGAAAAACTAAAACAAAGGAAAAAATCACAAAGTAGGCTATACCCTCATTCTTTACGTTGGCTCCGCTCGATGCAAAAAAACCAACTAAAAAAAAATGCACAAAACCTACTTTTTCATCCCTACTATTCATCAACACAAAAACAATTAATATGAACATAGCTAAAAGGAGGTCTGCGTATTGAGCACCGGCATATCTAAAAATCACTCCCGGACAAACGATAGAAACCAGAGCAACAGTAGCATATAAAAGGGATTCGTCTCTAACCAATGAGAAAACCAGAATCAAAATCAGGCTAATTCCAATGATGTAAGCAAACACTGCTGGAATTATAGGTGACATGGATCCAAATGATTGCATGAACATGGCTACCAAAGTAGGTTGCAATAAAGGATAGTCTGGGTGCGTCCAAGCTATTTTATTGGTGAAAAAGTGATTAAAATATTGCGGAGCAGCTAAGAACTTTGCATGAAGGTTCCATATCCCATAAGCATCCCAATCACCCCACTTTTCGGTTATTGAATAAAAAAAAACTGAGTAGATCAAAAGGAAAATACTTATTAACAGTTGAAAGTAAAAAGAGCCATCTCCTATTCGACCTAATTCTTTCAATAGCCAACTTAGTGACACTTTCCTCTTTCTAAGGTATGCTGCTGACAAAATACTAAATAACACGCTCTGCAATATTGGATCAAGACCTAGAAAAAGAAAAATATCGTAACCAAAACCCAAGATGGTCAGGGAGAATAAGAACGAAACCAACCAAGTCAGAGAAATATTTTTCAGACTCAGGTGATCTGTAAATATTAGATAGCAACTCGGCCAAAGAAGTAATAAAGCGACAACTATCATGATTATTGAATTTTATAATGCTTGAACATGAACCTCTCTCCCTTTATCATGATTTCGCAATTATTTAGAAACCGGTAGCTCGTTGGAATTCCTGGCTCATCAGAAGGCTTACCAAAAAAAATTAATTCAGCCGAATCTCTAATCCTATTAGGATCATAATCTATCACTAGCTTTGGCACCAGTAGGAGTTGAGTTTTAAAATGTATCTCATTTCGAATATCATCGTACTCCTCGTTGATGAGGATATAAATTTCTTTTTTTGGTTGATTTTTTAGCCCAAAATTCTCTGTACAAAAATTAATTTTGTCAATGGAATTATTTTTTTTAGGCAGGTAGGTAAAGAACACTACAGCGGATAAAAGTGTGAACGAATTTATTACCCAGATCAAATACCTACTCCCTTCTTTGCGCATATAGTTTAGTAACAAATGTAACCTGCTGTATCTTAGGTAAAGATATGCATGGTATCATAAAGTTGTTTGCCTTTCAATACATTTCAAGATTAGAAAAGCTCCTTAATATTAAAATTAGACCACATATTAGAATTATAAATTTATTATTCCGAAATTTACTTTAATCAACAAATCAAATATTATGAAATTCACCTTTATCTACCTATTCACTGCGAGCATGCTAGTTACCCTAATGCTCAATACTGAAGCATACGCTCAAGATTGCGAATGTGATCACACTCTTGTCCTCGATCCTGGTTTCGTCAGGATCATAAGAGGTGAAGATATGGATTACTCTCCCGGTGACACCTTTTGCATGAATGCAGGCACATTTGATGCTATCCGTTTTATTGGATTTCATGGCACCGAAGAACAACCACTAATTTTTAAAAATTGCGGTGGACAAGTAGAGATCAACAGCAGTGTCTATGCTGGAATATCATTTTGGGGTTCCAGTCACATTGTTTTTGATGGCTCCGGACACGAAGGTACTGAGTACGGATTCAAGGTCTCTCAAACACCTGGATCAACATCTGGCATGGTGATAGCCGAACTGAGTACTGATTTTGAAGTTCATCACGTGGAGATCGGGAACACCGGCTTTGCGGGAATACAAGCCAAAACTGATCCTAGATGTGATGATCCGGCCAAATGGCGGGAGAACTTTACAATGAGAAATTTACACTTTCATCACAATTACATCCATGATACTCACGGAGAAGGCTTTTACATTGGTTTTACTGGAGGATGGACCAGTTCAATAGTTGTTTGTGATGGGGTAGAACGCTTTGGTCATCTCTTGGAGAATGTGGATGTTCATCACAACTTATTTGAAAGAATAGGATGGGATGGCATACAAGTTTCGCTTGGATTAGTTAACACTAAGATTCATCACAACACGATTCGAGGTTATGGGACAGGCATGATGGGATTTCAAAATTTTGGTATCGCCTCTGGAGGCGGAAATCGGGCCCACATTTACAATAATATGATCGTGCAAGAACTAGAATATGCAATTGACGGCAATTTTGGGATTCAGGTGGTTAGTCCTCAAACGGACTTCTATGTTTATAATAACGTCATTATCAATTCTGGTGACCATGGGATTTGGACACATGTAAGAGAAGAGAGCGAACACCTGGAATTGGATAAGGGCTTCTATTTCTTCAATAATACTGTTATTGATGCAGGCCGATCAGGGTTAAAAGACCCAGATCTAGGCGGATCTGGAATTTTCTTTTTTCAAACCGCCGGACCGGACACAAGGGGAGAAGACATCATCAATGTATTCGCGAATAACCTGATTGTTGATCCTTTTGAAAACTATGAAAACAGCGGATTTTGGAAGGTTGCTGAGGATGCGTTCATTGACTATGGCGAACCAGATCAAAAACTTTTTTCAATTCGAAAAAATAATATCTACACGCGCAGCAAAGACGATATGCAATTCAGCAGTTCAGGAGATTACTCCTTAACTGAAAACTCTCCGGCGGTTGATGCCGGTGTAGACTTATCAGAAGAAGATTGGTATAAGGGATTTAATTTTGATCATCTTGATGAAATTAGGCCCTCTGGTGCATGGGATGTTGGCGCGTATGAATTCCTTGAACCGCTTGGCATTGGACTCTCTCCAGAAGCTTTATCAGAAAAGCATATACCTTTTGAGGTTTATCCTGTTCCCTCGACAAATGGAGAAATACATCTTAGCTTTAATGAAAAATTTGAGTTTAACAACGTTGGAGTAGAAATTTATGATAGAAGTGGCAAACTAGTATTTCAAAACGCCTATAGCCCTACTGATTTTCAAAAGGCCTCCACTCTGAATCTGGCTATTCCTTATAATTTGCAAACAGGAATTTATTACATCACTGTCAGAACTTCTGAAACACAACATGTAAGGAAAATAATTATTCGGGACTAGGAGAAAGCTTCCCTAAAGCTACTGAAGTCTTATCATAATCAGTTAGCTCTAGGGAAGCTATCAAACCTATATCGATGACAGACACATGCAAATAGGCTTGTGTTCTGAGAGTTTGACGTCTTGGTATGTTTTCATCCATTTCGCGGCAAACGGATTCGAATAAAAAAAATGATCAATTCGAACTCCCAAGCCCATCTTATTAAAAGTATGGCCCAAACCCTGACCCACCTTCGAATGAGCGTTTTCAAGTCGATTATAAAGAATTCGGAAAGAGTTTGAATAAGGAGATTCGTTGAAATCTCCACCTAGGACTACTGGATAAGGCGTATGATCAATAAGCTCAACTATACTTTTGATTTGCTGACTTCTTTCTAGTGAGGTTCTGACATAACCAGAAATAAATTCTTTTGCTCTTGCAAGTGGTCCATTTCTTCTTCCTCGGAAGGAGGTAGACCTAAGATGGACATTGATGAATCGAATTGTATCTGAGTCGATTAGAATATCTGAATATATTGAGGCATTATAACCATTCTTTGATTGCACTATTGACCCGGATCGTATTATAGGAAACCTACTGAATATTGCCACACCTCTTTGTAAATTATTCTTTACTCCTATATTCGGATAAACAAAGGCCTCATAGCCCTGTTGCCTCATAACCTCCTTCGTATTGTACAACGGAAAATCATCATCATTGAAAAATTCCTGCAGGAATATCACATCCACCTTCTGATCTATAATCCATGACCTAGTTTTCAAAACACGATGATTATACTCAGAGCTGAAATAATCACTTGAGAATACTGTAGGCACATTAAAAAAAGACGTGTTATAACTAAGTACTCGAAGACCACAGTTCGCTTCGTTAGCACTTACTCCCCACCCAAATGTGCGACTTAAATTTGGAATAGAGGTGATGAAAACAACGATAAAAGTAGCTGCCCACCTCCATTTTTTCCAAAGTATTAGGATCGCAAATACCAAAGATTGGCAAAATAGTACATAAGGAACTAATGGTGTAAATATATTCAGCAATGGAAACGAGTCAATCGGAACCCTAGTTATTGTTGCGAACACAAAAAAAATAGCAAGGGAAAATCCAAGAATCAGATTAACAAGAAACGATCCCCACTTTATTTTGCTCATGTGAATTCTTATTGAATTTTTAAATGGTCTCTACTGTGATCAGGGGTTGAACAAGATGCGGCCAAATTATACGCAAAACCTTTTACCTAGGCCTAATGAATCTGCCCCTAAATCAATACTTCAATCGGTTTATTGGCAATACCTAAACGCCCTGTCTAGTAAGTCTCATTCAACGCTGCATAAATTTTAGACACCGAGTTCTCCCAAGAATGAGATTTAGCAAATTCCTTTCTTCGAACACTCAAACTAGGATCATCTTCGTCAAGACCTTTTTCAATGTTTAGAACATAATCCTCTACATGTTCACCTAAATAGACGTACTCCTTGAAATTTTCCATTGCAACCGTTCCTGTTGCTACTGTTGGTTTACCAAAATAGAGATATTCATCAATTTTCCTAGGGTAGTTGCCATTTGTGATTTCATTTAATAATTGAGGATTTATACAAACATCAAAACCATTAATATATGCGGGTAAATTTTCAGGAGACTTTTTTCCTAGAAAATGCACGTTTTCAATTTTATGTAAATCCGAATCGTCAAATTCCTGATCTCCTCCACCTACCAAAATAATATTCCAGTCACTTCTTAATTTTGCCAGGTCATTTATTAGGTCGATATTAAGTCTCTTGTGATCCAAAAAACCCACATAGCCAATTCTCGGATGACCTATAGACTTTAAATCATCTGGCTCATCGAAATTTTTACTAAAACTTGAAAAGTCACAGCCCTGACCTATATCGAAAGACGCCTTGTTGTATTCTGAAGCATAGTCAGTGTAATACTTCGAATTGTTGACAACCAAATCTGCCTTTCCAATAAGGGCGGGTTCAAGTTTACTTCCATGATATTTCCAATAATCATATTGGGTTAAATTGTCTCGTATATAGTAAATGTATTTTTCCGGATTCAGCAGTTCCTTAAGGTAAAACCCAAGAAAAATTGAATTATCGTTAAACAATACATAGTTACTGAAGCCAACTTGTTCGACCCCTTTAAGGATCGCTCGAACAAGTCGTTTGCTATTCAATTTATTTATCAGCTTAAAGACGAAATGAGGTCTAATCCAATTAGCCGACTCAAGTATGCAATCTGGCTCCAAAGTCCATAATGTATCTGAAACTTTGGTAACCATTGGCCTCTCTCCCTTAATAACCTCAAGCCTCTTTCTAATCAGTTTATTGTCCTTAAAACTGACAATACTTTTTCTATCAAGAGGTTTGTTTACATAGAGAACTCTATTTTTTTTTGAAAACTCAGCAGCTATATTTTTACAATTACTTCCAATTTCTATGTCCCACGGCTGGAGACCGAAAACGACAATATCTCTTCCCTCCAAATCCATTACTTATCTTTTACAATCCTAACAATCTGGTACAACGGACAATATCCTTCAAAAAGGTGACATATTTCTATTGCTAAAAGGGTCCAAAATGAAGGTTTGACTCCAGATCATGGGCTCACTTACCGAGCAATATTGAAACCTCGTCCCTAAAAATATTGTATCTTATCATCTACCAGCAATAAAGTTCTCGAACAAAATTCCATCCATTCAACTGTTCTATTTCTTAAACCCGTCGATAAATACTGGTGGAATGAACTGCTTGATGATTTTTTTTAAGTTCTGCTTTTTTGCAAACTTGTCTGCTTGTTTGTCATCCTTTCGGTATTTGAAGATTGTTCGGTGATCTTCAAGTCCTTGGACAACCTCATCGTCCGGCCTTCCATTGGTGTAATAATACAGGGCAATAGACTTTCTACTCCTGTCTTCAGGGCAAGTAAGCGGGTTTGGATGACCGTGGTATGAGAAGGAAGTGGTAGAAAACAATGCAACTCGATTGAAAATTGGTAGAATTTTTTTTACACAACCCTCCATTTCCTTGTCCCATAGTTCAAAGTGGCCTCCATAGCTTTCGTCCCAATCTTTGTTGAGGTAAACAAGAAAATTCAGCCTTCTGTCTAAACCTAGAAATCTATTTTTGTTAAAATCCGCATGTACTTTCAACATGCCTCCTGGTAAAATCTGATGGCAACCGGCCCCTTCAAAGTATGGGTCAGGAATAAGTTTTTCAATCCCTGTCAGTTCAGAAAGAAATAGCAAAAATGGCTCAGAGTTAAGAAAGTGAAGAAGCTCCTTTGTCTTCTCACCAAATCTGGCCTCTCCCTTAGAAGCCAACTTCACTTCGTTTGGGGTATCAAATTTCAAATCTGGTTTAGCCTGCATATCAGGAAATTCCTCCAATACCTCAGACAAAAAATCCTGGTCAAAAAAATCTTCAAAATAAATATTCGGGAAAGGATCTGCAGTCTGGTAGGCATCGTTATTACCGGCAGCCACAGCGGTCAGATCCGCAAATGGTTTGTTCAGATATTTCATTTTTTTTCTAGTTTAGATCCTCAAGACTTACTCCTATCCACATTTCCAATTCCAACTTGGCATTGTCTAATTGCCTTTTTGCAGCCATTCTGCTTTCGAGTTCATTCTTATACTCCTTTGACGCTGCATTGAATTGAGCTAGTGTAATTTCACCATTAGCAAATTTATCTTCCATAGATAGAAAAATTGTATATGCTTCTTCTGCTATTTCACTCTTCAACTTAAAAACCCCCTCAGAAAACAAAAAATCATTATATAAGGTCATCACTTCCTTTCTAATCTCCATTTCCATCCTCTCGACATTCAACAAACTAATCCTATATTGCTCATTAGCGATTTTCTTGTTCATCGGGTATCTCATAAATATTCCAAAAGGAATGACTAAACCAACATTGTATCGTGGATACAAAGTATTTACTGCTCCTGGAGGAGGGTCAATTGCAAACTCATTAAGGTTGCCACTTACAGCAATTTGGTCTAACCAAGCTACCCTTGCAATATTTTTTTGAGCCTTAGCAATTTGAACTTCATATTGTTCAATGGTATAATTTGGGAAATTTTCTAAGGCCAGTTGAATTAATTCCTCACGAAACTCTGGAGAATCCTCAGGAATTCTGCTAGCTGGGGTAACCTGACCATGTACTCTTAATGAGATCAGTATAATTACAAATGCCAAACCAGTTTTCATGATTTCGAAATTAAATCTCTTTGATAGCATTTGCACTTGGCTCAAACCATATTCTAATTAGAACTATCATCGGGTGTATCCAATTATTAACCTTTTGAAAATTTACGAAACACTATTCTATCATATCCCATGAAGTTCAAAATAACAATAATGACTATTCCTAAGAGCGCATTGGGCAAATAGTGCATCCCTTGATCTTGAAAGAAATCGAAAAGGTATATTCTAAATGCGGCTGTAAATGATGACAATAATAAGAACAAAATTAAATCCCTGATTATCACCCCCACATTTTCAAATCTATGCATCCAAGTAAATGAAGAATGGACAAAGAATGCCATAATGAGACTCGCAAAAATACTTATTCCATTCGCCCAATTGTATAATTCTGGAGTATTTAGACCAAAAACACCCACTAACATAAATAGCACAAGGAGTTGCGACAAAGCAATAGTGGTCCCGGCGACCAAATACTTTGAGAATATAGCCAGTTTCGAATCATTGTACTTGAAAACACACCATAGAGCCCTAAAGGCATCTTTTAATCCGATTTTTTTTCCTTCCTCATAGGTACGACCATAGTAAGATATCCCTAACTCATAAACACGGATTCCCTCTCTCCTACTAAGTGCAGCTACCTTAGCGGTTATCTCAGGTTCGAACCCAAACCGATGCTCTTCTATTTCGAACCTATCAATCACTTTCTTTCTAAACACCTTATAACAAGTCTCCATATCAGTGAGGTTAAGATCCGAAAACATATTGGATAAGAGTGTCAATACGCCATTGGCCACGCTATGCCAATAATATAGGACCCTATGAGGCCTTCCTGCCAGAAATCGAGAACCATATACCACATCTGCCTTGTCCTCTACAATTGGAGTCAAAAGATCTACGTACTCATTAGGATCATACTCCAAGTCAGCATCCTGTATAAGGATAATATCTCCAGTACAATTAGCAAAACCTGTTTTCAAGGCTGCACCTTTTCCTTTATTTTTTTTGTGATGATAAACCTTATACTTTCGTTCATCAAGACGCTCAAGGATTTCATCAGTCCCGTCAGTCGAGCAATCATTTACCAACACAATCTCCTTTGACTTAATTTCACCTGGCAGCGGTGCTTCATCTACAGCTTTGAGAATATCCTCAAGGGTATTTTTTTCATTAAAAACAGGAATGACGATAGACAATTTCATTTGGCGTTAGAACAAGTTAGATAATAGGGTCAATAAGATTGCCGTGAAATTACCACATATGTACGAATCTAATCGCCTTTAAGGGAAATTTCGTACAATTCAGTATGGATATCTTCGGTGGGGTCTTCCATTATATTGCTTCCCAAACTTTTGTAAGTAACGAATCCTCGCATAAATTGAAATCTCAATCATTTTGCTGCTTATTTGCACATTTAACTCCATTGCAATGTTCATTTTAGAAATCACTGTATTCTGCTTTTTTGGTGCTGCCACGATTTATGTGTTGTTCTTTTCCATTGTTGCTTGTTTTTATAGGACACATATCCCAAACGCTGTAAGTGCCGACCAAAAAGCTTCTTTTGCCATACTAATCCCAGCTTACAAGGAAGATGAAGTGATACTGTCGGTCGTTGACAACATGCTAAACCTCGATTACCCTAATGAAAAATATCGGGTATTTGTAATTGCAGACCAACTAAAACCTGAAACCCTATCGCTACTCAAAAACAAGGATATTGAAGTAGTGCCGGTTTCCTTTGAAAAGAGCACAAAAACAAAATCTCTTAATGCATGCATTTCTCAAATGGACATTGACGCCTATGACTTAATGGTCATTAGTGATGCTGACAATATCTTATCAAAGGATTTCTTATTACTGGTTAATCAGGCTTTTTTCCAAGGTCATAAGGTTATCCAGGGAAGACGTGTAGCTAAAAACCTCAATACTGATTTCGCAGTTTTGGATGGCGCGAGTGAAATAATTAACAATCATATTTTCAGATTGGGACCAAGCACATTGGGTTTAAGTGCATCACTAATTGGTTCGGGAATGGCCTTTGATATGAAAAAAATCGTTGAGTATCTCGACGATATCAAAGCTGTTGGAGGTTTTGACAAGGTGCTTCAACTAAAAGTCATTGGTGACGGAATTCGAATCAAATATCTTCCAGATGCCTTGGTATATGACGAAAAAGTTGATTCTAAAGTTAGCTTTAGCAACCAAAGAAGACGCTGGCTATCAAGTCAATACAGGTATTTATTCTCTTTCTTTTCAGCAGGAGTAAAAAAGCTTTTTCAAGGTAACTTCGATTATTTTAATGTAGCAATTCTTGGAAGTTTATTTCTTCCGAGAATCTTAAATCTCGGATTCCTATTCTTGTTTACCCTACTATCGTTTCTATTGAGCGAAGTATTAAATATCAGCTATATTTTCTGGGCATTTTTGTTTGGGACCTATGTATTTGCTCTTCTGATCGCCCTTCCTCGAAGGTTCTATAATCGAAAACTTTTTTATGCTGTGATCAAGCTACCCAGTGCATTTCTTGCCATGCTTTTCCAGCTTTTTAGGCTTAAAGGGGCCGATAAAAAGTTCATTCATACTAAACATTCTAGCGTCAATATAGATAATGAGACATTATGATGCTTAACTAAAGAGAACAACATCTTTTAGATAGATCAGCAAATAAAAACTGACTACCCATAGAAAAAGGACTAGTTGTATGAAACGATCCTTATATAATAGTTGAGTCGGGGATCCTGTGTTGTTTTCAACCAAGGCGAGTTGCAAGTATCTTAGTATTCCCGCCAGTACAAACAAAGCTGTATAATACAATCTATAGGTTCCCATTCGGTCTATGACTTCAGGAGACAAGCAGTACATCAAATAACTGAGAAATACTATTCCTGATACCAAAGCCAATGCGATATTTAGAAAATCAAGCGAATACTCCTTAGCCACCGCTCTTAAGTCCATCCCTGATTTGGCTTTTATCACAAGATCATCTCTTCTTTTGGCTATTGCCATAAAAAGAGCCAGTAAGAATACCATGACAATGATCCAATGTGAAAGGGCAACTTCTGCTATAATCCCCCCAACCTTGACTCTAAGAACAAAGCCAATTGCCACTATGACGATATCAAGAATTGACACCTTTTTTAGACCAAGAGTGTAGGCCAGATTCATTAGAAAATAAATCGTCAAGACAAAGGCAAATTTCAGTTTAATGAATGTGGCCAGGCCCAATCCTGCAACGACCATTACTGCAAAAATTATCCAAGCTATCGGAACAGATACCGCACCCGATGCTAATGGTCTGTATTTTTTCTTGGGGTGAAGTCTGTCCGCCTCTACATCCTTCCAGTCATTGATAATGTAAATACTGCTAGCAACTAGTCCAAAAGCCAAAAAACCTAAAAGGAGGTTTGGATAAAGAGACCATTCTGCGATCTGACCAGAAAAAAACAACGGAATAAACAAAAATGAATTTTTTATCCAATGCTTTATTCGCATCAATTCCAGATACTTCATATTCAGTATGTTTCTAGTAACAACATTTTCAACACTTAAATTCAGCTACTCCCCTCCTCATAAGGATTTTCAATTAACACTTTAAACCATAACTGATGGAGCAAGATGATGGAGCAAGATGAAACAAGACAAAGCCTATGGTCGAGTTTGAATTAATGCCCAGCTCAAATTTAAACCCTAATTGCGGCATGATCAAACTCAATCATCACAAGCTTAGTTTTTTGAATATTGGCTCAGGGATATTCTTAATAATCATCATTATATATCTCCATACCCATTTGATATACACTACATTCTTTCTTCTATCTATGGCCTTTACCAAAGATTTGGCCACCTCAGAAGGTTGTGCGGTCAACACACCGGGCAGGTTCAATCCCTCAGTCATTTTTGTAGCCATGAATCCAGGTAAAACGGTCATTACATGCACTCCTGTTCTACTCAATCTGTTCCTCAAACCGGACAGGTAGGCATTCAGACCTGCTTTAGCACTTCCATAAAGATAGTTGCTCTGACGCCCTCTTTCTCCTGCAACAGAACTAAACACAACCAACTCCCCTTCCCCTTTTGACTCGTATTGATTGGCCAAAAAATTACATACAGACACGATTGCCGTAAAGTTGACATTAATGATTTTTGCAGCCTCTGACATTTCTTTTTGAGCGACCTCTTGATCGCCAAGATAGCCGACATATACGATCGATATATTAGGCAATTCTTCAATAGAATTCAGTACTTTCTCATGATTTTCTATATCCAAAACATCAAGAACAATGGTAGCTACCCTTACCTGATGTCTTATTCGTAAATCCTGGCTCACCTTCTCAAGACTGTCTTTGTCCCTTGCTGATAATATCAGGTCAAAACCCCTTGAAGCATATTCCTCAGCTGTGGCCTTAGCTATATCGCTCGTCGCACCAATTAATAATACTGAATTCATTTTTATAATAATTCGAATTTTATCCTGCCATATCGAAAATTGGATTTGACCTCATTATCAAATGGCTCTCTTTTAATCTTAATACTCATTGAATCCTCCTTAATTTGAGTCGCTCATTTATTTACTATTTTAGGTTCTAAACAAGCCACTTTTAAGGAGTTTATGTAACTATGCGTGAAATTAAGAAATCAGCAAAACTTTAGACCTAATAGATCGAGACAATGAACTTATCATTTTTCAGGCGTGAGATATCGCAGAATCAATTTAACTACTTTGAAATATTGGTTATTCTGGTATTTGCAATTCTTCCTCTGTTTGCAAATTTCCCATATCGAGTGAATATTTTTTTATCATGGGATGGGGCTTATCGAATGTCTGAGGGACATATTCCCTTCAAGGATTTTGGCTTGCCTATGGGATACGGGTATTGGGTTATTCCTAGTATTTTCTTCAAAATATTTGGACCAAAAATGATTACCCTAATTAAGGCTCAAGCCTTCATTAATATTGTATCTGGTTTGGCTTTCAGATCCATCCTTTCAGCTTTCGGTCTAAAATCGGGGCTTAGATGGCTGGGAGTTGTGCTCTTTGTCATCTCGTACTCTTTCTTTAATTTTTGGCCGTGGTATAACCAAACGGTTATTGTGTATGAGCTAATTGGTCTGGCATTTCTTCTCAATTTTTTGTTTAGAAAGGAAAATAATGTGATCAACTATTTGTCATTAGCTGGCGCTACTTTTTTCCTGTTCCTATCCTTATTCACGAAACAGGATGGGGGGGGCTTAGCACTTCTATTGTCAGGGGCACTGGTTCTATATCACTGTATTGCGTCTAATAGGTACCTGGATCTTGCCTTTTTCATAGGGTCATATGTCCTTTGGGCGTTGTTTTTCATTGTTCCTCTTTTACCTTTCGAGTTTGGGTATTGGTTTAACTATGGCCAAGAACCTCATAATTCCAGGATTTCCTTATTTGATTTTGTTGATGTGTTTTTGGCTGAGTCAAAATGGGAGAAGTTTTATCTGATGGCGATTTTGGGGCACTTCTTTTTTAGACTTGGAGACGCAAAGAAGTTCTTTTTTGACAAAAAGGCTTTCATGTTTTTTTTGTTTACTCTAGGAATATTAGTTCAAGCCATTCTTTTTCAAGTTACCAGCTATACTCCACCAAATAACAACATTTTCTTCCATAGTTTTTGTGCAATATATCTCGCGAGTCTAATTCCTTTCGCGAAACAGGCAAAGACTGCTTTTAATCTACTTCCATTAGGGATACTGATACTCCTTTGGTGGTCCCCAAACTTCTGGAAGTATGCCCGAAGAACCGTTGAACGCTTTATTCCCAAAACTGAGCAATCGGACGACTCTGCGATTTCACGAAACAATTTCACACGAAACAAGTCCGATACGGTTGCTGTCGGCATGAGTGCCTGGACTCACTCCAATTTGGAGGTCTTTGACAAAATCTACATGCCAGAGTCCACTGTTCATGGCATCAATAGGTTAATGTCAATGCCCATTTTGAAAAAAGACAACCTTAAATTTCTCAATATGACCGAACTGACACCATTGGCTCATGAAATAGGCTATGAGATTGAAAAAGGGCGACCACTTTGGTATCACAAGGGAGTCGGGATTTTTGAACCTCAGATTGATGAGTATGTTGCTGAAATTGAAAGAGGAAAATATGATATAGTCCTGTTCGAATGGGCTCCAACCCTCAACAATTTTTACCCCGATGACATACGAAAAGCCCTGTATAAGGAATACGACCTTGTTGATCAATTTTTAGCACCTAGAAATCCATCTGATGCCCAAATTGAAGTTTTCGTGAGGCGGTTACAATAAGTTATTTAATAACCATTAAATGTGCTCATAAGGTTTGCCATTAAGTTAACCCTTTGAAACAGCATCAATCACCTTGACAGAATAATTTTCATTTTTTTGAAGGGTACCGACAAATTCATTTGAGGCAAAAACCATTAATGAATAGTCCTTGGTTTTTGAAGATATTAAAACGGGAGAATATAGCTCTTTAAACACTGAGTCATTTATTATGTTGTGAAAAACAAGGTTTTGAAATTCCTCAATTTCCAGGACGTAGACTTCTATACTTTTGCTATCATCAATAAACCCTGAGTTCCCATAGAAAAAAATGTCCGGCCGCTGTTTAAAGAATACTTCCTTATTAAAGCTCGCGTGGTTTTTGGGACTGTTAGGATTCTTGACCTTACTATAATGTGCCATTTCTACATTGTTGAGCCCCAGTAAATCATTGGTAAGTCCCTTGTACGGAAGTGCCGACCCTCCGGCAGTTAAAACTCCCTGCTCTGGAAACTTTCCCAGATCACTAAAAAAAAGATTCATCTTTTTTGATCTTTCTCTCATCACAGTAGCCACATTCCATTCATGAGTCAATGGAGTTCGAGCCCTTTGGATAGATCGAATCAAAGTATCCTTGGGAATAAAAAGGCTAAACAATAATATAACTAGAACTTTCCCATAGCCCAACCGCCATCCTTTTGTCTTTGATATATAAAGGATAACAAAAACGTACAACAAAGGTGCACTTGGCTGAAAGAATCTGGATAATTCAAAATGATCTCCCCCAGTGTATAATGGAATGGAGAGAGACACCAAGACCGCCAGCGAGAAAATAACCATTACGAGGTTCTCCTTTATTTTAGACAGATTCTTACTGACAAGTGCAATCGTTATAGGAATCCAGAAAATGATCAGAGGATTGTTTTCCACTACGTGATAAAGATACGACACCCCAGCAACCACATTGTCTATTTTATTTGATGACACTTTTGCATAATAAGTGTTTGGAAGTGGAAAACCGAAATAGCTTATTCTCCAGAAAATTAAAACCAAAAGTGTTCCTGCTACAGCAAAAAAGGCAGGAAGAACCTGAAAACATGCTTTTCTGAGAGAATTTCCATGTAACACCAAAATGCAGAAGTAACTACAAATAAAAAAAGCTACCCATAGCATGGACTCTGGTCTACACAATACCTGGAGACAGATTAAGGTAGAGAATTTCAACATTTCTCTATGCCTATGATTGGAACCCGGTATGTCAACTAATGAGAATAAACTTAGCGTTGTAAGTATTAGCAAAGCACTCCAGAGCCCCGTTTCCATCAGTGAGAGGACCGTCCAATCAAAATATCCTGGAATACAAACTAATAAACCCAAAAAAAGTAAAGAGTGGGAAGAAAATAGGAATCGCTCACCAGCCTGTTTTTCGATAAAAAGAGTCAGACGCCACAGCGCGTAAGATAAAACAAGGATGTTAAAACAGAGCAATAGTATCTCCGGCCTCGTACTTATCAAAAAGAAAAATGAACCAATTAGCGTCCAGAGCAGCGATGTAAATCCTTCTACTCGTTCACCGCCAACATTGTAAATAAACCCCTGGCCGCTGGCCACATTTTTCATATAAACGAAATATATATTGGCGTCATCAATTCCCATCAACGACCTACCATTCAGCACATAGGAAAGTCCCGTGGCTAGAGCTACAAACAGCAATGTGAACAGAAATTTATAAGCGTTGTTCATATAATATAGAATCAGCTAAGCATCTGGTTTATTTACTTCCCAACAAATCCCCCATGATGATAATATTGAATGCGAGAAGAGTATTTTCTTTTTAGGTATATTCAGTTACAACCCGTACTGTGGTAAAAACTGGCGGTTTATAAACTTACGCAATACTGATCATTATTTTTTTCATTAACAAAAACTCTATCATGCCCAACCCGGCATGAACAATTAATCTCACGGAGCAACAAAAGCTTTCTGGAATCCATTTTAACTGAAAAAATCCTACCGCAATTATTATATATTTGCGTCAATCTCTCCAGCTAGTATATCTTGATACACGATCATAACTTTAATTTACATGAAAACAACGGAGGTTGATTACGAAGAAGGCTATCACGCAAAAAGGCATAGCTCTCATTTCAACAATGACTATTATGAAGCCAGAGCAAAAGTGGCTCTGAGGAAGTTCTTTCCTGACATCAACGGTACAGAAAAGATTCTGGATTTTGGCTGTGGAATGGGCCAAAACATACTTTACCTGGACAATGCCCAAGGTTATGACATATCCGAATATGCGCTTGATTTTGCCAAGAGTAAAGGATTGAAGGTTACCGATGACTTAGAGGGCCTGCCTGATAATTCGTTTGACATAGTATTTACGGCACATGTTTTAGAACATCACCCAAACCCTAAAGAGATGGTTCAAAACATGAAATCAAAGCTCAAACCTAATGGACGGCTTGTCCTAGTAATTCCGCATGAAAAGCACGGAAAGTCATCTTTTGAGCTTGACTTAAATCAACATCTGTTTAGTTGGACATTTCGTACTATCAATAATCTTCTGATGACCAACGGGTTTAAGATAAGTAACAACAAATACTTACGAGGTGCTGGTTATGAAAAACTACTTCCTATCTATAGGAAAAGCTTTGGCCTATATTATTTACTAACTAACGTGGTCTCAAGGCTATTTGGAATAAAAGAAATCATGGTGACAGCTGTTAAGATTGAAGAATAGTCTCATCCATTAATTGTGAGTGGCTCAAAAGATTACCAAATCTGGGTAAGTTATGCAAAAGGAATAGCGATCATTCTTGTAGTGTATCGTCATATTCTCATAGGAATTGACCGGTCTGGCATTGTGGTAGAAGAATGGATGCATATTGCCAACGATATTTTTCTAAGCTTTCGCATGCCTCTATTCTTTATCCTTTCGGGCATATTTGTAAATCAAAGCATTGAAAAAAGAAGTATAAGAGGGTTTGTAGGCAACAAAATAGCTACTCTCTGGTATCCATACTTTGTTTGGACCTGCATTCACATTTCTATACAAATTGCTCTCAGCGACTTCACGAATGCTGATCGAGATTGGGTTGATTTTCTCCTCATATTTACTGCACCAAGAGCCATTGATCACCTTTGGTTTCTTAGTGCTTTATTTTGGGTCACTTTGACCTACTTATTCCTAAAAAAAGCCATTGGATTAAACAACTATTGGATAATTGGAATTTCACTCGCAACGCACTATTTATCCCAGTATTTAAAGGAGTATAGTTTATTAAGTGATCCTTTTTACTATTTACTCTTTTTTGCCCTTGGCTCAACTTTTTCCACCTCGCTCAGGAACTCAAAACTGAAATCCAAACTTTCTTCAGGTAAGGGAATTTTAGCTGCGCTTCCTTTCTTTCTTGCCTCACAATGGTATTGGATTTCGTATCGCACAGACATAGATATTTTTCTTTTCGCCATTATAGAATTGGTTGGAAGCTACTTTGTTATCATTATGTGCTTTAAGTTTGAAAAAGGCGTGCCCATTAGAGTTCTTAGAAAAATAGGGGATTACTCGTACCCGATCTACTTGTGTCATGTCTTAATCAGTGCGGCTATCAGAATACTGGCGACCAAATTGTTAGACATTGAAAATGTCCTAATTCTATTGGGAACTGGAGTGTTTTTTGGCACTCTGTGTTCCATGTGGGCATATGATTTATCAAAAAAAACAGGCGTTACATTCATATTCACAATGCCTAAATTTCTGGAGAAAAAAATATCTGGCTAGTTCGAACTTGATCAAAGGATAGTCAATCTGTCTTTAGGTAATCAGATGAATTGCGAAACAGATTACTTTAGACGTTTTCTCACCATTTTCCATAACTCGACGTAGGCTCCAGGAACATTTCTAAGCACTCCAAAGATGCTTACATTGAGTTCCCTGTATAAAATACCCTGAGATGTAAATACCAAGACAATATAAACGAGGAAAGTGGCATAAGCGGCACCAATCGTTCCGAGCTTTGTAATAAATAAATAGTTGACAATTACATTTAACAAGAACCCTAAAAGCATTAGCTTAAAATTCTTCTGGGGCATATTCAACGCATCTATTACTGTTCCAAATTGTTTTAAAAAGGGCAGCAATAATGCCATCAGTAGTGTCACTCTTAATATCGGTACACTGTCAAGGTATTCCTTTCCAGCTAAGACCTGTACAATCCATTCACTAAGCCAATAAACAATCATAGTTACTGGAATAGCTATGGCTAAAGTGTACCCAACGCTAATTTCATAAATCCCTCTTAGTGCATCCTTTCCCTCTAATTTAAAGCGCTTAACTGAATGAGGGAAAAGCACTTCCCCGAGTGCAGAGCTGGGAAGATCCATCAGATTTGTAACACGGATGGCAATATTATAACTCGCCACTGAAACGTTACCAATTAAAGCAGCAAGCATATATGTGTCCGTACTTCTGAACAAGGTACTACTAACGTTGGTGGCAAAAACATATTTACCATAGTGAATAAGTGCCCATGTCTTTTCTCTTTGGGCATTCAAAAAATCTGGCCAGGTAAAATCCCCTTTACACAAAAAAACCGTACCGGCTATTAATCCAAGGGTCTGTCCAATTGCAAGGGTTTCCAACGAGGCATTTGTATGAGAAAAGAACAGCACAAGAAGGGTCAAAAAGACTCCTAGTCCTCTAATAAAAAAAGCTCTCATCAGTTTTTTAAACCGTATTTTAGCTGATAGCACATACTCAACATGATGAAAAGGTATCAGCACCAGACATTGTATGCTGTGAATCAAAAGAATATTTGCAAAGACTTCTTTTCCCTCAACTGTCTTCAGCCAGACATTTGCAATAACCAAGCAAGCACTAACAGTAATGGAAAAGCAAATATTTATGAAAAATGAAGCTGCTTCAAGGTTGATCTTCCGTACGGTTGAATTTTTTATCAATCCATTTTTTACAATTTCGATAAGTGAGGCAATGCTCATATATAGCACCCATTCACCTACTTGAGACTTATCAAATACTCTTACCAAGAAAATAAGATTAAGTGCTCCAAGGATGGGAACTGATAATCTAACTCCCAATGAATATAAAAATGCTTTAAGCATTTATTGAGGACGTTTCTTGGTTTGGATCTGAATCGAATTTTGACATTTTTGACAAAATCGCAACTATCGGGCTATACATTAGAATCATTGGCATGCGTCCTTCTACAGATTGAGCATAAGACGCCACGCAAATAGACATCACTACCAGGGCTATGGCAAGAGAGTAGTATCTCAAATCTATGTCTTTCAAGAAATAAAAATTCTTTACACCAAAAAAAAGAATCATGAATTGTGAGATCATTAGAATTACTAAACCCACCCAACCAGTTTCTACCGCTGTAAGCACATAGCCCGAATCTGTAGGGAACCCCGCCAGCTCATGATCAGGACTCAATCTTTCACCATTGAGTCCTGTCGTAAGCACTCCTCCACCTATTGGATTTGCATAAATATAGTTTTGAAGGTGAGCTCGATTATCATCTCTTACATTCAAGGATTCATCCTCGGTATTGAGTAATGATCTGAACCTATTAACAGTTGGGTTGCCGTAAATTGGTCCGAACAATAGAAAAACCAAAGCAAGTAATCCGATAGCTGTAAGCTGCATCATACGCTTGTTGGTAATTGACATGACCGAAAAAAGCATTAAGCCCCCAATTATCATGGCATAGGCCGTACGAGTACCAGAATAACCCGTTGCCATGATAATGAACGCACAAATACTGCCAAAAAGAATTTTCGGGAGTAGTTTTCGATATTTCATTAGCATGGTAAATGCAATCAAGAAAGAGGCTCCCATGAACGTTCCAAATGAGGCCGGATCTCCAAGGAGTGAGAATATTCGATACCGTCCTCCTACGTAAATCAACCTCAATGCATGCGGGTCAGCATGTATAGACCTTAGCTCAAATGGATTATAGCCGTGCCATTCCTGATAGCATCCGTACAGAGCACTGATGGTAGCAATTACCAACCAATAATTGAAAAAGTACTGCACAAATTTCTTACTGTCACATAGAAAGTGGATCAATATATAAAGCAACATATTTGTTGTGATGCCTTTAACAAAAATCAACCAGCCATTTATGTTTCCCAAATTGGGATTAAAAGCTTGAAGCAAACCATAGAAATAAAAGAAAAGAGTGATATAGGTAAGTGGATGATTCAAAGAATTATACACGTCTTTCAGCTTCTTCCTACTCTTTATAAAAACAAGGAACACAAGCAAAAAAATAAATGCCTGAGTACCAGAATCCAATGGCAAGTCTTTCAAAAAATACCTTTCAAAGGTATAAACAATAAAGGGTGTGGTAGTCAAAGCAAAGAAACCGACAACCGGAAAAAGGTATACGATCAGCACTGAAAACGTACCAAAAGCCAAAACAAAGCCCAGAATGGCACCTGTCATATTTGCCTTATACACCAAGAAAATAAGGAAAATAAAGATGAGCACAATTGACACCAGACGCCCTCGATCCAGATTCATCTTGTATAGTATTTTTTCAGGTCCCAAACCGCTAGTAGTACATTATTTTGATGAACAAGAATGTAAGCACCGAAAGTATGTATATGGAAACGATAAAGACGAGAATTCTCTCGTTTGAAAACTTGTCCATCTTTTTCATTTGCTGTCCATTATAGTTTCAGACAAATTTGGTGGTTCAGCTTTACGGTTTACCAAAAATTTCTTCAATTCTAAAAACCTAGATTCCATACAATGAAATGAGATATATGCCACTATTATCGTAACAAATATTAGCACTGTTGTATTAAGCACTAAAATCAACGAATCGGGTAATTCCATTTGGTTCCACAGAGCATTCATTAAATAAGGGCTAAGAAGATAGATGACCAGCTTGTGATACACATAAAGACCATACGAGTACTTTCCCAAAAAACGAAGCAAACTTGATTTAAAAAAACCGCTCACAATAGATTTGTCCTGCAATGAGCTTAGAAGAACACATCCGAAGAACACAGCATTTACCGTAAATCCAATCGTCTGATTGCCAGGGGAGCCAAAGCTCAAGGACCCTCCAAGAACTATCATTAAGCAAATGATAAACCCCGAAACCAAGAGAAACGGATGACAATATAATTCAATTAGACTCTTTTTCGTCCTAATCATCACCGCAATCAGAGCTCCGATCCCAAGAGAGTCAACTCTCGCTAAAATAAAGATATAATTGATCAACCAATCCCCTATAAAAACAAATGAATAGATTCTAAACCCTATTGCTAAAAAAATAACCCCAATAATCGCCTTAATCAAATGTTTATTTGGTATCAAATAGATGAATAAAGGCCACGCCATATAAAACTGCTCCTCTATTGCTAAAGACCAGAAATGACTCAATGCATTTAAGGAGGGCCAGTCTGAATCAGTCACTGCCAATATATTCGATAGATAAGCCCAGAAATATATTTCATTAGCCTTTAAATATTGAAACCCTGCAATAACATCAGTATCAATAATTAAGGGGGCTAAGAAGAAGAAAAACAGCAGCGTAGCATAATAGAGCGGAAATATCCGCACAGCTCTTTTGAAATAAAAATTTTTGAAATAAGCGGAGTCCGTCTTAGTATCAAATAAAATACCCGTTATCAGAAACCCCGACAGCACAAAGAACAAATCCACTCCTATCCATCCAATACCTGCGACAGACACGTGAGGATAGAAAAAATGGAAAATTAAAACGAGTAAAATCGCCAGCCCTCTCACCCCATCTAATTGACCTATGTGCTTTCCCGGTGTATAGTTGATTTTTAGCTCCATTTGAAATCGTATATTTTTATTGGTAACTAGTACCCTTACATCAGCTTGTGCTTTTGTTGTTATGCCCAGCACGCTGATCCAACAGTAATCCAATTCCTGGTAAAAACACTAAGACGTTTGGTACGAGAAACATTCTAGACTCACTGACTTGACTGAAAAAGAAATGGATAGCAAACCATGCAGGTACGATTAGCAAAAAAGAAAATAAAATAAAATCATGATTAATTTTCCTAAAGTAAAAAAGATATAAAATGGGTAAAAAACCCAATGTCCCAAAAAGCTCCAGAGAGCTTCTAGGAAATGTCAGATTGAATAAAAAAAAATCCAAGGGACTTTCCAACTTAGTCAACCCCCCATGATAATCCGGGCTACCAAAATACAAGCGCGTTCCAATAAAAACGGAAGAATAAACGAATAGACATATCAGAAGCACCACAACTCTTTTGCTTTTAAGACTAATGCCCTTCCAATCTCCCCCCTTTATTGTGTATAAAATAAGAAAGGGAATGAGCCCGGAGGTTTCTCTATTCAATGCGGCAAAAAAAACGACTGGAATCAAACCAAAGGTCTTGTTCTTCAACACCAAGATTGCGCCAGCCAAATAGAAGATTATATCAAAATAAGTATTAATGGAATGCCCCGAAGCGAATGTGCTATTACTAATTTGAAAAGTAAGAATCATCAACAATACGTAGGCATGAGCGTCATTATTGATATCCAATGCTCCTAAATAAACAATGAACATATAAAGCAAAATGCCAATGGTGAGAAATTTAAGTACTATGACGGAGATATAGGGTTGAAATTCTTTAAAGCTTGGATGCCCTATTTCGGGAACTAAAGGGGAAATCACAAATGAAACTCCTTCCTGCAGATAGGTAGAAAAAATTCGGTACTGCCAGGGATTGTAGAATTCAGACTCCATATTCAACAAATCTTGATGTCTCTTATATTGCTCTGAAAGCGGAATTGAGTCAGCATCTACAGTGTGTTCATACACGATGTAGACAGTTGATAAAAAAATTAATACGCCAATTAATATCTTCTTGTTCCTCATTATTTATTTATATACAAGTAACCTCTTTTCAAACAAATCATAGCTTAACCTAGATATGATGTAGAGAACGATAAGATAAACTACAAAACATAGCTCCTTATCATATCCAAGATTTGAAATACGGGTAAAAAGATTGTTTAAAGGAAAATGATACACGTACAATCCGTATGATATCTGACCAATATGAACCAAAAAACGTGTCTCTAACAACTTTGATAAGAAAGATTTAGTGGATGTTAATGATGTGATCAATAACATAGAGAACCCTCCAAGCAGTGTATAAATCCATAAATGTAAGTTGGCTGTAGTACTCCCTGTATTAATTAGGAAAATCTTCCAACTTATGATATTTTCCAGGCTATCATATTTTATTGAGGCCACAAAGATTAAACTCAAAATTGTCATCAAGAAATAAAATGATAACGTGACATTTTTATGAATAATAACCTTATCCAACCGGAATATTGGTATGACTGCTCCAAACATGAAAGCATCGAGTTGGCAAAACGTCGACTTATAAATTAGCTTTCCTATCCTTATTGAATCAAGATCAAAATTTCCATCCAGATAGTTGAACGTGAAGTAACGTATCGCAGGGCTAGAAAAAATGATTAGCAGAACCAAAAATTTAAGTCTTTTGGTGTTCAGGAAAAATATGGTTAGTGGCCAAAAAAGATAAAACTGTTCCTCGATTGACAAGGACCAGAAATGCGAAAAGATAACATCTATACTATCACTCTCTTGAAGGTGAAGAAACTTCTTGAAATTATAAGTATAAGTTATTAAAAGCAGCCAACTATTTTTAAAGCTGTCCGGTTTATTAGTTATCAAAAAAATGGCTAAAACTAATAACAAAAAAAAATAGTACAGGGGAAAAATCCGAATTAGCCTTCTCCAGTAGAATCTCTTTAAGTACTTTGTCAAGCTGAATTGTGCCTTACTCTCCAGCAGAATCTGAGTTATCAAATATCCGGAAAGGGTGAAAAATACTTGCACTCCTATCCACCCGATAGAAAATACACTTTCATAGAAGTGGTAAACAATAACCAAAGCTATGGCTACAAAACGCAAGCCATCAAGAGATCTAATATATTTCATAAGAGTCGAAAACCGATGAGGAATCAGTTATGCTCGAATATATTCTTGAAGGCTATTTTTTCAAAATTACTTGATTGTAGATCGATCCATTGATATTAACCCTTAAAACATAGGCCCCACTTCTAAGATCTTCAATTCCCTCACGAAGTGTTAACCTCGAGTCAGAGGTTATTTTCTTTTCACTAAGAAGTTCACGACCAAAAGTATCTAAAATTGATAGTTCTACTGCACTTTCTCCGAAAGTGGTGTTCTCAATTTCAATTGAAATCTCATTTCTCACAGGGTTAGGATATGCGGCGCCCAGAACCATGCCACTATTATGCTCGCTGCTACGCTTTCCATAACTAACCAGATAGCCTGACTTAGATGCTGGATTTAACTGGGCCACGGTTTTGGCACTAGAAATGTTAGTTTCACTTGGATATGCTTCGATTGAAAATCCATTGAATATGGCCCATAGGGACCCCTCGGTCTCGGTAACTTCAAAGATTATTTCCCCAAGGTCGGAAGGATTAATGTTATTAATACTGACAACTCCCATGTTATCGACATTATTTTGAGTAACAACTTCTTGACCAACTCTAAAGTCTGTGGAGACAAACCAACTTCCATTAATAAACTCTGTACTTATTGATCCATGAAATTTAATGTTATATTTCATACTTACATCCAAACCTGAAAGCCTATAAACAGCTGGATCCTCTAAACGCTCTGAAAAGAAAAAGCTTCTCATTACATTATCAGGAAAGACACCAGAGTCATTACCAGGTAAGACCCCCCAGTCATTGTTTCCTTGCATCCGTTGAACCACTTCAAACAAAATACCTGTCTCGTTTCCTGTGTGGTTCTTGAATCCGTAAAACTGAGCGCCATTTCCAGGATCCACTCCCAAATTATTCCAAGGCTCATCCGCATCATACTGAGGAACACCATTCATATTCACATACACATAAAAGGCAATGGTCGTTCCATAAGCCACTTCTGTATAATCAGAATATCCTCCTCCCGCATAAATAGCTCTTACTCTGTAATAATGAACACTACCTTGAGTCAACCCTGAATCTGTAAGGCTAGTCTCATTTGCACTCACTGTGCTATGGTAGCTAAAAGGACCTGACGGATCCGATGACTTCTCTACCTCAAAGCCCAACTCGTCTATCGAGTTGTCCACCCAAGACAACTGGATACTGGATTGATCCAGAGGTGTAGCTACCAAATCACTAGGATTGAAGGTGCCCGGATTCGTAGGATAAGCTTCTATAATCATACCGTTTATATAGCCTATAACAGCTCCTTCTCCTAAGGTCATCGTAACTACTACTTCGCCGTTATCATCTGCTACCACATTCGAAATAACACCTATTCGATCCGTATTGGCATCAACATCAACACTTACCGTCTTGTTGCCTATACTGTAATCTGTTTCCCCATTGTCAGTGATTCCTGACCCGTAGTATTCGCTACTTCCTACAAACTTGAAGGAATATTTGTTACTCTGATCAAGACCTGAAACACGTAGCTGCATTGTATTGGATGTAGCTCCGTTAAAGCCCCACCAATAATATTCTTGTAAAACATTATCCGGCACCACGCCTGAGTTATCCCCTGTAGTGCTTCCCAGATTAAACACATTCCCAAAGGCCGTCTCTAATGTTACACTTACGCTTGTGGCTATGCCACTATCATCAATAAGGTTATTAAATGAATCATTGACTGCTGGTGCCTTGGCCGTGTTGTTCCAGGGACTCGGCTCTATAGAATTGTCACTAAAGTTCAAAGCTATTGAGTAGAGTTGCTCTTCCAAAACACTAAAGTTTAATACTTCCGTACTTTCCTGCCCCTGATTATCTACAGCTCTGATTGTAATTGTATAATCCCCCAAATGGCCTATAGAAGGGGTTAATGTGATAGAGCCTCCTGATCCATTATCAGTAAAAACACCAAACTCAGGAAGATTCTCTACGCTTGTACTAAAAATGTTTAACGGCTCATCCGATACGGTAAAGTTCACAATCGTTGTTTGATCCACATACGCTGAACTAATAGCCTCCAAAACTATAGATGGTGGCGTGTCTGGTATTAAATAACTCGCTTCATTGGAATAAACAGACTCTCCCACACCATTAAAGGCTGTAACAACATAGAAATATTCATCTCCTTGCGTGAGGTTGCTATCAACAAACGATTCTTCATTGCTGGATACAGTTCCTATCAAAGCATATGAACTGTTGTCGCCAGTGCTTCTATAAATGTTGAATCCATTCTCGTTATAGGGAGCGTCCCTCCATGAAAGGTGTACCTGCGAATCAATTAAAGAGGCTGACAAATCGGTAGGTACTGCCGGAACTTCATTCTCTCCAAAACTCGAACTTATTGAAAAACCATTCACATAACCAATTGGTGTGCCATCATCTGCCATAGACATGGTGACGATGATTTCCCCATTCGCATCGGGAAGTAATCCTACCAAGTCTGCAGTCTCCTCTGTATTACCCTGACTATAGACAGAAGCACTTACTCCATTACTAGTGTATACCGTTGTCCCATTATCAGCCACTCCATTCCATACACTACTCGCTACAAAAGAAAAATCATAGGGAATCCCAACGGTCAATCCCGATACTCTAAGATCTACTGTCTCGGGACCTCCAAACATCCCAAAGAAATAATAATCCTGCAATACCGCATCCGGAAATGCTCCGCTATCATCGCCACTCTGAGCTCCCAACTGGTAGGCCAACCATGAATCTGTCATCAACTCCAGTGATATACCCGATGCAGCACCCTCTGTATTCATCAACTCTTGCTCTCCTACCGAGGTTATATTGTTCCATGGTGTTTCCGCATATGTAATGGCCGTGAAGTTCACTAAAACATTAGTATTTAGCTCCACATCCTCTACCGTAATCATAAAATCCTTAGTAACCGATCCCCCTTGCTGATCGTCTACTGTCAATTCACACTGATAAACTCCATGATCAATAAAACCCGGAGATATTTCCAAAGTCGCATTGCCATCAACATTAACTGCCAAACTCACAAAGTCCGGAAGAGTGGTCCCCCATATCAATTCATCTCCATCTTCATCTTCTACCAAAACATCAAGAGAAACAAAAGCTCCCTCTGATAGGACAATATCATCTATTCCACTTAATACCGGAAGGTGGTTATTCGAAACAATCAAATCAAAGTGACTAGTAATCAGCCCTCCAAAACCATCACTTACTGAAATAATGATATCTTGATAGGGCTCCAAACTTGCGTCATTCTGATCTGGAGTTATGCTTAATAAGCCAGATCCATCTCCATAATCTGTTAATGAAGCAAAACTTGGAAGATTGGAAGCAGTAAGAGTCAAATTATCTCCATCAGGGTCAGTTGTATAAATTTGAACATCATGGGTAGAGCTATGAGACACGACTAACTCTTGGGGAAAATTCAATCCTCCAGGAACAGAATTAAGCGTTGATACCGAAAACACAGTTGACATTGCGCCACCCGCTACATTAGTGGCCTCAACCTGATAAAAATATGTAGTATGTGGAAACAAACCAGAATCGCTAGTTATGACATCAGCTTCAACATTATCTTCAATATGAAGGATCGGAATGAACAGCTGATTGTCAATTGATCTTAGAATTGTAAATGCATCCGCATCATAATTATTCAACCAACTAATCTGAACTTCAGAGGAAGAAACTGGAGTCAGCACAACATCCGAAATTGCATTTGGCGCCGGAGGAGTTGACAATGTGGTTACTTCAGCTATGTTTTCACTATTTCTCACAAATTGTGTTCCTAAAATTGTGAATTCACCATTATTATTACCTCCGTTCCATCTATTAGCAAAGAATTCAAGATCACCCGACTCAAATCCCGACTCGATTCCAAACACCGAGCCACTGGTACCTTCTAACCCATCTATTTGATCTCCTGAAAAATCAACCTCAGCTAGGAGCAGATCACCCTCGACCGGATCAAATTGATAGTAAGAATTATTGTTGTCGTAGTACCATTCATCATTGATCCTTTTAATCGCAATAACATGATCACTATTGCTCGAGTGGGGTGAGTTACTAGAAAACCGTGAAAATAGATTTTCTTCTGAGTACATGATGTAACCACTGCCTGATGCCCCATCTTGAGCAGCTATTCCCAAATTGATATCACCTAGTAAATTATTCAAATCGTAGGCCGTCATAGATGAACCATATTGCCCTATTGCCGCAATTTGATAGAAGTACTGCGTACTTCCGCTCAACCCAGTGTCGGTATAATTCGTAACATTTTGATTTACAATAGAAATCGGCGTAAAACCATCATCTCCTTCTGACCTAAATATTTGAAACCCAATTTCACTCGTACTGTTATCCATCCAAGACAGTTCCACCGTATTAAATGAAGTTGACATAGCCGTGAGTCCATTGGGCGCTTCAGGGGCTGTTCCTGGAAGCACATATTCGTCTTTAAAATAGGAAGAAGGAATCAACTCACGAGAAGTTACTCCATGGGCTGTGTTTTTCCAGTAAACCTCTAAACCTTGACCTCCTCCTTTTTCAAAGAAGGTCACTATTAACTTGTAACTCCCTGCTTCAGGAAAATTGTAAGTGCCTTCACGATACCGCATTCCATGTAACCCATCATTATCTACAACCAAATTTTCACTACTGTAGTCACCAATATACAACTGGCTTCCATCATCAGATCTTGTTTCAAATGTATAATTCCCAGCAACGGGAATACTAATGTTACTTTCAAAGAAATAACCAAAATTATTATTCTGATCTCTTGTGGTAATATCAAAGTCTTCGACTATCCCGGATTTGACAGGTGTTAGAGTCTCAAAATCAGGTAACAAGTCCCAAGTACCCTCAAAGTATTCGTAGTAAATTCCTGTATTAACGGGGACGCCGATAATCACTCTACTCATAGGGGATACATTCCCTGAATGATCTTTTGCCCTCACCATAAACTGGTATGGTGTTTTTTCTTGAAGATTATACGCAGTTATCTCAGTATTTTCCGTCACCAGCGACAGGACTCCATTCTTGAAAATTTCATAACTCTTAACACCTGTACTATCCAAAGACTCGTCCCACCTAAGACTAACGGAATTCGACGTAGTACTTGTAACCGAAAAATTGGAAGGAGTACTTGGAGACAATTCATCTTTAAGTGTTGATGCCGACAGCTCAAAGCTTTGAGCCGCGGACGAATCGTTTATTGGTCTTATTAGATAACGATATTCTGTCCCTGGCAAAAGGTCTTCGTCCGAATACGTATTCTCCAATCCACCCACCACAGTGACTAAAACAAAACTATCTCCTTGATCCCCAGATCTATATATTTCATAACCAGAGGCAGGATAACTACCTTGATTGGATGTCCATGCAAGTTCAATAGAGGTTCCCGTGGTAGCCACCCCAATAGCTCCGTTTATGGTTGGTGGAGTATTCGGTCCATTTGCATCTAAAATCGAAATAGGATTCGAGAAATTGCTTGAACAGCCAAACAACTCGGTTACCCTTGCCACATACTCCCCCGGCTGCGTTGCAATAAAGGTTCTTTCGGTACCTAAAATTTCCACCCCACCTTGCAGTTTCCATTGGTATTCACTGAAACCTTCAGGCAACTCCAATGGAACACTAGTGTTACCATTTGGTGTCGGAATAACCCTTGAATTCAATCCCGAAACAGTAATATCTGGAGTAACAGTCGTTTCCTTTTCTTTGACAACCACTGGCTCTAGTGACCAATGACTCCACTCTCCATCTTCCAATAAACGAACATCATATGTACCATATGAATCCACCACTAGTTCGTTGCTTCCTTCTCCTTCCAAAATAACACCGTCTCTCCTCCATTCATACCCATCTAACCCATCAACAACTCCTAGCGTTAAATTGACCTCTTCACCGGGACAAAATTCACTCTTTGGGAAAAACCTATAAATCTCCTTATTTGATGTAGACGAGTATAAATCCAAACTGCCCAAAAGAATCGCAGGATTGGTTCTGTTAGCCTCATTAATGTACGGCCAAAACTCTGACTCAGAGTAATGAGAGTTCCATATAGCATGCCCTCCATTCACAAATAAAGTGTAATCTATATTTCCTCCTGCATTTGCAATTTCATCCGCCAACCCTTTTGAAGTAAATGGTGTAGGATTATGATCATTGCCCCCTTGGGACAACCATATTTTTAGATATTTATAATTGGGGATGCCAGTATATATACTCGCTGCTGCAGACATAGGCAGTGCAGCGGCAAATGTTTCAGGGTACTGATCAATCATGCTCCATACACCTTGACCGCCAGCTGATAATCCATGAATAACGATCCTGTTTCTATCCAACTGAATTTCATTGGGAAAATGCTCTGTCAGAAGTTCATTAATTGCGTACAAGTAATTATTCCAATACCCATTAACACTTTGAGGAAACATCAAAAACCCATTATAGTCACCTGCTAATATGTGATTTTGATGATCCTGAGCCGCGTGCTTTAGATTAATTTCATTATCGTAAACAGAGCCTGCCTCTCCCCGGCCTGTCAACATTAAAATAAGAGGATATTTTGTATTGCCGCTAGGGTCGTAGTTCTCAGGAAACCTAAGCCTAAAAGCCATCCCTTTGTAATAATATGACTTAAAAGCATCTGTGTTCCAATTCACTCTCTTAGTCCTAACCCATTTTGCAATGGTACCATGAGTAGGTACAGAAGGTGGGTTATCTTCATCATATTCTATTATAGGGTCATTCGGGTTTAATACTTGTCCATACGAAGTGGCGAACGTCGTACAAATGATCAGTAATAGTAGATTACGTAATTTTAGACTCTCCTTTAGCATTTATCTATTTCTTAATTTTTTATGGTCTATTTCGGTGCAATTTCTACCGCATCTATTTCTTAATCAGCTTATCCCAAACTACTTGAGACCCGCTCTGGATAGATATCATATAGATTCCGTCTTGAATCCATGATAAATCTTCTTCTACCTTATAGGTTCCTTCATTAGACTCAATTACATATTCCTTACTAAGGATAATTTTGCCATTTAAATCAACCAAGGTGAATTTAAGCCCATCTGATTCAGCATTGCTTACTTCAATGTTCAATCCACGATTCACAGGGTTTGGGTAAAAATCCAACATACTTGATGTTAGCAAGGCTTCCTTTTCTTCTGACTCAAAGTCAATAAATCGGGCTCCTGGGTTTTCAGAAGCATCTTTTGGATAAGCCTCAACAACAAATGCACTAAATATAGCCCACTGTGATCCCGGCACCTCTGTAACTTCGAACAATATTTCTCCCAATTCTGAAGGCTCGATGTTGTTAATAGCCACCGCTTCACTAATATTATCAACTTGATATTGTGAAACAACTTCGTTTCCAACCTTAAATTCTGAGGCAACATAAAGAGTTGGACTTATAAACTCAGTACTAATTCCCCCCATAAATTTTAGGTTGTAGTTATATCCTTGATCAAGTCCAGTCAACTTGAATTTACCCGAGGGTTCGAATTTGTCATTGAAATAAATGCTTCTCATTACATTGTCAGGATACAATCCTGAATTGGCGTTTGTTGTTGTACCCCACCAACTACTTCCATGCATACCGTAGACTACTTCCATACCAATGCCCGTAGGGTTTCCATCCTGATTATGAAAATCTGGCACTATACTTCCTGTAGTATATTCTACGCTTAAGTTGTTCCATGGCATAGGCTCATCATAAGCAGGTTCTCCATTTATATTCACATACACATAAAAGGCAATGGTCGTTCCATAAGCCACTTCTGTATAATCAGAATATCCTCCTCCCGCATAAATAGCTCTTACTCTGTAATAATGAACACTACCTTGAGTCAACCCTGAATCTGTAAGGCTAGTCTCATTTGCACTCACTGTGCTATGGTAGCTAAAAGGACCTGACGGATCCGATGACTTCTCTACCTCAAAGCCCAACTCGTCTATCGAGTTGTCCACCCAAGACAACTGGATACTGGATTGATCCAGAGGTGTAGCTACCAAATCACTAGGATTGAAGGTGCCCGGATTCGTAGGATAAGCTTCTATAATCATACCGTTTATATAGCCTATAACAGCTCCTTCTCCTAAGGTCATCGTAACTACTACTTCGCCGTTATCATCTGCTACCACATTCGAAATAACACCTATTCGATCCGTATTGGCATCAACATCAACACTTACCGTCTTGTTGCCTATACTGTAATCTGTTTCCCCATTGTCAGTGATTCCTGACCCGTAGTATTCGCTACTTCCTACAAACTTGAAGGAATATTTGTTACTCTGATCAAGACCTGAAACACGTAGCTGCATTGTATTGGATGTAGCTCCGTTAAAGCCCCACCAATAATATTCTTGTAAAACATTATCCGGCACCACGCCTGAGTTATCCCCTGTAGTGCTTCCCAGATTAAACACATTCCCAAAGGCCGTCTCTAATGTTACACTTACGCTTGTGGCTATGCCACTATCATCAATAAGGTTATTAAATGAATCATTGACTGCTGGTGCCTTGGCCGTGTTGTTCCAGGGACTCGGCTCTATAGAATTGTCACTAAAGTTCAAAGCTATTGAGTAGAGTTGCTCTTCCAAAACACTAAAGTTTAATACTTCCGTACTTTCCTGCCCCTGATTATCTACAGCTCTGATTGTAATTGTATAATCCCCCAAATGGCCTATAGAAGGGGTTAATGTGATAGAGCCTCCTGATCCATTATCAGTAAAAACACCAAACTCAGGAAGATTCTCTACGCTTGTACTAAAAATGTTTAACGGCTCATCCGATACGGTAAAGTTCACAATCGTTGTTTGATCCACATACGCTGAACTAATAGCCTCCAAAACTATAGATGGTGGCGTGTCTGGTATTAAATAACTCGCTTCATTGGAATAAACAGACTCTCCCACACCATTAAAGGCTGTAACAACATAGAAATATTCATCTCCTTGCGTGAGGTTGCTATCAACAAACGATTCTTCATTGCTGGATACAGTTCCTATCAAAGCATATGAACTGTTGTCGCCAGTGCTTCTATAAATGTTGAATCCATTCTCGTTATAGGGAGCGTCCCTCCATGAAAGGTGTACCTGCGAATCAATTAAAGAGGCTGACAAATCGGTAGGTACTGCCGGAACTTCATTCTCTCCAAAACTCGAACTTATTGAAAAACCATTCACATAACCAATTGGTGTGCCATCATCTGCCATAGACATGGTGACGATGATTTCCCCATTCGCATCGGGAAGTAATCCTACCAAGTCTGCAGTCTCCTCTGTATTACCCTGACTATAGACAGAAGCACTTACTCCATTACTAGTGTATACCGTTGTCCCATTATCAGCCACTCCATTCCATACACTACTCGCTACAAAAGAAAAATCATAGGGAATCCCAACGGTCAATCCCGATACTCTAAGATCTACTGTCTCGGGACCTCCAAACATCCCAAAGAAATAATAATCCTGCAATACCGCATCCGGAAATGCTCCGCTATCATCGCCACTCTGAGCTCCCAACTGGTAGGCCAACCATGAATCTGTCATCAACTCCAGTGATATACCCGATGCAGCACCCTCTGTATTCATCAACTCTTGCTCTCCTACCGAGGTTATATTGTTCCATGGTGTTTCCGCATATGTAATGGCCGTGAAGTTCACTAAAACATTAGTATTTAGCTCCACATCCTCTACCGTAATCATAAAATCCTTAGTAACCGATCCCCCTTGCTGATCGTCTACTGTCAATTCACACTGATAAACTCCATGATCAATAAAACCCGGAGATATTTCCAAAGTCGCATTGCCATCAACATTAACTGCCAAACTCACAAAGTCCGGAAGAGTGGTCCCCCATATCAATTCATCTCCATCTTCATCTTCTACCAAAACATCAAGAGAAACAAAAGCTCCCTCTGATAGGACAATATCATCTATTCCACTTAATACCGGAAGGTGGTTTGCGTCAACCAATAGGTTAAACATCATATTGGTACTTCCTCCAAATTCATCAACAGCTTCAACCTCAATCGGAAAATTAAACCCATTATCTAACTCAGAAGGTGAGAGTCTTAGCAGTGCGCTTCCATCCCCATAGTCCGTAAGTGTTGAGAATTCGGGAGCCCCAGGGGCATCAATACTAATGTCATTATCATCCTCGTCCGTCACAAATATTTGAATATCCACAGTCGTATCAAATCTCATTGTTACATCGGATATTGAATTTATCACGGGAGTGTGGTTCAATGCGGTAGCAGTTACCGATGAACTCTCTGTCGAGCCTCCTGCATTTACCGCCAATACTTTATAATAATAGGATATGTTAGGGCTCACATCCTGATCAACATAATTAACTACTCCATCACTTGTATCATTAAAGGATGCTACAACCTGATAGTTAGATTCCGTATTTATCGATCTTAACAACTCAAAATAATCCTCATTAGAAGACTGATCTGTAAATGAAATATCGACATTAAAATGTCCTACATTGTCCACGGATAAATCCTGCACCATCTCCGGAACTGTAGGCAATGGTAATGTAGTTGCATAGCTTGCATCCGAAACTACAGTGGATAGCGTACCAACCAAATCATCCCGAGCATCACCAAAAACATAAAAGTCATCCAAGTAACCTTCAAAGCGATCCGAAACAGTGTCAAATGCATTGCTTCCATTAGTTCCTCCAAGACCACCGCCATTTCCGTGACTATTAACGGTAGAATAGGCCACATCATTTCTATCTGCAGCCAAAACTCCATCAATGTAAATTCTTAAGCTACCATTATCAAAAATTCCAACAAAGTGGTGCCAAACATTTCTGGTGATAGGAGCAGTCAATGACACTATATTATGTCCATTTTGAACCGTCAAATCAATAACATTTCCATTGAGTCGAACACCGATTCCATTGGTTGCTCCCCCTTCATCATAAATATCCTGTATTCCACCAACAATGGTACTTTTAAACCAAAAGGCAACAGTCCTTGTGCTAAAAGCATCATGAATAAATTCATTGCCTCGGTCCAGATCGATATAAGAACTGCCATTGAAATATGCCGAGTAGTCTCCCTCAATTAAATCGGTATCACTAAAAGTAATGTTACCTGAAACTTGACTATCCAAATTATTTCCCGAACTATCACTAATGTCATTATCAAATTTCAAATTGCCTATGGAAGGAATGACAGTAACAGGCATTTCTGATTCATTATATTCAGACAGAGCCACTACCTGATAGAAGTATTCAGTAGATGGTTCAAGTCCCGTATCAATGAAAGTAGTGGTATTCTCTGCAACACTTGCGATTGGCAAAAAGTTACCAAATCCTTGAGATCTTAAAATCCTAAACTCCACTTCATTATTAGAGTTGTCAATCCAATTAACTTCTATTGATTCATATGACAAGACAGTTGCGGTTATTTCGGATGGAGCTTCAACATATTCATTTGGAACCTCCACAGGATCTTCAGGGTTAAACAACTGCTGGACATCATTATAATCTAGGACCGTACCAAAAATTTGAAAATCATCAATTAAACCTACAAAATTGGAGCCGTTCTGATCGAAGGCATTACTTCCGTTCGTGGCCCCTAATCCGCCAGCATCCGTATGCTGAGAAACATGATCATAGAGTAAGTCCTCTTTTCTCCCCACTTCTTCACCATTTATGAACAGTGACATAGTGCCATTGTTAAATATTGCAGCTACATGATACCAAGTATCTGAAACCAAGCTACTTGAGGTGACAGATTGTATGTCATGATTGTCCTGAACTGAGAAATCCAAAACATTCCCAACAGTTCTAATTCCAAAACCGTTAGTTGACCCTCCTTCATCATAAATATCATGGGTTCCATTCAAATCCAATGATTTCATCCAAAAGGCTACAGAGCGTTCTGTAAATTCACCATGAATAAACCTATTATTCACATCCAGATCCAAATAGTCCCCGGTTCCATCAAACGACAGGCTTGCCATGCCTTCCATAACATCACTTGTGGAATATGTTGGGTTGCCGTTTATTGAAATGTTGGTACCATTCCCTGTAACATCGTTTACATGATTGTCAAAACTAAAAGCAGCTTCTGCATTACTGTTTGCACTTGTTACCACCATTACCCTTTCGCTTTTAGCAGACTCGTTACCTGTAACGTCTCGCGCCTTAACATAAAACCTGTAAATCTGATTAGGCAGCAAATTGTACACCATTGCCTCTGAACTATCCACCGATTTCACCTTTACGCCTTCTTTATAAACATCGTATTTATAAACACCGACATCATCGCTTGATTCATCCCAATCTAGGCTTACACTATAAGTGTTTTGATCAATAATTGTCAAATTAGTAGGGGCGGTTGGGCTTTTCGAATCGACCTGTGTCTTAATCACCGAACTCTCCACTCCTCCGGATGCCCCTGAATCATTATACGCTCTTATTTCGTATCTATAATTCGTATTCGGCTCAAGACCAATATCTAGGTAGGTGAGTTCAGAAGCTGGTAATAGATCCAAAAACTCCAAGGGTTCAGATTCCCTTGCCCTAAACAACTCAAAATGTGATGCCGGATTTGGATCATTTGGGTCAGAAGTCCAAAATAAACTTATTTCAGTTTTGGACAGAGCCGATCCATTAAAAGCTAAGGGCTCAGCAGGCCGATTTGGGCCATTGGCATCGATAATAGTAAATGGATTAGAATCATTGCTGGAACAACCAAAATTTTCAGTGACCTGAGCAACGTAGTCCCCTGATTCTGAAACAGTAATTGTTCGTTCCGATCCAATAACATTATTCTCAGGAAGTTGTCTCCACTCATATGCAGCAAACCCGAAGGGCAATTCCAATTCCACGTCGGTACTTCCATCCAGAGATGGCAACACTACACTTTCATTATCAACTAGCTGAATATCCGGCGTATTTGTCTCTTCCTTAATGCTCACTTCTATGGGTTTGGGTGACCATACACTCCAGCTACCTCCCCTAAAAATTCTCACATCATATACTCCGGTTTCAGTAACTGTAATTTCATTACCTGTAGCTCCATTTATCAGGACACCATCCTTTCTCCATTCATACCCATCAAATCCCGCTGTAACACCAATGGTAAAGTTTATGACATCTCCAGGGCACGGCTCAAAATTTTCAACAAATTCATAAACAGCCTTACCTGAGTCGTCGTACACCTGTACATAATCTCCATTCAAGACATGAGGATTTGCCTTATGTTGACCTAAAATAAAATTAAAGAAATCATCCTCTCGGTAGGCATTATTGAATATTCCATGACCGCCATTTTTGAACAATGTATATTTTACATTTCCACTACTTGCCACTATCTGATTAATCACGTTTTCAGTCGCAGAAGGGGCTGGTGCCTGATCTCTGCCTCCCTGAAAAACCCAAATAGGCATGTGTTTAACATCGTCAATTTCTGGTGTTTTCAACCCACTCATAGGCATAGCAGCGGCAAAGGTCTTTGGAGCCCAACTAATAAAATCCCAAACTTGTTGAGCTCCACCTGAACGTCCATTAACTACCACCCTGTCTAGATCAAGGTTGAGCTCTTGATTAGCCTGATCCAGGATGATATGAATAAGGTTTAGATGAACGGTATTAAACCAGCCACTTGAAGCCTGGGCAGATAAAACAAACCCCTCATATCTTCCATTATTAATTTCAGAATTGATTCGATCAGCACCTGCGTTGTTAAGGTGCCTCTCATTCATGTAAATGGTGCCATTTTGAAAGCCAAGCCCATGCAACAATATCAGCATAGGATATTTTTCCGGACGGTTTGGATCATAATTGACTGGAAATCTCAATCGGAAGGGCATTCCTGAAATATAGTAGCATTTCCAATCATCCGTATTCCAAGAAACACCAGGTGTTCTCACCCATTTAGATATTACATTGTAAGGTGGTGTAATGGGTGGGTTATTTTCATCATAGTCGACAATAGGATCATTGACATCAAATACTTGTGCATTTGATTGAAGCGACAGGATTATTAGGGATATACAGATGGAGAAGCCAAGTCTTAAAAGTTTCATGGTGATACCCGATTAGGTTATTACAACAAATTTGAAAGCGAGACGCTGGCTGTATCTCCTAAACAAACCTAGACATTGTCTTCGGATAATTAAAAAAATACAATCAAAACCTGACCATATTCTTTATTAAATCCAATTATTGTCCCCAATAATGAAATTATTTTTTTTCAGACCTAAAAAACTCTCAATGGATGATTTGAGCATAGACATTCTCCGTTTTGTTGACCATGGTTCTAAGTTCGAATTTTTCTACAATTTTCTTATAGCCTTTGAGTCCCATCTGGTCTCGTAATGCTCTATCCGATGCCAAAGCCAAGATCTCATCACTTAGTGTTAATCTATCTGAAGGGCTTACAAGTCTACCGTTAGAATAATCTAAAATTTCTTTCGTTCCATCTACATTGCTTGCTATTATTGGCTTCCTCATTGCCATCGCTTCTAACACGCCTATGGGAAGCCCCTCCCAGAAGGATGGCAGACAGTAAATATCAATAGCTGCCAGGAGTTGGGGGATATCGCTTCTGAACGGCAGTATTTTCACGTCATGAGTGAGTCCTTTTGCAAGGATATGTTGTCTAGTATCTGCTTCTAGTTCTCCGTTTCCAACCATGAGAAGTTTTAATTTGTCATTTTTCTTTTTGGCTATAGAAAAAGCGTTAATCAAACCGATTGGGTTTTTTTGAAATGTCATCCTTGCCATAAAGCCCACCCAGACTTCCCCTTCCTTTTTCTCGAGTTCCTCTAGCACATATTGATGATCTATTCTGTAATCAAACTTCTCAAGTGAGATCCCATTTTGTATGACTTCCGCTTTAAAATCTCCAAAGTAGTTAATCCCAGTTTGCTTATTACTTTTTGATACACAGATATTTACAGTGGTTCTTTTGGTGATGTAACGTTCTACCTTTCTCCTTAGAAAGCTAGTAATTTTAGACTGGTTCTCGTTAAAAGACCATCCATGAATAGTATAAATTATTGGTAACTTTAGCTGTTTTGATATATGGATTGTATTTGAAGCAGCTCTCGTCCCATGCGCATGAACAATATCAATATCTCTTTCAATCATCAATGCTTTAACACGCCTTTTGACGCTTCGATCGAACGGTTTTGTTGTATGAATGACATGTGTTTCGATTCCCTTTTTCCGGAGCTTATCAACCATTTCACCATCAGTAAACGAAAGAACTATTGGCTCAAACCTCTCTATATCCAGATGAGTGGCTAGGTCATATACGTGTGTTTCTCCTCCTCCAACCTGTCCTTGCCTGATGGCTTCAAGAATTCGAATTTTCTTCTTCATTTCCAAATAGAATTTACTAAATGCCAATAATGAGCCCTTCCGAACGAAATTAACTGGCGCCAATCTTTCTTAAAAAAGTAAATAAGTGACTTGAATGGAAAGACTATCGTGAATGTGTACAAAATAAATAATGTATTGACTAGAAAAGAATTATTCCTTCTTGAGAAAAGAATTCTATTTCTCGTTAAGTAATAGGTTTTCAATGGATTTGATTTCCCAATGGACATAGATTCTTTGTGAAAGATAATGGCGCTCTGATCAACCCATATTTCAAAATTGGCCCTCTTAATTCTTTCACTCCAATCCATCTCTTCATAATAGAGAAAAAAGAATTCCGGCATCGTCCCAGCACTTTCTATCACATCTCTCCTTGTCATCATTGCAGCACCGTGTGCGTATGGTGTTCGAATAAATGACTCATAGGTTCCATCGTCAACTTGCATAGACCCTATTGCCTTGTTTCTCATAAGGATTGTCAGTGGAGTATAACCTGCATACTGGATAATATTTGTATCAAAGTATTTTATTTTGGGAGAAACAAGGCCAATTCGGCTATTACCTTCAAGGCGCTGCACCAACTTAGAAATTAGTTCAGAGCTCACCTCTGTATCGTTATTTATAAAAAATATAAAATCACCCTTAGCTCTATCATACCCAAAGTTGTTTCCTCCTGAAAAACCAAGATTTTCCTCCGTTTTAAAGTACCTGACATTTTGACTTAAATGTTGCAACTTTTGCCCGGCCTCCTCGGTGGTTCCATTGTCAACAATAATTAGTTCCCAGTTTTTATACTTAGACTTAGTCAATGAATCCAATAATTCCATCGTGCATCTCGGGCTGTTATAATCAATCGTGATTAGCGATACCAATGGCTCTTTAATTCCTTTCATTGCTCTTCAAAAAACTCATTTTTTCTATTGTACAGAACCTTCCTTTCAAAAGGCTAACACCACCATCATTTTTAGCCTCTACCTGAAAGAATGGTCGAAAATATAAAATAGACTTAGAATGCGATTAAAAAAAGAATAAAACCTCTTCACATCGAAAGTAAAACCATAACAATGGTATCACCACAAGATCAAAAAACGACGGTCACTTGCCACTAGTCATCAAATGATCTACATACAACCACTAAACCTACTTACCCAAGATTATCCTCTTAAGTGCTCGCAACATAGATTCTAAAGAAATAACTTAATAGGTTAATTAAAAAAAGTCTTGGAATAGTACTAAATCAGAGTCCTGGCACTAAATAATCTCTTCTTGAAATTTGGAATTTTTAAAAGGATCATACCATTCAGAAGTCAAAACGACTAACTTTAGCCCAACAACAATTAAATAATATAACTAAACGTTTTCTCTAAAACTCTAAATAAAGATAGAATGCTATTAGAATAATGTTGGAGAGTATTTCATGGGTTTCCGCCATGATTCTCCAAATGTAACCACCTGCTCTAAGTAATACCGCTATGAAAGTCATTGTTTACCTCGTTATCCTTTTCAGTTGCCTGTTTAGCAATCCAGTGTTTTGCCAAAATCCAGGAGGTGTTTCTAGTAACCTTGTATTATGGTTTAAAGCAGACGCTGGAACTTCTACAACTACAGATAATACAACTGTTACCACTTGGACTGACCAAAACTCCAGTGATGTCTCTTCGGCAACTGGTGATCCAACCTATTTGAGCAATAGCACAGATGCTTTCAACTTCAACCCTGTTATTGCGTTCGATGGTAACGACTATTTCACCACCACAGGCACAGGACTCATTGGAGCCGGAAATGCCTATACCAAGATTGTTGTTACCCAAGTCGACAATATCTTGGCTAACAACAACCTTATTTCAGCTGGCACCAGTGGCAATCATGCCTTTTGGAATGTAACAAATGGATATACAGAATTATATCATGGGAGTCAGATTTTGACAACAGCTCCCACTTCAATAACGCAATCTGAGCCCACAATAATAGTAGGAAGGTTCAGAGGTGCATCAGGAGGAACTCTGGATAATATCCTCAATTCCAATGGTACCGAAATTAATTCAAACACTGATAATACCACGTTTACAGATGGAGGTACAATTCAGATTGGTGCTTTCAACAATATAGTACCATTGAACGGACGAATGTCTGAGGCCATTGTATACAATACTGAGCTCTCAGATGCTCAAATCGACCTGGTTGAGTCTTATCTAGCTATCAAATATGGCATCACAAAAAGTGGCGACTACTTGTCATCTAATTCCACTACCGTCTGGAATAATGGTAGCGGGTATGATAATGACGTTGCGGGCATTGGACGAGATGATAATTCAGCTCTTGATCAGCAACAGTCGCTTTCGTTAAATAGTGACGCCATTGTGACAATTAATTTAGGTGGACCATTCTCTTTGGATCAGCAATTTTTGATCTGGGGAAACGACAATGGCGAATTAACGGGTACACCTCAGGGTATTCCATCCAGCGTCGAGTTTAGATTGAACAGAACATGGTTTGCTCAAGAGAACGGGACAGGCGGAGATGTTGGAAATGTTTCGGTTTCGTTTGATTTAGCCGGGTTATACCTTCCAGGAACAAACAGTTCTGATTTTATTCTGCTTACAGATTCAGATGGTGATTTTTCAACTGGAGCTTCAGAAACTGTAGCTAGCAGTTTTACTTCCAATGTGGTGACGTTCAATGCAGTAAACCTAACCGATGATACGTACTTTACTTTAGCCACCAATGTTTCAGCCCCTTGGGGGGTTGCAGCAGATCTGACAATGTGGTTAAAAGCGAATACTGGCACCTCGACCACAATAGATGGTGGAACAATTACTCTGTGGAGTGATCAAGGAGCAAATGGGAACGATGTAGGAAATCAAGGAGATCCGGAATTTAGAAGTAACACCACAGATAACATCAATTTCAACCCCGTAATAAATTTTGACGGCACTGATGACTACATGGAAACCTCTAATACTGATCTTTTTGGTGGAGGTAGTGCCTATACAAAGTTTGTCGTTGCCGTAAGCTCTGCTGGTGGCAACTTAATTTCCTCAAGTGACAATACCGGACATGCCTTGTATGCACCAAACACCGTTCGCATGTATCATAGTGGTGACATTCTGACAAGCTCAACTGTTCTTAATACTAGCAGTCCGTATACTATTACGGGTCGCTTCCGAGGATTCTCAGGGGGCACCATGAATAATATATTAAATATTAACGGTTCCGAAGAAGTTAATAACAGCAGCACAACAGGATATGTAGACGGCTCGGCCACAGTGCAAATCGGTGCCTTCGACGAGGGTGCTTTTTTCACCGGTTCGATAGCCGAAACAATAATTTACACAGAAGAAATAACCGACAGCCAGATTGACCGTATTGAATCATACTTATGTGTGAAATATGGTATTTCAAAAAGCGGGGATTACCTTTCATCTACCAACAATACCATCTGGAATTCAGGGGGTGGTTATGACAATGATGTGACTGGCATAGGACGTGATGATCGTTCCGAGCTTGATCAACAACGCTCTACTTCGTCAAATAGTGATGGCATCATCACCATAGATAAAGGAGGGACTTTTTCTACAGACTTACAATACTTGTTGTGGGGCAATGATGGCGTTGGCCTGACGATCAGCAGATCAGACCTTCCTTCCACGGTCTATTATCGTTTAGCCAGAACCTGGAATTTTCAAGAAAACGGGACTGGTGGCGATGTAGGAGAGGTTTCTGTTTCTTTTGATGTAAGTGCACTTTCGCTGCCGGGATTGTCAAGTTCTGACTTTGTTCTGTTAACCGATACAGATGCTGACTTTTCATCTGGCTCAACTGAAACGGTGGCAAGTACTTTCTCAAGTGGTCTCGTTACTTTTAGCAACGTCAATATTGACGATGACACTTATGTTACCTTGGCTTCCGTTGCTACTGCTCCCGGAGGTATAGCCGGTAATTTAAGAATGTGGTTAAAAGCGGATGCAGGAGTAAGTCCAAGTACGGATGGTGCAACCATTACCAGTTGGATTGATCAGAGCCCATTAAATGCAACCGCCAGTCCTAACGGAGACCCTACCTTCGTCGACAATACAACCAGCAATATTAATTTCAACCCCACCATTGATTTTGATGGTGGAGATGACTTTTTCACAACAGACCAAACTGGTACCATTGGAACCAATAGTGCTTACACCAAATTTGTAATTACATCTCTTGATAATTTTACTGATTCTCCAAACCTCATTTCAGCCAACTCTGGAGTATCAGGACACGCCATGTACTTTAGTGGATCAGATGTGCCTATACTATATAATGGCAATAACTTGACCTCAGGGGGTAATGTTTCATCAGCAACCCCAACAATTGTTGCTATGAGATATGGAAATGGTTCGTCTACCAATATTATCAACCTCAACGGTGAACAAAGTGTATCAAGCCCTACAAGTACGGTGGATGATTTTGATGATAATGGTGGAATAAATATCGGAAGTTTCAACAGTGCCCAACCTCTGCAAACCGCAGACGGTCTTATCTCTGAGGCCATCATATTTAATTCAGCATTATCAGACTCAGAAATCAAACAAGTAGAGTCGTATTTAGCCGTTAAATATGGGATACAGCTTGATCAAACTGTAGCTACTGACTATACGGATGCTAATGGGAATACGGTGTGGGATGCCACCACCAACTCAACATACAATACTGGAGTCATTGGAATTGGGCGGGACGATGCCTCTGGCTTGGATCAAAGAATTTCCTCCTATTCTTCTGGCAACGATGCTTTCACTTTTGCCAGGGGAGATTTGACGACCCCAAGTTCGTTTACAGAGGACGTCTCATATATTATCCAAGGCAATAATAACGGATCGCTTACGGAAATTATGAGCGAAATTCCAGCATCTGGAATTGTTACTCATAGGATTGGTATAGAATTTAAGTTCGATATAACAAACTTCTCAGAAACCATTGATTTTGAAATTGACCTGGACAATTCCTCAGGCATAACCTTCAACGACGATATGGAACTCATGATCGACGAGGATGGCGATGGTGACTTTACAACTGGATACGTTCGACGAGTCAATGCGGCTTCCTCTGATGATACTGAAAAAACTGTCACTTTCAATGATGTAATTATTAACGACGGAGATGTCATAACTCTTGCCACGCAGGTATCCACACACGGCCCGGGCGATGTGACCACCAATCTTGTACTTTGGCTTAAAGCTAACGAAGGAACCTCTACTACTATGAACAACTCAACTCTCTCAAATTGGAATGACTTTAGTCCTAATGCTACGACAGCTACAAATGCCGGAACTCCAACCTTTCTGAACAATGATGATGATAATTTCAACGGAAACCCGGTAGTAGATTTTGACGGAACTGGTGACTACTTCCAAACTGCTGCCACAGGGTTGATTGGAGATGATAACGCTTATACCAAAATAATCATTGCCAAGTTCGATAATGCTTCATTAGGAGCTCTAATTGGCAGTGCCTCAACAGGAAATCATCTACTTGACATTGAGGGCTCCGGAAGACCCAGAGCCAATCACAATGGGGTATACATTCTCACTTCTTCTGCGGGAGTAGCTGTTTCCTCCTCAGAGCCCCATATCTTAACTGCTAGGTTCAGAGGAGTGTCAGGTGGATCGCTTGACAACATCCTTAAAGTTGACGGGCAGCAGGGGGATAACAATACTTCAACCAACTCTTTTAGCGATACTGGTTTTGAAACGCAAATAGGGGCTCATCAAGGATCATTGCTCTTTGACGGAAGAATTGGCGAGGCTATTATATACAATAATGAACTTTCAGATGCTGAAATTGCCAGAATCGAATCGTATCTGGCTCTCAAATATGGAATAACGCTTGATCAAACATCTGCCACAAACTATTTGGACTCGGATGGGAATGTAATTTGGAACGGTACGACATTCTCTGGCTACAATAACGATATTACTGGCATAGGTAGGGATGATTTTTCAGACCTCGATCAACGAACATCCATATCCAACAACTCTGATGCGGTAGTAACTATCACTAAATCCGATGGGTTTTCATCAGATCTGCTATTCTTAGTCTGGGGAAATGATAACGGTGCCATTGACTCAGAAGGGGAAACAGATTTCAATGCTGGTGAAGGTATTGAAGGTCGTCTGGCGAGGGTATGGAGAATATCCGAGCCATCAGAAGTTGGAAATGTTGATATCAGTTTTGACCTCTCGAGTCTATCCTCGGTGGTCGCATCAGACCTTCGCCTCCTCATTGATCAAGACAATGATGGTTTGTTTAATGACGAAACAGTCGCTGGAGGAGGAATTATCACTGGTGCTACTGATCTTGGAGGAGGGCTCTACAGCTTCTCGGGGATTGATATAGACGATACTGAAAGGTTCACTTTGGGCACTATCAATTATACTCAATCACCTCTTCCTGTCGAGTTTACAAGTTTCGATGCGTTTAATGAAAACTCTCATGTAAAACTGATCTGGAAAACAACTTCTGAACTCTACAACGATTTTTTCACAATACAAAAATCAAAAGATAGTGATAGCTGGGTTAACATTGGGCAGGTAAGTAGTGCAGGAAATAGCAACTCATTAAAAGAGTATGAATATTTTGATAAAAACCCGCATGAAGGCAAGAATTATTACAGACTGAAGCAAACTGATTTGGATGGAGTTTATTCGTACTCCTCTTCAATTGTAATAGACATAGGAATGAAATTGGAGTTAAGTATCTTTCCTAATCCAGCACTTAATGAAGTGATTGTCCAATTTAATGATGATCATCAATGTTCGATTTCGATCACCAATTTATCTGGACGGAAGATTGAGTTGCCCTACAAATTAAAAAGTAATTCAACTTGGTTCGATACATCAAGTTTGTCCAATGGGATATATTTGGTGCATGTTAATACTCCTTCACAAAGAATCGTTAAAAGGGTAATGATTCTACGATAATCTAATACTTGGCTTTTTGAGCAAGCGTAGGATGCATCCCGAGTTGTTAACGGATAACTTACTCACAGCGTTTTTATATTTTATACATCATGAAACCCCTCGCCCTTTTCGATTTTGATGGTACCATCACCTACAAGGATACACTCTTTGATATTGCTTCGTATTCTAGTTCAGGATTGATCTATTGGCTGAAAATTGGGTTATTGCTGCCTTCATTTGTGTTAATGAAGGTTGGGCTACTCTCGAAACAAAAAGGGAAAGAACTGTTCCTCAAAGCCTTTTTTTCAAAGCTATCTGAAAAGGAATTTAATGGACTTTGTGAGTCGTATTGTAAGGAAAGGCTACCACATGTCATCCGACCTAAAGCACTAAAGCAAATTGAAGAATTTCAAAGTGGTAATGTGGATGTTTATATTGTTTCGGCATCCGCTAAAAACTGGATAACCCCCTGGGCTGATGGTCTAGGCATAAAGGTACTCAGCACAGAGTTGATCTTTGAAAATGGGGGCTTCACAGGGAAGATCAAGGGGATAAATTGCAATGGCAAGGAGAAAGTGGCCCGCATCAAGAAATCTATCAACCTAAAGGAGTATGGTGAAATTTTCGCCTTTGGGGATACAAAAGGTGACCTGCCAATGTTAGCTTTGGCGACAAAAAAACACTACAAACCTTTCACCTAATGCAAATTCTTTTTTGGGCTTGTCTCGCACTCGTATTTTACACGTACGTTGGCTACGGGATAGTACTATACTTTATTGTCAAACTCAGAGGATCAAGAATTGATAAAAAGGTTTATGAAGAGAAGGGAGATTTACCTGCTCTCACGCACATAATTGCAGCCTTCAACGAGGAGGACTACATCCAGGAAAAAATCGAGAATGCCCTGTCCCTACAGTACCCAAAGGACAAAAACATCGTATGGGTGGTCACCGACGGTAGCAGCGACTCCACACCAGAGCTAGTAAAAAAATACGATCGGGTCAGACTCTTTCATCGAGACGAAAGAAAAGGAAAGATTCATGCCGTCAATCGTGTCATGCCCCTGGTAGAAACTCCAATTGTGGTTTACTCAGATGCTAATACAATTCTCAATAATGAATCACTGAAAAACATCGTGCGGCATTATCAGGACGATAAAGTAGGGTGCGTCTCAGGTGAAAAGCGCATTAGACAACAAGACTCAGATGAAGCCTCAAGTGCCGGAGAAGGCCTCTATTGGAAATATGAGTCCTTCTTAAAGAAGTATGACTACCAGCTTTATTCAGTGGTAGGTGCTGCCGGTGAATTGTTTTCTGTCCGTACTGAGTTATTTGAAGAAACTCCGACTGATACATTAATTGAGGACTTCTATCTCTCACTTTCTATTGCCAAAAAAGGCTATCGCATCGCATACGAACCCGACGCATACGCTCTGGAAAACTCTTCTGATTCGATCAGTGAAGAGGCCAAAAGAAAGGTACGAATCGCTGCTGGAGGCCACCAGGCAATTTCCAGACTTCTGTCCTTGTTGAATGTATTCAAATATGGATGGTTGAGTTTTCAATATGTTTCTCACCGAGTCCTGAGGTGGACGCTCACACCGTTGGCTCTGGTTGTATCTTTGGTTTCCAACGCCCTCTTATACAATGACGGCCTTCTATATCAGGGCCTTCTTGCGGCTCAAATTGGATTCTATTTGCTGGCATATGCTGGCTACCTGTTTCAAAAGAGAAAGATCAAGGTAAAAGCACTTTTTGTCCCTTTCTATTTTACGTTTATGAACGTATCAGTTTTCCAGGGCTTTGCCCGGTTTATGAAAGGCAGCCAAAGTGTACTCTGGGAACGGGCTTCAAGAAAGAAATAATCACCTCGTGCTGTGTGAATATATCCGACAGGTGGCGCATCTTTCGATCCCCTTTTTATAGCCAGGATTTAAGTTTCACTAAATTGAACTAAAAACTATTCTCCCATGAAAGCACTTGCATTTATTCTATCACTTTCGCTCATTGGTATCAAAGGAGATCTGCCCGACCTCAACGTTAAGATCGTGGAGTACCTGGACTCCGTAATGGGCAAAAAAGTGGACAGAGGGGAATGCTGGGACCTGGCAGCCGGGGCTCTCGCCTACTCCGGGGCATACTTTGATAGAAGCTCCAAAAAATCTGTGCTTATCTATGGCCGCCTGCTCAACCCTAAAAAAGAAGAAGTTCTGCCCGGAGATATGATCCAGTTTGAAAACGTGACCGTGCAATACAAGAAAGGCAATACCACCTATACCGAATCGATGGGACACCACACCGCTGTTGTGTATAAAGTCAATGCTACCGGGGACTTTCAGATTGCGCATCAAAATACCAGCAGCTGGGGCAAAAAGGTAGGGGTCAGCAACTTCAACCTGGCGCATGTCAAAAAAGGCAAGGTGATGATCTACCGCCCTATCAAGGAAAAAGGCAAGTAATTTCTATCTTCGTGCCCACCGATGGCACGATACCTTTCATTCGAAACTCAATGTTCCGAGGAACTGATCGAATTTCTTTCAAGGAATGAAATTGGTACCCCCAGCAGCAGCATGGTGTATCGCCAGCTTGATACCCCTGACAAGGTTCGTCAAATTCCCGATCCGGTAGTCGTATCGATTAAAAAGAACAATAGAATCATAGGCTCCTGCACCTTTTGCCGCCGAAAAGAACAAAAAGGGCCTTTCAATTACATTCGCTATTTCTCGTTCGATAAGGCTTTCAAAGTTGCCAGCCTTCCTACCTCCAAAACATCTAAGAATAGCGGTATCAGACAGGAGACCCAGTCAATGTTTGAACCTGATGGAGAAAGCTTGTTCGAAAAGGACAGTGCTTTTTACGCTTATTTGGATCGAAACAACCAGCGATCGGCCAGGCTTTGCAGTGAGTTTGGATTTCGGGAAATCAGGACTTTTTCAACTTTGACCTTTAGCCGGCTTAGACCAAATAATTACTTCAACGTTTCAACAATCAAAAAAGAAGAAAGGAGCGAAGTTCTAGGCCTCCTTAGAAGCACGTATTCCGAACACAACTTCTACACGGAGGAAAACATTGATTTGGGGCATTATCATATAGTTCGTGATTCTGAAGGAAAAATTGCGGCCGGTATCCAGGCAGTGCCTCAGCACTGGAATATCCTTGAAATGCCGGGCGTCTCAGGCTGGATTATGTTGAATGTGCTAGGGAGACTACCCCTTTTCAAAAAGCTCATTGCCAGGGACTTTCAGTTTTTGGCTTTTGAAAATCTGGTGTTGCCGGATGGCAAGGAACATCTCCTTGGCCAACTGATGGAATCAATCCTGGCACAGCACCGTATGAATATTGGAATAATTTCGATGGATATGGAAAGTCCAGAATACCAGAACATCAAAAAACTGAATCGTGGATTGGCAGGAAGATTAAAAAAAGAAGTCACAGCATCGGTCATTGCCCGAACCCAAAATAATGGAACTGACAAAATCAGCATCTTCTGTACAAAACCTACCTTCATTTCTACACTGGATTTGACCTGAAAATCAGCGGTCTATTATATTTGCACACCTAATTACCAACAAGTATGAGATTAGCCTCTTTAGCACGAAAGATCGGAATCACTCCCTCGCAAATCACCGCCTACCTGGAGGATAAGGAAATTGCCTTGCCGCAAGGCAGCAACACCAAACTCACAGATGAGCAAATCGAATCTGTGTTGACACGATTTGACAAGGAGCTGCCCAAGGCAGAAGAGGAAGTCGTCGTTGAAGAAGTGCCTGTAAAAGCAGCCGACCCCACTCCAAAAGAAGAAGAACCCGTAGAGGAGATCAAAGAAGAAATTGTCCCGGAAGAAATTCCCATTGCTAAAGTTTCAGAAACAGTAATCGAAGAGGAAGAAATAGAAGAACCCGCTCCAGAACCAGAAGTAGCGATCATCGATCCGTCGTACCTCAGCAAACGTGACAGTGAGGATGAGGAGGAGCTCGGGATTACCGAAAAGGCAGCACTGGACGAAAATGTAAAGGTGATCAAACCCCCTAAAGTAAAACTGCAAGGACTGACGGTAAAAGGCAAAATCGATCTACCCGAGCCGAAACCGAAGAAAGAAGAATCGAAAGAAAAACCTAAAGAAGAAGAGCCCCTCGACCCTAATAAAATCTTATATACCAGCGGCCCCAAGCGTGAGCGACGCAAACCTAAAGGACGGCGGGAAAAACGACGTGACCCCAACTACAACCCCATAGAAGCGGAAAGGAAAAGAAAAGAACGCGAAGAGGCCAAAGAGAAAGAACATAGGCTCAAGGAACAAAAGAAGGCACGTGAGGCTCACTATAAGAAAAAGGTACAGATGCAAGGAGCCACAGGAAAGGTGAAATCTGAAACTAAGCCAAAACAGGCTATCGCTAAAAACAGAAAACAGCAGGAGAAACCTAAAAATATCTTCTCTAAGTTTTGGCGATGGATGAATACCTAATAGGCCTCGGTAATCACCATTTCAAATAATCCCTGGAGCTTTTTACCATCTCCGTCTGTGCGGATCACTACATTGTAAGACAGCTTGTCGATCTCAAAGGTGAACAAAATGCCTTGCACCTCTCCCTCAAGATTGAAGTCCCGGGTCGTCTGAATGTACTCAGCACCATTGCTTTTGATGATATTCATGAAGTCAATATCCTGTGTACCAGGATCATTAGTAATGGCCAGGTTGAGCCCAAGCTCCTTCCATTTTCTAGGCAGCTTGTTACCTTGTGCTGCGCTAAACCTCACTTTATTGACCACTGAATTTTCACTCGTATAGACAAAAAAATTGCCGGCCATATCATATACTGCACAGGAAGACTGGTCACTGGACTTCTTCATACAGGTTCCCCGGTTTTCAATATCTTCTCCGGTTGTGGAGCCAATGATTATTCCAAAAGGGAGTTCAGTCAAAACTTGCTGGGCCGACCCAGTTGCGAAAGCAGTAGCGACAAATAAAATGGATAAAAAAGATTTCATAATACAAAGGATCTTTATTCTAATCTACCAAAAAATGGTGATGTACACAAGATAAAGGGTTTTGGTACGTATTAGCCTGTGGCAGCCTATTGTACACTTATCCGACCTTATTTATTTTTGGCACAAATTTTTCAGCGAGCTCGTATATGTTTCGACTTACAGCATTTTCCCTCCTCCTCACCTTTTGTTTTACAGGTTGGTCTCAGACCGGGCATAAGCTCCGGGTGGAGCAAGACTACTTCGAAGCGTCTTCAGGTGAGATTATAAGTTTTCAGGTAGAAAACATGGTGGAATCTGGCGAAATCATCATCAGAGACGCCCCAGAAGGATCCTTTTTCAATGACTCGCTCAGGTTCGAATGGCAAATCCCGGAGGACGTTCAGGCAGATCATTACGTTTTTGAATTTCTCCTCATGGATAGCAACCAGCTAATCGATGTACGCCCGGTCATTGTCAAGATCGTCCAACGAGTCGATCCTCCGACCCTGGATATTACGAGCGAAGCTGGAGATAATAAAACGATCTATTATCTGAGTGTAGGTATGGAATTTGAGCTGACTGCTACGGTAGTTTCAGAAGCAGACATTGTCTATTTCAGCCATTATTTCAACGAAAACTTTGGCAATAAAGAACTGGAGGGAGCCCTCATCAAGGTGGAAGAAAACCAAATGACACTCGCCTGGACGCCTACCCGACAGCAGCTCGACATCAAGTACTTTAGCATGTCGATCATCGTGAGAGACATTGATGGGCAAGAGACTAAAAAGACCCTCCTCTTCATCGTTCAGAAGAAAAACCAGAGCCCCTATTTCGTCTATCCCATACTAGATGAATACTATATAGGGGGTAGCGAGAAACTGCAAATCGACTGTTCTGTAGGTGACCCGGAAGGTGATTCAATAATATACAAACTTGACATTCCGACGAAGATCGGCAATCCCAGGCTTTCAGAAAGCGGCATGTTTAGCTGGAGACTCAATGATGACCAGATCATGCGATTGAGAAGGTATTTCCCAATTGAGGTAACCGTTGAAGCGACAGAAATCAATGTTGAAAATCCAAATTCCATCATCAGGAGATTCAAAATATACAAGAGTGTGAAAAACCAACCCCCAAAAATCCTAAACCTCCAAAATGCTCGGATCGCAGAGGGGCTTACTTTCAAGAAAACAGTTTTTATCCAGGACGGTAATGACGATGCTGAGAATCTAGAGGTCGAGATCAGAGGAGCTCCTGAGGGCATGGAATATGTCTTTGAAGACAATATGCTGCACATAGAATGGACCCCGGGCTTTGATGTGATCGGAGTAGAACTCAAACCGGAAAGTTTTGATATGCTGCTGATCGTGAGAGATCCCTTTGGCTATTCCGATCAGAGAGCTTTCACAATCACTGTCGATCATCGAGAAAATACCGAAGACACTTATGAGGCCTATCTTGACTATCGAGACGATGCCATTGTAATGGTAGAGACATTATCGCAAATTCATGTGATGATCGCTGACCGTGAGGTACGCATCCAGAGCATAAAAAAGAGCCTATCCGTATTGTCCATGTTTTTTGCGGCCTATACGGCTATTGGTAATGTGTACGAAGAGGGTTCTTTTGCACACACCATGATCCCTTATGTGGGCGGCTTGGCGGTCATCGCCGGCGGTATCAACGCCTTTGGCTATTCGGACCTGAATAAGTATAGCAACATCCGGGAGAGCTCCTTTGTACTACAGCAGAAGCTCATGTACGTCATGGCTATCCTCAATGAATACAATATTGACAGTCCCAACAGCCCCAACCTGGAGAATGCGGAGTTTAGAGAAAACCTCAGGACCTTCGAACAATGGATGGTGAAGGACAAGCTGGACTTCAAACAAGCTTACAACAACTTCCTGACACTCAACTATGTCAAGAAACAGATACGAAAGCAAAAGAAGGAGGCCATCAAACTAGGTGAAAAACCTGATGGCATCTACTTCCTGGACATGAATTCATTCTAATAACTAAATGCAAAAAAATGTTAAAAGCCCATTAGGTACTTGGGCTTCCTACGCCCATTTTTATATTTGCGATAGGTCAAAAAAGGCAGATTTATGAATTGGAGCGGTACGCTCGGTATGTTGGAATGGTCGTTTATCGCGGCATTTGTTTTGCTCTACGGGCTTTTCATATTTCGCACGATCAGCGCTGCCCGCTCGCTGCATTCAGGGTACCGACGGGTCTTTTACAAAATCCTGCTACGCACTGCATTTTTCGGGCTCCTTATTGTCAGCCTTCTGGGCCCCTCCTATGGTGACTCACAACGAGAGATCAAGGCCATTGGCAAGGACATATTTATCTGCGTCGACTTATCTGAATCGATGAACGCCTTTGACATCCAGCCCAGTCGATTGGAAAAGCTGAAGTTTGAGCTCAAAGAGATCGTCGAAGAGTTTTCATCAGACCGAATCGGCCTGATCATGTTTTCCAATGAGGCCTATGTACAATGTCCCCTCACTTACGATAAGAGTGCATTGAACCTGTTTTTAGAAACACTCAACACCAGACTGGTACCCAACACCGGTACGGACTTTGGTCCGCCGCTAGAGCTGGCTTTAGAAAAAATAAATGCAGAAGACGAGAGCATTACCCGACAAAAATCCAAGATTATCATACTGATCAGCGATGGAGAAGACTTTGGAGAAACCACCGGTGTGACCGCAAAAAAAATAGAAGATGCAGGGATCAAGCTATTTACACTGGGCATCGGCACAGCCGAGGGTAGCAAAATTATGGGCTCAAGAGGATTCAAAAAAGATCGCACCGGAAAGGATGTGATTTCCAGGCTCAATTCCACTTCACTCCGAAAGCTGGCCTCTGCCACCAACGGAAAGTATTTCGAAATCAACAACCAACAGAATGACGTAAAAAAACTGATCAATACCATCGACGAGATCGAAGGTGAGTTGCGTGACACCCGGATGGCTGATGTTTCCACCAACAAGTACTACTTGTTTTTAGCCATAGCTATCATCTTATTTTTACTGGATGTCACCATCAAAACCAAAACCCTGACCGTGGTATGACCAAGCTCGTTGCCATACTCTTGTTGGTCAGTTTTGACCTGTCTGACATAGCGAAGATCAACTCGCTTAAGAAAGAAGCCAAATCGGCCTACCTCAAAGGTAACTTTGACAAGGCAATAGAAAACTATCACGTGCTGTTGGATACCATGGGTGTCGCTGATGAGAAAGCTACCCTCAATCTTGCCCATGCCTATTGGCAAAAAGGAGACGCTGAGAGTGCCCAAAAGAACTACCAAAAGCTGATTTTGTCGAAAGACAAAAAACTCAAGTCCATTGCCTACCAGCAATTGGGCACGCTATCCAGCGATCCACAGACCCTTGAACGCGCCCTATCGTTTTTTAAGGAATCCATCAAAAACGACCCAACCAATGAAGATGCCCGGTACAATTATGAATTGGTAAAAAAGAAACTGCAGAACCAACAAGAACAAGATCAGCAAAACAAAGACGACCAAAACCAGGACAAGGATCAGGAACCATCAGAGTGGGCAAAACAATTGAAAAAAAGGGCAGATCAGATGGTCGATGCGCAACTTTATGCCGATGCCTTTAACCTGATGCAAGACGGACTGAAAAAAGATCAAACTGTCGCCTACTACAATGATTTCATTAAGAGGCTGGGAGAGGTATCACAAATAGACGCACTATGAGAAGCTGGATTTTAGTTTTGTTCTTTAGTCTTTTGGGTGTTTTAGCGAATGCTCAATCCGCAGATGACTACTTTCACACCAGTTCTAAAATGTACATCGATGGGCAAAGTAGCTATGCGAAAAATATGCTGGAAGAAGGTCTAAAGCGATACCCAAATGACGAAAAGCTCAACAGGCTGAACGAAAAAATCAAAGACGAGGAAAACCAGCAAGAACAAAACCAGGACAACAAGTCTGAGCAAGAGCAAAACGATCAGAAGGATCAGAACGATCAAAAGCAGGAACAAGAACAGCAGGAAAACAAGGACGACAAAGAGGGCGAGCAGGAGCAAAATAAAGACCAGTCATCCGAAGACGGTAAAAAGGAAGAGGAACAGAAAGAGCAGCAGGAGCAAAAAGAAGAAGAAGGCAAGGAAGACCTCTCTGAAGAGCAAAAACAAGGTCAGGACGAAAAGGAGGAGCAAGACGAAAATGGAGAGAAAAAGGAACAACCTACGCCCTCCACCTCTGAAAAGCTCGAGGAGATGAACCTCTCGGAAGAAAAAGCCCGAATGATCCTTGAAGCACTAAAAAATAGTGAGGTACAATACATCCAGCAAAACCGCCGCCGGCCTACCAAGAAAAAAGACTCTGGAAAGCCGGATTGGTAGTCAGTCTTTTACTGAATCACCGTGTTCACCCGATTAGTTTTACCTTCTAGCAGAGCTTCGGTTTTAACCCCCGCACCAATGTTGGTTTTCTTCTCAAACACGGCATGTACGTAGTACTCCACCGGCTCGAGTTTCTTAAATCGAACTACTCCCGACTCATCTGTAATCAGGGTTTCTGTAGCAGGATTGGTCTCGGCACGATAGTCCTCCTCAGTAAGGTACAGAGTCACTTCAGCCCCCTTTACAGGATTGCCCAACTCATTAATCACGGTGACTTTCAGCGTTGTGGGCAGAAAGAAAGCAAATGACGAAAAGACGAGCACAAGGCTTAGGAGAGATAGATTGATAACTGACTTTTTCATATTTTCCAATTTGGGTTGAATTTCATCATAATGCGTGCCAACTTTTACATTGACATGGAAATAGGTGATTAACGGAGAATCGCCACTCCTCCCCTTTGCACGATTACGCCCTGCTCCGGCTGTAGAGAACTTTCAAAGGTCATCACGTACACGTACGTTCCTGAGGGTAGCAAACCGCCCTGGTAAACCCCGTTCCATCTGAAGTCCACGCCGTTGGCTTCATACACCATCTCTCCCCAGCGAGAGAATATCTTGATATTGAAGTTGGTCACATAGGGGTTTTCATACACGAAGAACTCGTCATTCAGATTATCATTGTTTGGAGTAAACGCATTGGGTGCATAGACCACCGGCAGGCAGTTGTCCCGCACCGTGACAAAATCATTCACGCAAGTGAAGCCATTGGTCACGGTCACCTGATACACTCCTTCCTCGTCGGCTGTAAATAACCGATCCGTCGAAAGGATGTCGCCACTATTGACAATCGACCATTCGTAGGAAGAAAACACCCCGGGATCCAATTGGATCGTGCTGTTGGTCGGGTCGGGATCTTCAGTACATATGCCTTCCGTATCGGATAACAGCAACTCTTCCGACTCGATCGGCACGACCGTCGCATTGAAGGCTGCTGTCGCCTCACAAACATTCGTTGTGGACATCACCTGTACAGTATAGGTGCCACTTTCTGAAACAGAAATCTCTGCGCTGGTTTCATCAAGCACAGTACCGGTAGGGTCCAACCATTGAAAAGCTACATCTTCTTGGATGTTTGCGTACGCACTCATAAAAAGTTCATTGCCATTATCACAATTAGGGGCTGTAGAAATAAACACGGTGAGTTCATCAAATACAACTACGTCTTCCGTAGCGGTACCAGTACATCCCGAACCCTGATCCAGCACAATCACTTCATAAGTGCCGGCATCCGTGACCGTCCGAAGTTGAGTGCCGGTTCCATCCTCCCATTGGTAGCTGGTATTGCCCACCACAGTATTGGTGATATTGGCAGACAGAATCACCTGTCCGTCACATTCCGCTCCCTCGATCACAATATCGACCTCAGGCCCGTCATTTTGGCTTACAGAGATATCGGTGACCACAGAGCACAAACTTGGCGAAGTAGAAGTCACAGTATAGGTACCAGGACTCGCTACCAGTATGGTATCACCTTGTGCTGTACCAATGATATTGGGTCCGGTCCAGTTATAAACGATGGAATCTGCAGGGTTTTGGCTCAAAGGGGATATCCCTATCTGCCCCTGGTCGTCACAAAAGAATTGGGGTTCGCTCAGGTAGTCGGCATTCGCCAACCCAGCTAGATCTATATCATCTGCATTTTGGATACAGTTGGCTCCCCCTTGATCCTGAATCACAATATCGTACACCCCTGAGTCCAGGGCATTGATCACAAAAGAACCTCCTACGACCGTGGCTGAGCCTGTACCAAGACTAGCACCCATCACATCGAAGAGTTCATAGTCTACATTGCTCGGAATGCCTCCGGCATCAGCCAACACCACCTCCATCGATCCGGCTCCCGGACAACCCGGAGTGGTGACTACATTGTCCACATCAAATGGAGCTCCTCCATCGGATACGGTGACGGTCTGACTGTTGTCGCAGCCTGTGAGCAGATTGGTGACCGCCACGGTATACGCACCGGCAGCCAAAGACCCCTCTGTCACCGCGCCAGGCCCAGTCACTGAGACCGGCCCCAGGCTGGATGGACCCGATATCGTGTAGGTAAAACTGCCTGTCTCTATGATATTGATGTCAATTTCGCCATCAGCCGCTCCACAACCCGACGTGGTATCCGCCCCATAGGTCAAATCCGGCATATTTTGAATATTGTAGGTCACGCTATCTGTGGTCACACAATTGAATATATCCTCCACCGTCACAAGGTAGGTGAAACTCCCAGGCACGGAGGTGTCCACATCCTGTACGCTCAAAGTATTCCCATTGCTCGTACCATTGACGAACCAATTGATGGCAGTACCCGGGTTCAGCGCATCCAGGCTGAATACCGGCGTGTTTTGGCAGATAGATTGGTCAGGGCCCAGATTGACCACCGGGGCTGTATCATCAATAAACGACGTTCTTGGATCAGATTGACAACCCGTAGTATCAGTTATAAAAACAGAAACCAGTGCCGGCTGACTCACGGTGATCTGTCGGGTCGTCTCCCCGGTAGACCAGGTATAGCTAAACTCAGCCGTATCTCTCGGCCAGGCTTCCAGGGTAACCGAGCCGTTACAGAGCGTGGCATTGTCCTGCAGCGTAGGCCTTACGGGAATGGGGTTCACAGAAACGGTCTCCCAAAACATGGTATCCAATCCACATCGGTTGGTGATATTAAGGCTTACATTGTAGTCTCCGGATAGATTGTAAACAATAGTTGTATCCTCAACCAGGCCAAACGTTCCATCACCAAAGGTCCAGAAGAAATTATCAATATTGGATGAACCAATCCCCTCAAAAATGGTCGGCTGACCGAGACAGGCATTCGAAATATCAATACCGGGGGTCATGGCTTGCAGCGGTACGGACTGCACGAAATTGGGCAGACCCAATCGGCTGGTTCGGCTTCCAAGACTAAAGCCTTCCTCGTTGAAATTAGCATCCGCATCATCCAGCTCCGGACTGCTGATCGTACCCACCGATGCCGAATTGTCGATGGCCATATAGATGATACCATTAGATCCCGTGGCCAGCGCACCGTACTGCGCCCCTCCGTTCGCACCCAACTCAAACTTGGAATTTTCAATGTCGGCGGTAGGAGTGTCACCATACAAACTGTCCAGATCGTATTGGAGCAGCTTTGAATTGGAACCATTGGTCGTCACATACAGCTTGCTCAATCCTGCAGAGACCTCCAATCCGTAGACTAGACTTGGAACTGGTTCTTGAATGTCAATGGTGGTCAGGTGCGTAATCACACCCGTAGTATCATTGATGTCAAATAGCTCTACAAAGTTGTCATTGGTATCCTGAAAGGCCATGGCTAGCACGCTTCCCGCCTGTGCTACCTGTAACTCACCGGTTCCGGTTTTTTCTTCATCAAACCTCAAGACAGAACCCGCTGATGAAGTAAGCGGTGCACCAATTCCCTGGTCTGTGATGGGATAAGACCTGAACTGATTATTTCCATACTCGTGGGTGATTAGCCAGGAGATATTGTTGCCCAGCCCCAATGCCGTCATGCGCTCGGTGCTGTTTTTCATAAAGGTCATGTCCTTGGCCACCACTGCACCCCTCGCGGTATCCTGCTTCATATCCACGATGGAGTATTTCATGTCATAGGTAAAATCCCCCCAAACCGGATCGGTCGTAAAAACATAGTACACCATGGAATCGGCAGGCACCGGCACGATCATCACTCCCTGCATCGAGGTGTTGTCCCCTCCTATATTGTTGCCATTGAGCATCACTTCATGGTCCCAGTTCCATATCGTCTCCCCATCCGTATAGAAATGTAAATCCCCGTTTAAGTCGGAAACCGATGAGGCTGCCTGCGGCGAATTAATGAGGTTGTCATCCTCAATGGCCGATACGGGCTGGTTGAAATCGATACCCGCCATATCTCCGAAGTACCACTGGTTGTTGAATTCCGTAGCATCTTCATAGGTCTGGATTTGCACATAATCGCGAACCATACAGCCCTCAGCGGTCAGTACAGATACCGAATAGATCAGTGTTGTATCAGCAGTGATTTGTGGTGTACTCTCGCCGGTATTCCAGGAATACATCAGGCCAACGGTGCCATCGCTGGAGCTGGCATCCAATGCCCACATTTCTCCCGGACATCGAATGGTATCCATACCCAGATCAAAGGAATATGTGGTACTCACGATCTCCACCGATCGGCTCACCGAGTCAGTGATGCCGTTTAATGTCACAATAAGGCTCACATTATACACCCCGGCGGCCTGGTACTCATGAATCGGACTCACGGCGTTTGATGTGCCCCCGTCGCCAAAGCTCCAAAAGTAGTTTTCAGGTGTAGGGCTCACAGATGAGAAAAACTTAGTGGAATTCACCACACAGGTATCCAGGTAAAACATCTCCACAAGATCAAAGTTTTCAAAATGCGGTGCTGCCATATCCGGAAATTGCGTAGCACTAAGATTTGAAGCCGGCCCAAAGGCTAGGCTGTCATAATTAACCCCCAGCCCGCTGAACGAATTGTTGTAGGTACTGTCCGGCACATTGATCACCCCCACTTCGATGGCCGTGGAGCTGGTCTGCTGATACAAATGGTAGATTCTTTGGTCAGGTCCCCTCTTCAAGCCATAGCTTCGAAAGACCGGCTCAAACAAAATAGAGTTGACCGTATTGAGTGAGTCATTCAGGTCAAACTGGTACAGATTACCGACATTTCCGGTGCCTCCATGCCTGGAAATGTAGAGCTGATTTCCGGTAGACGACCATTCCAAACCGTACACTGCCTCTGTGGAAAAATCAGCATTACCGGTATTGATCAAAGCCCGGTCAAGGGTCAGTGCCCCAGTCGCAGGATCAAAATCAAATAAGGTAACATTTCGGTTGCTCTCTTTCGGCGCAGCGGCCAGCTTGCCTGACTCCAGGCTCCAGGCCAAATCAGCAATTTCGAACCCCGGTTCGGTCACCGTCCAAGGCGTCACCGTCTGGATCACCCCAAGCACTCCGTTTTGAATGTTGATCAATCGAATATCCAGGGTCGTGCGATCCTGGCTAATGAGCCAAAAACTCTCGTTGTCCACCGAGTCCTGTACCAGGATCATTCCCTCTGAGGGATCGGTCAGGCCGGTCGCAAGGTTGAGCTGACCTGTGCTGATGTCTCCCAGCGGTGGCGCACCGCCAGCGGCATTGCCGGGGAGGTTCCTGTCTACTATCGTGTACTGGATTTCATTTACCCCGGAGTTACCGGAGTTGGTAAAAATGTAATAACGCCCATCCGAGTAAGGCATAGGCATCACCACGGCGCTGCGATTGATGGTGTTGTTGCCATTGAGTGTGCCGGCGATGGGATCGTGATTGGCATCAAAAAGCTGAATCCCATCGGTATAGAAAAGCAGGTCGGCTGTAACGGGATCAGAAATCGTCACCCCGCCACCGGTACCCAGACCGGTAGCCATCAGGCTGTCCAACTGGGCACGGCCATCGGCTTTGTTGAAGGTAATGTGCGACTCATTGCTTCCAAAGAGCCAGTTGTACTCGGAATAGTTCTGTACACTGGATTGTGCGAAAACATTGCTCGCACCGGCTACAAAAAAGAGGAACCACAGGTACTGAAAAGTCCTGAAAAATCGAGAATAAACGCCGGTCGACTCTGAATGCATTAACTATACCGAAATTGCTATTAGCAGATGATTTAAATAAAGGAAATAAAGTCTAAAATTAAGCCAATTCCCATGACTAACGCTGAAAAATGCTATTTCTATACCATTGTTTCCAACAAAAATTAAATGATTTCTCATTTGGGGCAATATTTTATATTTTGCATCGATTGATATGATGGAGCCCTCTCCATCGGATACGGTAATGAATAGAATAATTTTTGTTTTTGTGTTGTGCGTGGCGGCCTGTCTGCCCGATAGGTCTGTGGGTCAGGATATTCAGTTTTCGCAGTACTATGCAGCCCCTCTCTACCTCAACCCTGCCCTGGCCGGTATCAATCAAGCAGCCCGTGCTGGAGTCAACTACAGAAACCAATGGCCTTCTATTGACGCGAGCTTTGAGACTTTTTCTGCGTATGCGGATGTAAACTTTGACGAAAAAAACAGCAGCGTCGGACTGCTCCTAATGTCGGATCAGGCAGGCATCGCCGGGCTGAATGCCAGCGAGATTGCGCTGCAATACGCCTACCAGGTGAATGTCAATTATAAATGGACCTTCCGCCCCGCCATGCAGGTATCGTATGCCACCCGTAGCATCGACTACTCCAAGATTGTCTTCGGAGACCAACTCGACAACAACGGGCTAACGGGCAATCCGTCAGGTGAACTATTCAACTCCGACCGTGCCAGCTATTTCGATATTGGACTTGGCGGAATTGTCTTTTCCGAGCGTATCTGGCTAGGCGTGTCCATGCACCACATTCGTGAGCCTAACATCTCAATCAATGGAGGTGACGATCCGCTGCCCAGGAAATTTTCCGTACATGGCGGCTATCGCATACCCCTGATGACGGCCTACAGAAAAGGTGAGACTGCCTCGGGCTATGAACGCAGCATCACACCGACCTTCAACTACCGATCACAAGGGGACTTCAAACAACTGGATGTAGGCCTTTATGTGACCCGCGCTCCACTGATCTTCGGGCTGTGGTATCGCGGCATTCCCATCGTGAGCAATGAATTCGGCGGCACCAACTCAGAGGCCATCATCGGCATGATCGGTGTGGTACAAAAGAGCTTCACGCTGGGCTATAGCTTCGACTATACGCTCTCCAACCTCGGGATCGCCAGCGGTGGTGCCCATGAGATCTCCCTCACCTATACCTTCAAATGGGGTGACCCACGCAAGCCCGATCGGGACGTTCGAGAGCTGAAGTGCCCGGTTCCTTATATTTTTTAGGGAGACATCCATCGTGAAAAACTGTCTAATTTTTCTAATAAGCCTTCTGACTTTTTCATCCTGTGTCGTTTATAACACCACTAAGCATGTAGAGCAAGGAATCTGTGAGCTGCACAATTACAAAATGAAAAAGGCCATCGTGCGGACAGAATATTCCTACACATGTGAAAGTAAAAATGCCGACGAATTTCCAAATGCTAAATCAAAGAGGTGTATGGGAGATGTGGTTCCAAACTGGCCAACAAATCGATTGGCAATAATATACCATTGCAAAGCGTGCAATAGAATCAAGAAGTCTTCAAATTAAAGGTTTGTCCTTCGGCTCATTTCCCCGCCAGACACATCGCACATTCCATTTCCGTTCGTGAGGACACAATCAGGGCGATAGGAACTCTGTCAAAGTTTATCTTCAGAGCGGACAAAAGGATTTTCCGTTAGCTTTGCGCCAAAATTTCACAACATGAGCGAGCAGACCCTTCTTTATATCCTGATTGGCATTACCGTTTTCGATTTTCTGTTTGGCAAGACCCTCGGGATTCTCAACAACCAAAGTAGTAAGAAACCCATTCCGAAGGCCCTGGAAGGCATCTATGACCAGGAGCAGTATGACAAATCACAAAAATATCAGTCGGAGGTTTTTCGCTTTTCGATACTCACGTCTTCCATCAGCTTTCTTGCGACGCTGGCTATTTTATGGTTTGGAGGATTTGGCTGGCTGGACAACTGGGTACGATCCATCGCCCCGATCGAGTATCTGTCTACTTTATATTTCTTCGGCATCCTGTATTTCGCCAACGACATTCTAACCCTGCCCTTTGATATCTATGCCACCTTCGTCATCGAAGAAAAATATGGTTTTAACAAAATGACCATCAAGACCTTCATCATGGATCTGATCAAAGGCTGGCTGATGACGCTGATCATTGGTGGCATTCTTCTGTCCCTTTTTATTGTGGTGGTCGCCTACTTTGAGAGCAGCTTCTGGATTTACTTCTGGATCATCGCGGCAGGATTCATGATCTTCATGAATATGTTTTATACCTCGTTGATCCTACCAATCTTCAACAAACTCACGCCACTCGAGGAAGGCTCACTCAAAGAAGCCATCACAAAGTACAGCCAGAAGGTAGGATTTCCCCTCACCAATGTTTTTGTCATCGACGGATCGAAGCGCTCCTCGAAAGGCAATGCCTTTTTCTCGGGCCTTGGCAAAAAGAAGAAGGTGGTGCTGTACGATACATTGATCGAAAACCATAGCGAAGGCGAACTGGTGGGGGTACTCGCCCATGAGGTCGGGCACTACAAGAAAAAGCACATCATCTGGTCGATGATCCTGAGTGTGTTTCAAATCGGCTTTATCCTATGGTTACTTAGCCAAATGCTGTTCATGTCTGAGTTATCTTTTGCGCTCGGTGGCAACATGACCAGCATTCAGCTCAACATCCTGGCTTTTGGAATTTTGTACTCCCCCCTCTCTATGGTGCTGGGAATCTTGATGAACATCTTTAGCAGAAAGAATGAATACGAAGCGGATGAGTATGCCACGAGGACATTCTCCAAAGAACCGCTCATCACCGCACTCAAAAAGCTTACCTCCGACAATCTGGGTAACCTCACCCCACACCCGTGGTACGTGTTTGTCAATTATTCACACCCAAGTCTGCAACAGAGGATCGAGGCGATGGAGGCGATCAAATAAAATCAATCTCCGTCCTAAACGGAAACTTCATAAAATAGGTGTGGGACTGCTGGACGGTCATCTTGCCGTCGATGATTTTTTGGAGGGTTTCAGTGATAGGAACCCTGATCTTGTAGTGCTCGGCCAGCTTGCAAACGATCTTGATGGTTTTAACCCCTTCTGCCACCTCGTCCATGGTGGCGATGATGTCGTCTATTTTTTCTCCCTTGGCCAATCGGAAACCTACTGTGTAGTTGCGGCTAAGCTTTGATGAACAGGTAGCCGTCAGGTCACCTACGCCGGCCAATCCTAAGAACGCCTTGGTATTCCCGCCCAGGGCATTGCCTAGATAGATCATCTCGACCATCCCACGACTGATCAGTAGCGCCCGGGCATTTTCTCCCAATCCCACTCCGCTGATGGCCCCGGCACCAATGGCGATGATGTTTTTCAGAATTCCGCAAAGTTCGATACCGATCAGGTCATTGTTACCATAGACCATGAACCGGTCATTTTTCAGCAGTCGCTGTCCAATGTCAATCACCTCCTCAAAGTGGCTGGCTACCACCGTAGCGGCCGGTTGCTTTTCGGCAATTTCTGTTGCCAGGTTGGGGCCGGCGAGGCATCCTACACGGAGCACCGGCGTTTCTTCAAGGATTACTTCACTCATGGTTTTGACATGATCGCGGGTCAGGGGTTTGGTCTTGGGGATGGTCTTTTTGCCATTATAGTTTAGGTCCAGGCCCTTAGTACCATGGATCAACACATGGTAAGGCTTGAGGTAAGGTGCCAGGTGCCTGATCATCGATCTGAAATTGGCCGATGGCACCACGGGAAATATCACCTCACAGTTTTTTCCGATATCCGCTATTTTGGTGGTGACGGTGATGTTGTCGGCCAGTTTCTGTCCGGCACTCACACGTTCAGACTTGACCAATTTCGCCTTTTCCTTGTCCCGTACAAAGAAGAGCACATCGCTCTTTTCCGCCAGGATATTGGCGACAGCCGTACCAAAACTACCGGCACCCACCACTCCTACGAGCTTCTTAGATGTGGTTTTCGAGCTCATAGCCGATGAGTTTGTTGTGGTAGAAGTAGAGCAGGTTCATGCTCTGCACTTTGATGTTACCTTCTTTGTCAAGCACGACAGGTCGTACGGCATGATACATCCCAAGGTTTCTCACGCCGTGGCTGATGATATCATCCAAGCCCCAAAACAGGTGATCCGCCAGGTCCACCTTTCCCTCTTCCTGCATTTGCTTGAGGACTATCAGCAGGTCACTTACCTTCTTTTTGAATTCATAATAGTCAATGACCATTTCATCCCGGGTGATGCGCAGGAGGCCATAGATATCCAGGTCGGCATTTCGCCTGCCCAGCATTCTAAAGGCCGTAAAAGCAACCAAATGACTGGAAAATACCCGGTTGATGCGGTGGTATTCGCTTACGATCTTTTGCCCTAGCAGACGGTTGTACTCATGCTCCCTCTGTTTGTTTTCGGTGACCTCACCTTCGGTGACGAAATAGTCCTTCAATTCTATTTCATTGCCCTTCTTATCCAGGCTCTTTCCTTTTTCGTCGACATAGTTGCCTATGACGTCCATGGCCTTTCCAATGCTCACGGATATGTCCGAACCCTTGGTAAAGAACTTCATCAGGAACTTAGAAATCTTGTATGAAGTGGTGAATTCATCATTCTCCTCGTAGTATCGTTCCTGGCCTTTCGCCTTGAGGTATTCATTGATGAGGCTGGGACCCTCCAGGACAAAGTGGTAGTTGAGACTGACCGGCACAACGAAAATCTTTCTTTGGCCAAACTCGTCCTCGTGCTGCAGGATTTGGCGTTGAGCTTCTATTGCTGTTCCTAATAGACCAAGCTTCAATTGCTTCTCGATCTTACCACTCCTGGATCGCGTCCCTCCCGGAAAGAATAGACTATGACATCCTTCCCGAATAGCAATGGTCGAATAGGACTTCAATGTCTCCAGGTAGATGGGGTTTTTCTTGCGTCGGTCTACTTTATACGCCCCCACACTATTCATAAAGTAGGCAAAAATCTTCAGGTTAAACAGGTTTAGCCCCGCTCCATAGATGAACGGCGGCAAGCCCAAAAACTGGATCACCCATCCGATCAATACAGAGTCCAGGTTGCTGTAGTGTGTAGGCACCATCACCACTGTGCCGATCTTAGCCAGTCTCCTAAGCTGATTCACTTCTCCCTTGATGTGGATTTTGTCGTCCAGATCCAGCTGATTGCTAAATACCGACCAAGGGCCCTTGACCCGTGCTGCATTGAGCAGACGACCAAAGCCGATCGTGGCGATCGTCTTTGCCATGTTGTAATGAGACTGGGTGAAGTTCCCTGCTATCTCATTGCCATAGCGGGTGATGATTTCTTTTAGGATTTCGAGGTATTTACCGGACTGCTCTGAGCTTTTGAGTGAGTCGACCTCTGCCAGTCGCTGTTGCATCCCATCCCAATAATCATGCTCGTCTTTTGGGTCTACCTTCCAGGGATTTCTTTTGGATCGCTGCTTTTCGCGGTAGATCGTCATCTCAAGTTCCTCCTTGAGCGACCTACCGGGGTTGTTGGTGAAGTTTTCGTAGCTTTCCTCTACGACCAGGTCGATAAATTCCCGGCGTTTCTTAGCCATCTGTACAACTGGCCACGTGTTGGCGTCTTTGAGGACAGGCTTAAACTTCTTTTTTCTTTTCCTTCTTCGGAGAACCAGCTGCTTCATATATTAAATATAAAAAGGATGACCCCTGTTCATCCCTTTTGCAGCGGCAAACTTAAGAAATAAAAAGGAATGGAATGAGACCGAAGGTGAGGCATTCTATTCTCTTGAATAGGTCGCTTCCCCAAATAACTGGTAACTGCCATCTTTCATCACATAATCCTGAACCACCACCGAATCGGCAGCCTGAAGGGTATAAACGGTTTTGCCTCTCTCCGTAGTGACGTCACCCCAAAATACCACAAGGGAGTCATCCTCCACCTTGCCCTTCAATGGGAGCATCTGCCCCCGTGAGTCGAACCACGTACCGGAAACAGAATCCTGGACAGCCTGGTACATGCCCCTGGCCGTCATTTCATAGGATCGGTCATTTCTATTAAATGAATTTTTGAAATCAAGCTGAACAAACCGGTCGTTCAATACCTTTTTCCAGGACATTTGAAAGGCTGCCGGTGCTCCGAATAAATTACCCTCACCATTCCATTTACCTTCCAGTTGAGACCAAAATTTATCCGCCTGGCTTTGAGCGCAATACGAAACTCCGATCAGAAACAGAATGCAACTACTCTTAATTAGTTTTTTCATAGTATCTGAAACCTATTGATCCAATTTACAAATTTCTTCCTGCACGTATCTTGAGTCAGGCTATTATCTTTGCCCAAATTTCAGACATGCAAGACATTCAAATAGCACCTTCCATCCTATCCGCAGATTTTTCAAAACTGGGCGCAGAAATCAAAACCGTAGAATCCGGTGGGGCTGATGTGATCCACTATGACGTGATGGATGCGCATTTTGTACCCAACCTCACCATAGGGCCCTTGGTTCTGAAAGACATCCGAAAGTGCACCAAACTCCCCATTGATGTACACTTGATGATCACTGATCCGGATGAATACATCCCTCAGTTTGCCAAGGCGGGAGCCGACTGGATCAGCTTTCACTACGAAGCGAGCAAAGACTCCAAAAAGTCCATCAATTTGATAAAAGAAAATGGAGCGAAGGCCGGGATTGTCATCAAACCCAAGACGCCTGTTTCTGATATTGAACCCTTTCTGTCTGAGGTGGACTTTGTACTGATCATGTCTGTAGAGCCGGGCTTTGGTGGGCAAGGCATCATCCCTGAGTGCCTGGACAAGATTCGTGAGTTGAGAACCTTGCTTTCGCAAAAAGGTCTGGATCACGTCCGAATAGAAATCGACGGGGGTGTCAAGCTGGACAACCTCAAGGAGGTGATCGATAGCGGAGCTCAAATCATCGTGGCAGGTTCGGCAGTTTTCAAAGCGGATGACCCGGCGGATATGGTGCGGCAGATGAAGGTTGTACAGTAAGCCCTACTCCCTTAACTTTCTCCTTCCAACTCATCACTTTTCGCTAATATTGCGGAGGAATTTTCAAACCTATGAGCAACGAAAAAGAATCGCTCAATTTCATTGAGCAAATGATCGAAAAAGATCTGAAAGAGGGAAAGCATGGTGCAGTGGTTCATACCCGGTTTCCCCCGGAACCCAACGGCTATCTACACATCGGTCATGCTAAATCCATATGCCTGAATTTCGGTCTCGCCGAAAAATACAAGGGACAATGCAACCTCAGGTTTGACGATACCAACCCCGAAAAAGAAGACACAGAATACGTCGACTCCATCAAAGAAGATGTCAAATGGCTAGGCTTTGACTGGGCGGATCGGGAGTTCTACGCATCGGATTACTTTGATCAGCTCTATGAATTTGCCGTCATGCTCATCAAAAAAGAAAAGGCCTATGTGGATGACCAATCTGCCGAAGAAATAAGCAAGCAACGAGGCACACCCACTCGCCCTGGTGAAGAAAGCAAACACCGCAATCGCTCCATAGAGGAAAACCTCGAGCTCTTCGAGGCGATGAAGGATGGAAAGTTCGATGAAGGCACCCACGTACTTCGCGCAAAGATCGATATGGCCTCTCCGATCATGCAGCTGCGTGACCCAGTGATCTATAGAATCAAAAAGGTAGCCCACCACCGCACGGGAGACAAGTGGTGCATCTACCCTACCTATGATTTTGCGCATGGGCAGTCGGACTCAATCGAGAACATTACGCACTCGCTATGTACGCTGGAGTTTGCTTCACATAGACCGCTGTACAACTGGTTTATCCAGGAGCTGGAGATCTTCCCATCCGAACAAACAGAGTTCGCCCGATTGAACCTGGGCTATACAGTAGTTTCCAAAAGAAAACTAAAAGAACTCGTAGACGAAGGCCATGTATCAGGCTGGGATGACCCACGGATGCCAACGATTGCTGGGATCAGGAGAAGAGGCTATACGCCAGATTCTATCCGCAACTTCGCCGACAAGGTAGGAGTGGCAAAAAGAGACGGCATCACGGATGTAGCACTTTTGGAGTTTAGCGTTCGCGAAGACCTCAACAAAAAGGCGAATCGTGTGCTGGGTGTCTTGGATCCGGTCAAACTGATCATCACCAACTACCCTGAAGGGCAAACCGAAGAGCTGGATGCCATCAACAACCCGGAGGATGAATCGGCAGGAAAAAGAAAAATTCCATTCTCAAGAGAAGTCTATATCGAAAAAAGTGACTTCATGGAAGACCCTCCAAAGAAGTTCTTCCGGTTAGGACCAGAACGGGAAGTGCGTCTGAAATACGCTTACATCATCAAGTGCACCGGCTTCAAAAAGAACGAAGCAGGTGAGATCGAAGAAATCTACGCTGAGTACGACCCGGAAACCAAAAGTGGACAAGACACCACGGGTAAAAAAGTAAAAGGAACCCTCGGATGGGTAGATGCAGCCAGTGCGGTAGATGCAGAAGTCAGACTCTACGATCGACTCTTCCAAACCGAAGACCTCAACAGCATCGAGGATGATTTCAAAAATCACCTGAACCCTGACTCCCTGCAAGTCACCTCCAACGCGAAGGCAGAGCCTTCTGTCGGAGCAATGAAACCCGGTGATCAGTTTCAGTTCGAAAGAATGGGCTACTTCATCATCGACAAGGATTCAAAGGATGGCAAGCCAATCATCAACAGGACGGTGACGCTAAGGGACAACTGGGCGAAGAGGAATGGGTAGTTACCTAGCCAATTTAATATAAGATCACCTTGACAAAGATTAAGTTCCTTCCATTCCTACTGCTTTACACATTTACAAGTTTAGCCCAAGGAACTTTGGAACCTGTAGTCAGTACAATTTGTGATTGTCGTGAAAAAAACCAAACCCTCTTAAATGAAGACACTTGCTTCGAAGAGGTTTCAGACGAAATACTGACGCCCTTGTTGGACTCGCTGCGTCAGGCGCATATCAATAATCCAGATTATCTTGATGAATTTGCTTTAGGGCTACTTGCAGGGGAAATTCTAACAATACAACTAATCAGTACTTGCGAAACATTTTATAAACAATATCTTTTGACCAGAGAGTTTAATCAATTTGGGGTTCCACAGCAGTTTCAAGTCATCAATAGTCTTGATGATCTAAATTCAAATATAGAATCAGATCAACGACTCATGGAATCCTATTGTGAACGAGCGATAATTCACTTCGAATCAGGCTATTTTGAACTAGCCATAAATGATCTGGAGGCAGCTAGGAAAGTAGATTCTACTGACCTATACCCCTATTGTTTAGAAGGTAAAATGCATATGATGCTAGGAAACTATACAGCAGCTTATAATAAATATAGTCGTGCGTATGAATTAGCCCAATTGAACAGAGCTCCAATGTCAATGAGAAATCCAATCGGAATAGTTACTGCAATTCTTCAAAAAAAGATAGCGAAAAAGGATTAAATCCCTTCTAATACGCATTTGCAATGCGTACCATATATTATTGGGCATTTTAAATGCCCTTTTTATATTTCAGTCGCAATGCAATTGCGACCGAGCAAAAATGGGTAAATATGCACATATGGCACATTTTACTTTTTTGCATTATGCTACTAGTCCAATATGAACAAGTACTTATTTTTGTTAGTCACAATCTTCGGTATACTAATCATTCTTGATTGTGAATTCTTTCCAAATTGGAAAACAGGTAAAATTCACAAATTGTATGGCAAAAGAGTCGGAAGTTATCGATCGGGAACATCAATGGTATCAAAGCTAGAGCTAGATGAAAAAACAATTGAAGTCCCAAGTTACTATGCCGGTGACCTAAGAAAAATGAGTGAAATTGAAATTCAATCCTCTTTGATTTTTAACATATACCAGAAGATAAAAATACAAAGAGGCGATTCCGTTAAGACCATAAAACTTTTTCATGGCATAACAAATGCCTACTACCTGTTTCCTGTTATTCTAATTATTTCATCTCTTCTCTATGTGTTCTCTAGCTCTGGCCGAGTGAAAGGTTATTCCTTTTTGGTGGCCATCATAGTTTTGGGGTTTACACTATACGTCCTTATCGCAAACTAGTTATCGATTATTCTAAATCTTTGAATCAGGGGGTGATAACTCTACAATATCCCCTTCGGCAATACCTTCCTCGTCCAGGTTTTGATTCTTTTGGATCGGGACACCACAGAGTCGGGGTTGAAGTCGCTAGTGATTTCCCAGGAGTTCTCCGGTTGAAATTCCGTTTCCATTCCATCCTGTACCCCTTGCGCTATTTCCTCTGAGTGTATGATGGATATGCACTCCGTGTTCAGATTGGCACTCCTGGGGTCCAGGTTGAAAGTTCCGATCACAGTTATCTGACCATCTACGACCATGCTCTTGGCATGTAGTCCAAACACAGGCATATCTTTGGAGTCTTTGTGCAAGGCCCCGGTGACAATCTTGGCTCGCTCCGCTGCATCAGGTCTAAACTCATGGATTTGAATGCCTGTCTCCAACAGTTTTGCCCTGTCTGATTGATAAGCACTGAAGGCTTCCAGGTTGTCCGTAGAAGCCAAACTATTGGTTAGTATTCTCACTTTTACGCCTCGATCCACAGCCTCTTTGAAAAGTTCTTTTCCCAAGTCAGTGGTCACCAGATAGGGTGTTTGAATATCTAGACTCGTCTGAGCAGATTTGATCAACGCTACCAATGCATCCGTAGTGGCTCCCCCTCCTCTTAATCCTTCGTCTTTGTTCTTGCCGGGTATGTCCGATACGAATCGAACACTATCCACCCAAACAAACCCATTTGATTCCTTCACTCGCTCGATGGTGGAATGGAAGTTGTCAATTTGATCTCGGATTTCGGGCCAGAAGTTTTCAGGATTGCAGGCGTATTGATGAAGCCGCTCTATGATTTCAACGCTGACTTGAGGCAATTCTTCCTCTTTAACCAGACTTTGTACATCCACTGCCAAATCACTTTTCCAGAAGTCATCAAATGACTTCTGAACCTGTCCGGAAGCCTCCCCTACCAGCAGCACATCCCGGTCCCGGAAATTGTATTCATGATCATAATCAAAATATTCGTCTGCTACATTTCGTCCGCCAGTGATCACCACTTGTCCATCCACCACAAAAGTCTTGTTGTGCATTCTTTGGTTGGCCCCTCGAAAATCCATTACCACCTTTTTCAATTTGCTCGTAATGCTCTTACCCAGGTTGATACCGGGATTGTAGATTTTGATTTCGATGTTTTCATGAGAGGCCACTTTCAGGATGTCCTCCAACTCGGCATCCACCAATATGTCATCCACCAGAATCCTGACTTTCACGCCTCTTTCCGCAGCCCTCACCAGGTAGTCGATGGCGATCAACCCAATATTGTCCGTAGAGAAAATGAAGTACTGAATGTCAATGGTTCTTTCCGCATGCTCGCTGAGCCAGGCTCTGGTGATTAGAGAAGTACCTCCATCTTCTAAAACAAATACGCCCGTCTTGGTTTTCATAGAATCCTGCAGATCAGCCAGGGTATTGGTGAGCGTCACTAAGTCACTTCGATGGATCGATTCGCAGAAATCCTTGATTGGCAAGGACTCAGCAACATCTTCCTTTTTAGTGCAGGCAGCCAAGAAAATCACCAGGAACAGGTAATGATATTTCATATATCGGAAGTTAAAACAGACAATATAGAAAAAGAGGCAGACCTCCCCAAACTAGGTTGGTCTACCTCATTGACCTTTATTTATGATGTACTCAAAAATTTAAATTCCTACTCCAATCTGGCATTTTTCATTTTTTGGCCTGTCCCAAAAAACAGCCTGTCCCGATGCATATCGGGAAAACAAAAAAAGACGAGGCTTTGAATAATTTTCTAAAATTCAGCTTGGTCTGGGAATAAATCCAAACTCGCTCCGCTCAAACAGTGGATTTAAATTCGATTTTCGTCAAGCTGAATTTCTAAACGAAAATTATTCAAGGCCGGGTTAATCACCAATTTTGGCATATTACCTTTAACTCTGATGTTTCAAGGTCTGAATATCAGCTGACATAAAGGCTCTATTCATCCTTATCCGCCGCCATGATATCGCGGGTGTTTTTCTGCACGGCAACAGAACCAAACAATGCCAACAAAAACGAGAAGGCATAGAATCCCTTTTCACTCGGCCATAGCTCCGCATTCCAAAGGCCAATAATCAAGAGCAATAGTGACATGATGGTGGCGAACCAGCATATTCCATAATAGATGTCCGTCACGGGTAACCCCTCCAGCCTATCCCTCACACTCTTCTGCAAAGACACTACTGAAAAGAGTCCAAACATAAGGACGGTGAAGTAGTAGCCTTTTTCGTTGAGCATCATGTCCGCCCTCCACAATCCTACGATGTAACCAAGTATTCCAGCGCCCATAGCCACCCAAGAGGCAGCCACAAAGGCATTTGATGTTTTAGGTATCATAACGTTTCGATTTAAGTTTAACATAATTTGGTTTTTCGATTTGAGGAGTCTTTCACGAACATTTTAACTATTTGTTCGAATATTCGTCAAATGGACATGGGTTATCGATGAACTTGTATGTTCCTTGGATTAAGTATGTATTAGAAATGGTATAACCTAATTTGTAGTTTATCAGAAAAGACCATGAAAATGGATAGAAATACTCTAGGCCCCTATCGCCGATATACCACCATCGACATGTAGTATCTGACCAGTTATCCAACTCGACTTATCAGAGAGGAGAAATGAAGCCATTTCAGCTATATCCTCCGCCTGACCCATCCGCTTCAATGGATGTCTATGGGCATTGGCCTCCACTTTTTGATCGGAGTTGAGGAGTTTGCCTGCTAATGGGGTCTGTGTCAGTGAAGGTGCCACTGCATTGAATCGAATGGAAGGAGCATATTCAGCGGCAAGAGCCCTTATCATTCCTTCTACAGCACCTTTCGATGCGGCTACCTGCGAGTGAAAATTATACCCCGTTTGTACCGCCACGGTAGAAAACATAACGACAGAGCTCAACTCCGATGCCTTCAAATTCGGCAAAACAGCCTGAATCACTTTAACAGCGCCTATGACTTGTAATTCATAATCCTCAAGAAAAGATTCTGGTTTGATTCTTTTGAAAGGCAATAAATTGATACTACCTGGACAGTAAACCAATCCATCCAATTTTGGAGGAATTTTTCCCAAATCAAAATCATCTATGAGGACATTATATTTAAAGGTATTACCACTGTCGATCGGATGTTCGTTGTGCGTAGCAATCACATGATGTCCCTCATTTGTCAACAAGTCAACCAATGCCGAACCTATACCCGAAGAGCCTCCGATGATCAGATAATTTCTCATTAGCCCATGACTGTGTTAGGAATGTAACTTTTAATTTCAATCTCATTGGCCCCCAAATCATGAAGTAGATTGTACAAACCGAAGAAGGTACGATTTACATAGATGAAATGTCGGGATCCCCGATTTCCATTCATATTTTTGAATTCTGAACTCTGACTGTATTGCTCTCCCAAATCCGCCAGCTTTTTGAAAAACTTCTTGTCAGAAAAGTCAAAATATTCCTGCTGAAACGGCAGAGTAAACAAGGTCAGCAATTCTCGAAAGAGATGGGTGAAGAACTTAATTTCCTCCCTATTGTCATCAGGTCTCAAAATTTCGAGTTCATAAAGCTTGGATACAAAGACTTCATCGTTCTTGATGTTTTCTTCCAATGCCAATTCGAAATAGGGTCTATAAAAACTCTCGGGAATGGCTTTGAGGCAACCAAAATCTAAAACAATCAATTCTCCTTCATCAGTTACGAGGAAATTACCCGGATGAGGGTCTGCATGGAATTTCTTCAATTCATGAATCTGAAACATGTAGAAATCCCATAGCGTTTGCCCCACCTTGTTGGATAATTCTTGCTCTTCATTCATGGCGACAAACTCAGATAAGTGTGCCCCCTCCATCCAATCCATCGTGATGATCCTCTCTGAACTCAACTCCGGATAGTACTTGGGAAAACGAAGATTCTTTATATGAGAACAAGCCTGCGCCTGTTCGATTCCCTGGTTCAATTCCAGTGGATAATTAGTTTCTTCCAGCAGCTTCGATTCTACTTCTTTAAAATACTGATCAGACCCTTTGCCTTTGATGTTAAACATTTTCATGGCTATGGGTTTCACTAGGGCCAAATCACTACTTATACTATCCGAAACTCCGGGGTACTGTATTTTAATAGCCAATTTTTTCCCATCCTTTGTTCCCTGATGCACCTGACCGATACTGGCTGCATTGACCGACTTCAGGTTAAATGAGTCAAATAAGTGATCAGGATTCGCTCCAAAATATTGCCTAAAGGTCTTGGAAACCAGTGCCGGAGACAGAGGAGGAACGGAAAACTGCGATAAAGAAAATTTATCGACATATGCTTTCGGCAAGATGTTCTTCTCCATGCTAAGCATTTGCGCCACCTTTAGCGCACTGCCTTTGAGTTTCTTGAATCCATCGTAGATATCTTCTGCATTGGCGTTATTCAAACGTTCTTTGGCAGTGTCGTCTTCAGAAAGCAGTTTATCTCCGTAGTACTTCAAATAGTTGACACCCACCTTGGCACCGGTTTGCAGTAATTTGGATGCCCTTTGAATTTTTGATGTTGGAATCTGCTCTATGGTCTCCATGCTACCAGACTTTTTCTTTAATCAAAAACTTACCCAAATCAACCACACTGTTTAACGTGCTATTGTCCATGAGTTTAAAGCTTGTGGTAAGTGACTTTTCGATAAACAAGTCTGTTTTCTCAAAACCGGCTGATGTATCGTCGATCCAAAATTTCATTGTAAAAAGAAGCTGGCCCCAGGCCCATCCACGAACTCCCTTTTCCTTCCACTCTTCCAGTCTCTTTTCTTTCAAATCCATTGTTTCCAACTCCAAATCATCTATGAACTGATCGAATGATTTCTTTAGAAGGCGCGTTGCTTTAAAATTCTGTATTTGGCTTTTGTTTTTTAAAAACACGAAAAGGACATAGCTCCTATTCGCCTTTAATACCTCGAAAAAGGTATAGAAAAAGCTAAGTAATTTGTTTTGAGCATCAAAGGTTTGATACTCTTGATTTTTATGCAGTACGGAAATCGCGTTCTCAAAGAAAGCCTGAAATATGATTTGCTCCAATGCCTCAAATGACCCGAAATATTCGTAAAAATCCGATTCCTTCAAACTCACATCTTGTGCAAAGCTGTAAACACTCTTGGGTTGCTCACCATGCTCCAGTACGTGGTGCATGTACGCCTTAATGAGCTGATCTCTTTTATTCTCCTTCTTTTTTGCCATACTTATCGTACGACAGCCAGAAATATTTTGTTTAACTTTTTAAACTATTTATTAAACATTTAAAGTCTAGATTCGAGCTTGGTAGGTATATAGGTCGAAATACCGACCTTCTGCTTTGATTAACTCATCATGGGTTCCGGATTCCGCAATTTGACCATCTTCTATGACCAGGATCTGATCGGCCTGACGAATCGTACTCAGTCTATGGGCAATCACGAAAGTGGTTCGGCCTTTGATCAGGGATTTTAAGCTTTCCTGGATTAAAGCCTCACTTTCGGTATCCAGATTGGAGGTCGCTTCGTCTAAAATGAGGATTTTAGGATTGGCTAGTATCGCCCTGGCTATCGCGATACGCTGACGCTGACCTCCTGAGAGCTTAACTCCTCGTTCTCCTATCAGGGTATCGAGTCCTTCTTCAAATCTATCCGTGAACTCATTGACGTGTGCGGCCTTCACTGCATTCAATAATTCAGATTCTGAAGAATTGGGTCTTGGAAATAGTATATTCTCCCGAATCGTGCCCTCAAACAAGAAATCATCCTGAAGCACCACCCCAAGATGCTTGCGATAGCTCTCAAGCGTGACCTTCGACAAGTCCTGTCCATCGAGATAGATCGTGCCCTGATCGGGTTTGTTGTATGAAGCTACAAGTCCTGCAATTGTCGATTTACCAGAACCCGATGAACCCACTAAAGCCGTTACACTCCCTCTTTTCGCTTCAAAGGAGATTTCCTTTATGACCTTCTTGTTTTCTTCATAGGCAAAGGACACCTGATCAAATTGTACCTCGCCCTGAATATCATTGATTTCAATGGTTCGATCAGGGTCATCAGTTTCTGCACTTTCGCTCATGATTTCCTCAGTACGATCCAGTCCGGCAAAGGCCTCTGTCAGCTGGCTACCAATATTGCTCATTTGGACAATTGGAGCAATCATAAATCCCAGGTAAAGGGTAAAGGATAGAAATTCACCAAAAGTCAATTCATCGTTGATTATCATATAGCCACCAATACCAATAATACCGGTAGTCGCCAAACCAAGCAATAAAGTTGCAGAGCTCGTCACCAAAGCCGTAGACGTCAAACTCTTCTTCACATTCTCAAACAATCGAAGTGCGCCAGTTTCAAACGTCAGTATTTCTTGTTCCTCCGCACCAAAACCTTTGATCACCCGGATACCTCCAAGGGTCTCCGTAAGTCGTCCGGTCACCTCGGCATTGATCTTGCCTCGCTTGCGGAAAATCGGCCGTATATATCCAAATGCCTTCAAAGAGATGACCCCAAAAATGCTCACAGGCAAAAGCACATATAGTGTCATCATCGGGCTAATTCTAATCAGCAACACCAATGAAATGATGGCTGTCAGCACGCCTCCAAACAATTGCACCAATCCAGTTCCCACGAGGTTTCGCACTCCTTCGACATCCGACATGATCCTAGAGACCAGGGCTCCGCTCTTTTGACTATCAAAGAAACTAACCGGTAGTTTGATGATGTGTTTTTGAACTTTTACGCGTAACTGCGCGATCAGATGCTGCGCCTCGACGCTTAGTAGTCGAGTCAACGCAAAACTAGTTACCGCCTGCACCACAATAGCCGCTCCTACAACCATTAGAAGTTGTTTCAACATCTCGAGATCCCCATTAACGATCACTTCGTCCATGAGGTATTTGCTGGCACCCGGTAATACCAAACTCGCCAAACGGCTGATGATAATGAGAAATAATCCTAGGATCAGTAAATTCTTTCTTGGTAGGACGATCGTTCGAAACACCTGTCCAAGGGAGGCCTTTTTTTGGCTCATATATATGGTGTGATTTGGTTTTGAATAGAAATACTTATTCCCTTACGAGAAAGCACGGTGAAAGTGTTCTTAAGACTCGAGTTTTCAAACAAAAACATTTGTCAAGTACTGATTTCGGATATCCCGATAAACATAAAAGTCCGAATCAATGCTTGCTATCTCTTTGATCTTGCGTTCCTCCGAAGCTACAATCAAAGACGCATCGGCCAAATCCATGGGCACATCCTGAAACTTCTCCGAATGAGCAATCAAGCGATGCAGATGGGATTCATTCAGATCAAACAACTTCAACCCTCCTCTGTGAATCCATGTGAGAAAGTTCAACTGGGTCTTGGTGCTGAAGTCCAGCATATGAGATACCTCCGTCACCACCGGCCACGTAGTCCATAGTTGACCTACAAAATCTTCAAGAAAAGCGATGGATTTCAGGTGATACTGATCACTCCGGTCAAACAAAGCGATCAATGGCCCTGCATCAATGAGAATGCTTCTCATTGAGCTTTTGTTTTAACTTAGACTTGTAGGTGACAGAAGCCTGGGAGTCTCCACTACCTGCCGCTCCAAAGAGATCAGAACCTAAAAAAAAGGGTGACTGAGCTGCCTCATCTTTAGTGAAGTAATGCGCAAGCGCCTCCTTCACTACCGAAGACTTGGACTGATTGTGCATATCGCTGTAGTCCTTTAGCTTCTTTTCGGTGTCCTTATCGAGTCTGACGTTTAACATGACTTTCAATTTGTATTACAAATGTAATACATTTATTTTGAAATGCAAACTCACTACTTCGCATACCCAATGGCCCGCATCTCACGAATCACGGTCACTTTGATTTGACCAGGGTACTGCATCTCATTTTCGATTTTTGAAGAAATGTCAAAGGCCAGATCTCCTGCTTCCTTATCTGAGACATTTTCAGAATCTACAAGCACTCGAAGCTCACGACCCGCCTGTATCGCATAGCACTTATGCACTCCATCGAAGCTCAATGCTAGTGACTCCAGATCCTTGAGACGCTTGATGTAGGACTCCATGATCTCCCGCCGAGCACCAGGTCGTGAACCGGAGATGGCATCACATGTCTGCACAATCGGTGAAATCAATGAGGTCATTTCGATCTCATCATGGTGAGCCCCGATGGCATTGCAGACCTCTGCATTTTCTTTAAACTTCTTAGCCAACTCCATACCCGCCAAAGCATGGGGTTGCTCAGATTCTTCTGGAAGCACCTTGCCTATATCATGCAGGAGTCCGGCACGTTTGGCGTGCTTGGCATTCAGGCCTAGTTCAGAAGCTAATGTGGCACTTAGGCGTGCTACCTCCTTGGAGTGCTGAAGAAGATTTTGTCCATACGAAGAGCGGAATCTCATGCGCCCCACCATCTTGATCAACTCCGGATGCAGGCCATGAATACCCAGATCAATCACCGTCCGTTCACCGATTTCATTGATTTCTTCCTCGATATTTTTGGTTGTCTTGGCTACAATCTCCTCGATCCTCGCCGGGTGGATTCGCCCATCCGTCACCAGTCTATGCAATGACAATCTTGCCACCTCTCTCCTTACCGGGTCAAACCCCGAAATGATAATTGCTTCAGGAGTATCATCTACGATAATCTCCACCCCAGTGGCTGACTCCAGGGCACGGATATTGCGTCCCTCACGCCCGATGATCTTTCCTTTTATGTCGTCACTTTCGATATTGAATACAGATACACAGTTTTCTATCGCGTGCTCCGTGGCTGTCCGCTGGATCGTCTGGATCACAATCTTCTTGGCCTCCTTTGTAGCCGTCAGTTTGGCTTCCTCGACTATGTCTTTGATATGTGAGGACGCCTTTGAGCGGGCCTCATCTTTCAGCGTTTCTTTGAGTTGTTCTATCGCTTCACTGGCAGAGAGTCCGGAGATCTTTTCCAGGGTGGCGGTTTGATCCTGTCTTACCTTTTCTACTTCGTCTTTTCTTCTTTTCAGAATTTCGAGCTGCGCATCCAGGTTTTCTTTTTGGCTTTCAAGCTCAGCTTCGCGTCTCTTGTTTTGCTCCATCATTTTAGAAGCCTGCGACTCACGCTGCTTTACCTTGTTTTCATTTGAAATGATTTGGTTTTTCTTGCGATTGGACTCCTCCTCAAATTCCGTCTTGAGCTTCAGGTATTTCTCTCTGGCCTCGTGAATGCGATCTTTTTTGATGCTTTCGGCATTGAGTTCCGCCTCTTTGATGATGATATCTGCCTGACTTTTTGCCTCGGCGATTTTCTTCTTTTGACTCCTTTTGGTCAAAAACCGGCTGATCAAAAATCCTACTGTGATTCCTGCCAGCACAGAAATTAGAATAAGTAATGTACTGTCCATGATGTATATATAATCAAGGCAGTAGCAAACGAAATCTTACCTATCTGAATTGAATACGCTATAATTCGGCAGAGATGAGCTGATTGAGTTTTTCTATTTGGGCCATGGCTGTATCGTCGGTGGACTGATGCTCCTCGCTACTTTGTGCACGTTGCACATAACTGTCTATCGCCACCATGGCCAGCAGATCCTGTTTATCATCTATCCCAAACTGCTCCTGATAGGATCTGAGCCTTTCATTTATTTTCTTCCCCGCTTCACGAATGCGTGCCTCTTCATGGGCCGCCACCTTCATGGGGTACTCTCTATTACCGATCTTTATTTTTATTGATAACTCGTTCATTTGAGACTATTATTCGCTCAACTGAGCTATACACTTATCAACTTCCTTAATGTATTCATTCAGCACTTCACCTAGTTCTTCAGCTTGGCTTTCGCCGGCTACCATGCCATTCACAAGTTTACTAATATTATCCTTATTTTGAAAGTCAGAAATTACCTGATCCTTCTCGGACAACTGCCCCTTTAGCGACTCCACCTCCTTCTTTAGCACCTGTATTTCATCCTTCTGTTTTTGATGCTGGTTGAGCAGTAAAAGGACTTTGCGTTCCAGGTTTGAAAGTTCAGAGCGAAGAGAGCTATCGGACATTTTATTTTCTGATTATAGCATTAATATTTTTCTCAAAAGAGCTCATCAGGCTGTTCATGGTCTTATCAATCACCTTGTCTGTCAACGTCTTGTTGTCGTCTTGTAGGATGAAGCTCAGTGCATAAGATTTTTTATCCTCACCGATATTATCTCCTTCGTAGACACTGAAAACATTGATCCGCTTGATCAGCTTTCGGTTTTCCTTTTTGGCCAATTCCAGGATTTCTTTGAAGGTGACTTTCTTGTCGATCACCAAAGAAAGGTCTCTGCGCACCTCCGGAAACTTCGACACCTCCTGGTATCTCATGCCCCGTCCGTACAGCTTCACCAGCTTTTTCCATTCCAACTCAGCGTAAAAAACTTCCTGAGAAACATCAGCAAGTTTTGTCACCTTTCGATTTAGCTTACCAAAAGAAGCCAAATGCGAACCATTCAACGAGACATCAAGTCCGTATTCATAGATGGGTTGTTGTGTTGGGACAGAATCAAAATCAGCCAGGTTAAATTTATTTAATAATTTGTGAACCATTCCCGAGAGGTCGTGAAAATCAATTGACTTTTTATCCACATTCCAGTTCTCATCAGACTTGAGCCCGGTGATAAACAAAGCCAGCTGTTCTTTCTCTAAATACTTGTCCGGAGTTTTAGCATAAGTCTTTCCAAATTCGAAGAACTTGACATTAGTTTGCTTGCGGTTGATGTTGTACTTCAACGCCTCCAATCCGGAAAAAACCATGGTCTGACGTAGCACTCCAAGTTCTTCGCTGAGCTTATTCAATACCTCTACATTCTCCTCAGCATTCCAGTAGCCTGTCTTGACCACATAGTCGGGGTTTGTGAGGGAATTGCTGAAAATCTCATTGAATCCATTCGCTGACAGGAACAGGCTTGTTTGAGACTGAATCTTGTCTTTGTCCTGTGTGGGGAAAGCCGCCAGATAATCGGCTCCATAGTGCTGCTCAAGCTCTACGTTGTTGTAGCCATAAATCCTAAGGATCTCTTCGATCACGTCAGCCTCACGCGTCACATCCACCCGATAGGGAGGCACCAGGCATTTATAACCTTCCTCCGTTTCGTCCTTGATTTTAATATCCAGATCCGCCAATATCTCTTTGATTCGGTCATGCGGGATCTGCTTACCAATCAGCCGGTCAATATTCTTATACTTGGCACTCACCTCAAAATCACCAATCGGCTCAGGATAAACATCCACAATTTCAGAGGTTATCTCCCCACCGGCAACTTCCTTGATGAGCATAGCCGCCCACTTGAGTGCATCGACCGGCATTTGAGGATCTGTTCCTCTCTCGAAACGGAAAGAAGCATCTGTCTTCAAACCATGTCGGGTGGCGGTATTTCGCACATAATCAGCTGAGAAATACGCAGACTCAAGGAAAATAGCCTTCGTAGAGTCCTTCACACCAGAACCTATTCCGCCGAAAACCCCAGCAATACACATTCCGTCCTTCTCATCGCAGATCATCAAATCCTTGTCGCTCAACTCACGTTCCTTTTCATCCAACGTTGTGAATTTGGAACCTTGAGCCAAGGTCTTCACTACCACCTTCTTTCCCTTGATCTCGTCCAGGTCAAAAGCGTGCAAGGGTTGACCCAAGGAATGCAACACATAATTGGTCACGTCCACCACATTGTTGATCGGGGCAAGTCCGATAGCCTTGAGTCTGGCAGCCAACCATTTTGGAGATTCTTTTATCGTCAGATTGGACAGGGTAATGCCCGAATATCTTGGGCAAGCTTCAGAATTCTCTACGATCACCTCTACCGGATTGGACGTATTGTCTACTTTGAATCCGGAAAGATCAGGAAAGCTCACCTCTCGCTTGAACGCCGCCTTAAGATCCCGCGCAACCCCGAAATGTGAAGCCGCATCAGCACGATTGGGCGTCAGTCCTATCTCGATCACATGATCGCTTGAAGGATTATAATATTCTGCCGCAGGGGTACCGTTTGGCAAATCAGTATCCAACACAATCACTCCGGCATGCGAAGTCCCTAATCCTAATTCATCCTCGGCACAGATCATGCCCTCAGAAGCAGCACCTCGTATTTTCGCTTTTTTGATTTTGAATGGTTCTCCATCGGTCGGGTAGAGCGTTGCACCGACCGTTGCCACCACTACTTTTTGTCCCTGGGCAACATTGGGGCCACCGCACACGATCGAAGAAGGCTCCGCACCTCCGATATCCACTTTGGTCAGCTTCAGCTTATCAGCATCCGGGTGCTTCACACACTCCAGCACCTCGCCTATCACTATCCCCTCCAGATTACCGGGGATTTCGTCTACTTTTTCTACGCCTTCTACCTCCAGGCCAGTATCCGTCAACGTCTGAGAAATGGTATCAATATCTTCATTGAGCTCGATGTAGTCTTTGAGCCAATTGAGTGAAATCTTCATCTAATGAGGAGGGTTTAGTTCCAAAAAATCAAGGCGTAAAATTAAGAAAATCAGGCAGGACGGAAAGTGCTTTACGACCTTCTTTTCCAAAAGAGTGTATAAAGTAAAAGGATGCTCATACCCGAGATAAGCACGACGTAATTCCACTTGGGGTCGCCCGACGTATAGGATCGTGAAAATTCGGCGGAAGCCAGGAGAATGACCAACAATCCACCAAACACACCAATTTTTCTGAGGGTACTAGGCTTCATCTACTGGCTCGATTTCTAAGGTGTTTTCCCAGGCTTCGAATCGCTCGATATCATCCTGCAGGCTGTTGTAGATCCAAACAACGATCGCTACATCATCGGTGAGACCCAGGGCCGGAATGAAATCAGGAATTATATCCAGCGGCGTAACAAAATAGATGAGCGCTCCGGTGATCATCACCAATGACTTCCATGGCATTTCTTTGTACTCGCCGGTCATTTGTGCCTTGACCATTCGAAAGAATGTATAAACCTTGTCGGAAAACTCCTTGAGCTTTTCGTTGCTCTCTACGATAGACTTGAGCTTCCCCCGGGTCGTACTCAGCAGTGTATTGACGCGTTCATTGTCTTTCAGCAGCCCAGTAGCTTTCTTCTTGTACTTTTCAAAATTGGCCTGATACTTCATCGCTTAAAATGTCCTTTGGATTTCTTCTTTTACAAACGAAAGCGCCACGTCAGCGTTGAGCTGAGGTTTTTCATACACCTTATCAAAGACCTTTCGGGCCAGATCGATGCTCTTGGCTCCTTCCTCCAGGTCTCCTGCTGATTCATTGATGAGCATTACGATTTCTTCCATGGCGCTCTTGACCAGATTCCAGGATTCCTCACTCATGTACACCTGTTGGGAGAGATTGTGCGAATACTCCTCCCGTATTTCGTTGAGCAGCATTTGATGAAACTCAGGGGCAGACAAGTCGCTTGTGTTGAGTCGCACGATGATATTCTTAGGCATGATCCGCTCTAGGAATAGGCTGATCCGTTCGTAAGCCTGCAACCGAATGGGCAGAACGATCTCTGTATTTTTCAATTTGATATCGATAAGTCGTTTGTCGTATTCCTTTCTGACAAACATGCGAACTGTCAAATACATCGCATACAAAACAGCCCCGGCGGGCAGGATCATTTTACCAAACTCTATCAGTGCTTCCAATTTATCTTTTGATTATCTACAGCGGTCAAAAATAAGGAATTTTGGTTGAGAACTGACTCAAGCATAATATTCCTTATTCAATTCATCAATCTCTAATACTTCTCCGGAATAAACGTCTGATAATCCATCGGCGGACGCACGTACTTCTTATCCATTGGCAATGGCGGTAGGTCGATAGGTTTAATGTTCATCTTTTCGTATGGAATCTTGCCAAGGATATGACTGATGCAATTGAGCCTTGCCCGCTTCTTATCATCTGAGTTGACCACAAACCAGGGGGCCTGCTTGGTATCCGTGTGCGCAAACATCTCATCCTTGGCCTTGGAGTATTCCAGCCACTTGGCCCGGGATTCCAAGTCCATGGGACTGAACTTCCATCTTTTGACGGGATTGTTGATGCGGTTTTTAAATCGCTTCTCCTGCTCCTCGTCACTAACGGAGAACCAGTATTTGAGTAAAATGATCCCTGAACGAACCAGCATCCGCTCAAACTCCGGACAAGATCTAAGGAATTCGTCGTACTCGTCGTTGCTGCAAAACCCCATCACCTTCTCCACACCGGCACGATTATACCAGCTTCTATCAAACAATACGATTTCACCACCCGCGGGTAGATGGTGTACATACCTTTGAAAGTACCACTGGGTTTTCTCCCGTTCTGTCGGCACACCCAAAGCGACCACTCTGCACACTCTCGGGTTTAGTGGTTCCGTGATTCGTTTGATTACTCCCCCCTTTCCGGAGGCGTCGCGTCCTTCAAAAATAATGACCACTTTGAGTTTCTGAGATTTGACCCACTGCTGTAGGTGGACTAGCTCCAGATGAAGGTTTTTTAGTTCTTCTTCGTAATCGAATTTCTTGTTCTTTTCAGCCATGACTCAATTTAGGCATTTGAGGACTGAAATTAAAGGCATAATCCTGCTTGAAATAAGATACGATGATGATTGTTGTCATCTATTGGCTTCCTCAAACTAAGATCAGTCGTGTCGTTCGATTAGATTTGCATCCAAATTTCAGTCGATGAACATAGAGCCCGTCCAAATCACCTCAAAAGCCCTGAAAGAAGTAAAAAAAATCATGAGCACCAAGGGCATTCCCGCGGAGTACAGCCTTCGCGTAGGCATCAAAGGTGGCGGATGCGGAGCCATGGGCTATGTTATCGGGTTTGATACACCAGAAGAGTCAGACGTGAGCTACCAAATCGAAGACGTACCCGTCATCGTAGAAAAAAAATACGTAATGTACCTAATGGGTGTTGAGGTCGACTTCCATGAAGATGACGAATCGAGAGGCTTTGTTTTTAATAAAGACTAATACTATCCCTTCAAACTCACACTCGCCTTTTTGCAAATCCCCTTGATCGGTGGATTGTGCTTGCTGACGGTCGTATTGGAGTATTGGATATGAGGGAATTTGGCCTTGATCTTTTTGTTGATCCGATCGGCCAGGGCTTCAAGCAGCTTGGTGGGGGAATGCATTACTGCTTTCACGATCTCATAGACTTCCTCATAGTTGATCGTGTCGTCAATCTGATCCAGTGAATAATCGACATTTCCGTTGAGGCAGATTTCTACATCCACGGTGTATTTGTTGCCGATCTTTTGCTCCTCCTCGTAGTAGCCGTGGTGAGCAAAAAACTCCAACCCCTCCAACCTTATGATCATGGGTTTTTAATCTTCGAGTGAATCAAAGAATGAACCCTCATTTTCAGGGAGCTTCACTTCCTGCTTTTTTGGGTTGGGAGCCGGTTCGCGATTTTCAGGTGCCGGTACCCGTTGTACCTGTACTTTTTCCTGAAAAGCCTGCTGCACCTCGGGAGCCTCAGCCTTTTCTACTTTGAGGTCATCAAAATTGATTTCTTCGGCACGAGTTTCTACCCTTTCTGTGGTTTCACGCAGCATTTGCTTCACCTTCTTCAGATGTGTCTCGATGCCTGACTCCTGGTATTTGATTTTCTCAACCTTATTCATCACATCACCGGAGAGGAGTTTCAACTGCGACACCACATTGTCCCGCTGATTTTCGATGATTCGATAGTTTTCTTCTAGCTCCTTCACCTCTTTGTTCATCTCCTCGATGATCTCCTTGGCCTGTGCTTCGGCCTTGTCGATGATGGCACGTGCCTGGCTTTTTGCATCATTGATCAGTGCCTCCGCATTGATGTGCGTCTCACGCATGTGGAGTTCCGCAGTTTTGTTGGCTTGCTCAACTACACTTGCGCCTGTATCTTCTGCTGTTTTCAGCGTTTTAAACAAGGTGCTTTCCACCTCGCGAAGCTTCTGCACCTCCGCTTCGAGTTTATCGGTATTGACCTTCAGGTCTTTGTTTTCATCAAGCATTCTTTCCCACTCATGAGAGAGAGAAAGCAAGAAAGCATTTACTTCTTCCTTGTTGACCCCACGAAAGGATTTTTCAAATTTCTTTTGGCGAATTTCTAAAGGTGTAATCTTCATGGTTATAAACTTTAGTTACATCTCAAGATTTAGATGCTGATAGATGTAACGACCAAAAACGGTGATGCCGTTCAAATAAATTTACTTAATTAATACGTAAAATGTGGTAGTTTATATACTCTGGGGGTGGCTTATATATGCAATGATACACATTATTTCGGAATATCAAGGCTCCAAACCCCAATGGATCGATCGTCGCTGCAGGAGATCAAATAGTCCTTGTACGCCGTCCAAAGCAGCTTATTGACGGAGGTCAGGTGCCCTTCATGCCGGGCTTTATCGATCACTTTAATCAACTTCCGTTTTTCATAGTCCCAAATTTTGATAGTCTTGTCCATGCTCGCCGTGGCGAAATTTTGACCTAACGGGTGAAATTCAATGTCGTTGATCGCGTACATATGGGCCGCGATGGTCTCCTCCAGCTCCAGGGTGGCCGGATTCCAATACTTGAGTCGTGCGTCACGACTGCCGCTCAGAAGATATCCTCCATTGTATTGACTTAGCGCAAAAACCGAATTTTCATGCGCTGCAAACTCTTTTTCTATCACCAAGGATTCCAGGTCAATCTGAATAATCTGGCTATCACTAGTACCCACAAGGCATTTGTTTCCGGTGATCAACAGAGAGCGCAGATTTCTCTCCGATATGGACGACTGTTTGATAATCTGCAGGGTATCCAGGTCAACAACAAACAACTCCCCATCTCCTGCCGCAACGAATATGCGACCATCATGAACCTTGATATCAAAAATCGCAGAAGTGGTCAATTTTAGTGAACCGACCTCCTTCAGATCCTTCACGTCGATCAAGTGAATGCCTTCGTAGTTTTGGCCTACAATCAGCACATCTTGCTCCTTCACATAATGAAGGGCATAAACGGATTTGGGAATTTTAGCGATCAAACGGCCTGACTCAAAGTTGTCCAGATCCCACTCAATCACAAGGCCGTCACCCCCACTGCTGTAAAACTTGCCCGGCTCAGCACCCGGTGCCAGCGTATAGACGGCATCCTTGTGCCCGGTGTAGGTATGGACTTTTTGGACGCCGACCATTTGGGGTTTGATTAAGATTCGATTGCCTTTTTTATATCCTTCGCGATCTGCGCCAGTTCATCTGACTCCAGGCACAGCTTGGGTTTGGTGAAGTTCATGTCATCCAGTTCGTTGATCGGAATCAAATGAACATGGGCATGTGGTACTTCTGTACCAATTACAGTGGTGCCAATTCTTAAGCAAGGAATCACTTTTTTTATGCCTTTGGCCACTTTCTTGGCAAAAACGTGCAAGCCCGCAATCACCTCATCTTCCAGGTCGAAGATATAATCCTCTTCTACCTTGGGCACTGCCAAACAATGCCCCTTGGCCAGTGGATTGATATCCAAAAAAGCGATAAAATTGTCGTCCTCCGCTACAATATAGGCAGGGATCTCACGATTAATAATTCTCGTAAAAATGCTGGCCATGATCAGATACCGATTTCCAGGATTTCAAAATCAATGTCTCCCGCGGGAGCTCTTACCGTAGCTACTTCTCCTACTTTCTTACCCAAGAGACCCTTTCCGATTGGAGATTCTACAGAAATCTTAGCAGCCTTTAGATCAGCCTCAGACTCTGCAACCAAGGTGTAAGACACCTCCATTTTGTTCTTTACGTTTTTGATTTTCACCTTAGAAAGCACAGACACCTTGGAAGTGTCAATTTGAGACTCGTCGATGACTCTGGCATCACCTACTACTTTCTCTAGCTTGGCTATTTTCAACTCAAGAAGGCCCTGAGCGTCCTTCGCAGCATCGTATTCTGCATTTTCACTAAGGTCTCCTTTGTCCCTTGCCTCGGCGATTTGCTTGGCAATGTCTGACCGACCTTTAGTTCTTAGTTCATTCAACTCATCCTTGAGCTTTTGCAGCCCTTCCTCTGTATAATAAGATACTGACATTTGTATTCTGTTGTCTATATAAATAAAAAAGAACGGTCTCATCGCTGAAACCGTTTCTTCATTTCTTTTTTTAAAATGCGTAGGCAAAATTAGAAAAAATCAGTGATTTATCAACTGATAATCCCAATTCTCATTTTAAGCCTTATTCTGTTCCTTGATCAGATTCAAAGCAGAACCGGCCTTAAACCACTCAATTTGCCCTGCATTATAGGAATGATTCGTGACAATTGTATCCTCAGATCCATCTGTATGTTTGGCGACAATCGTCAAAGGTTTGCCAGGGGCAAAGTCCTTCAAATCCACAAAGTCAAACGTATCATCTTCCTGGATCAAATCGTAATCCGCCTCATTAGCAAAGGTCAAAGCCAGCATTCCCTGCTTTTTCAGGTTTGTCTCATGGATTCGAGCGAATGATTTAACCAAAACTGCCTTCACTCCCAGGTGACGAGGCTGCATGGCCGCATGCTCACGGGACGATCCTTCTCCGTAGTTTTGATCACCCACAACGATTGAAGGCACTCCGGCAGCTTTGTAAGCCCGAGCCGTTGCCGGAACCGGACCATAGCTACCATCAAGCTGATTCTTCACACTGTCCGTTTCTTTGTTGAAAGCATTCACTGCTCCTGTCAGGGTATTGTCTGCGATATTATCCAGGTGGCCTCTGAACCTCAACCAAGGTCCGGCCATAGAAATATGATCCGTCGTACACTTACCAAAAGCCTTGATCAACAATTTGGCCCCGGTGATGTTTTCGCCATCCCAAGGTTGGAAAGGTTCGAGCAGCTGCAATCTCTTAGAATCAGACTTCACGACTACATCCACACCGGAACCATCTGCTGCAGGGGCAAGGAAACCCGGATCTTCCACATCGAATCCTTTACTTGGCAATTCTTCACCCGTGGGTGGGTCGAGCTTTACCTGCTCTCCCTTATCATTGGTCAGGGTATCAGTGATTGGGTTGAATCCCAAATCCCCGGAAATCGCCAGTGCCGCAACCATCTCAGGTGAGGTCACAAATGCGTGGGTATTGGGGTTTCCATCGGCCCTCTTGGCAAAGTTTCGGTTGAAAGAGTGCACAATCGTATTTTTCTCTCCTTTTTCAGCACCTGTACGAGCCCATTGTCCGATACAAGGGCCACAGGCGTTGGTAAATACTTTAGTCCCCAGCTTTTCAAACGTATCAATTATACCATCCCTTTCGATGGTAAATCGAACTTGCTCAGATCCAGGATTGATCCCAAATTCTGCTTTGGGTTTCAAACCCTTGGCCAGGGCTTGCTCTGCGATAGAAGCGGCGCGGGTCATGTCCTCATAAGAAGAATTGGTACACGATCCGATCAAGCCCCATTCCACTTTGGTTGGCCAGTCGTTGGCCTCTGCCTTTTCTTTCATTTCTCCAATTGGGGTGGCTAAGTCAGGGGTAAATGGGCCATTCACATGCGGAGAAAGAGTAGATAGATCAATTTCGATTACCTGATCGAAATACTGCTCAGGGTTAGCATACACTTCATCGTCTCCCGTCAAATGCTCTTTGATGCCATTGGCCAAATCCGCGACTTCTGCTCTATCGGTAGCTCTCAAATATCTTTCCATAGACTCGTCGTATCCAAAGGTCGAAGTGGTCGCCCCTATTTCAGCACCCATATTACAAATAGTGCCCTTACCTGTACAGGACATGCTTTTCGCCCCTTCACCGAAGTATTCTACTATTGCTCCCGTTCCACCTTTTACGGTCAGGATTCCGGCTACTTTCAGAATCACATCTTTGGGAGAAGTCCATCCGTTCATTTTTCCAGTGAGCTTTACACCAATGAGCTTAGGAAATTTCAACTCCCAAGCCATTCCGGCCATCACGTCCACGGCATCCGCTCCTCCGACACCCACGGCCACCATTCCCAAGCCTCCGGCGTTTACGGTATGAGAATCCGTCCCAATCATCATACCTCCCGGGAAAGCGTAATTTTCTAACACCACCTGGTGAATAATCCCAGCTCCCGGTTTCCAGAAGCCAATCCCGTATTTGTTAGACACGGACTCAAGGAAATTGAATACTTCATTAGAAGTATTAAGGGCGTTTTGCAAATCGGCAGCAGCACCTATCTTGGCCTGGATCAGGTGATCACAGTGGACGGTGGTGGGTACCGCTACTTTTTCCTTTCCCGCCTGCATGAACTGAAGTAAGGCCATTTGCGCTGTAGCGTCCTGACAGGCAATCCGATCCGGAGCAAAGTCTACATAAGATTCTCCTCTTGTATAGGTTTCATTCGGATTTCCTTCATAAAGATGTGAGTACAGGATTTTCTCTGAAAGGGTAAGCGGTTTTCCTGTTAGTTCTTTTGCCTTATTGATCCTATCTCCCATCTGAGAGTAGACCTTTTTGATCATGTCGATATCAAATGCCATAAATTGTCGATTTTCTTGCTTCCTGATTTAGATTCTAATTTACTCAATAAACGAGATTAAAGAAACGCAGTTAGCCGAATGCCATCAAAAGAAACTATGGAAGGAAAGGGTGGTTCTATATCAAGACCAAGAGAATAACATTTCCATTATTGAGATTTAAGAAGGCTTATTTCAGCTTTCAGAACAGGAAGGTCTTTGATCAAAATTCGCCAAAGTGTCGTGGGTTCAATGGCATCATAGGCATGAACGATCATATTTCGGAGACCAATAATTTGCCTGGCGCCAGAGATTTTGATTTCCGGATGGATCTCTACGGCCTTGCGAACAGCTTCGCCAATAATTTCCAAATCTCGCTCTACCGTCCTGATCGCCATAAAATCAGCACTGAATTTGACGTAATCATGTGAATACAATTCAAGTACATTTTCGAGCTCGTTGATTACTGATTCAATGTCCAGCAAGTACTTGAGCAACTTATTAGGCTGCATAGAGGGGTACTTTAGTACGATCCAACTCCTCTTTGAAAATGGGGTTTTTGACCACTCGATAGGAAAGCAAGTCTATCTCGCATTTGAATAAATCCTCCAAATCATCCTTCAGGGCAAAAAAGGCATCGCCGTGTTCGAGAGGTGTAAGCGATTCATCAAATAGCACGGCAAAATCCATATCACTAGTGTCAGTGAAACTGTCCATAGCCGCAGACCCAAACAAGTACAGCTCAGCTACTTTGTTGGATTTGCAGATGGCTCTTATTGATTCGATATTCGATTCTACCAATTGGATCATGGTACAAAATAAAGAATAAATATCTAATTGTACGTTGGCTACCCATTCTAGTCCGAGTTTACAAATACTACTCTGAGTTCAGGGTGGGTCTATTGAATGTGACAGATATTTAACATGTGAAAAAAAATGGAGACTAGTCGGAGTTTGTAACTCCGACTTTGTATCATGATATAGTCAAGTGCAGTTGCAAACTACACTTAGATACGGATCAAAATATTGTGATTAACACATATCGACAATAATTCGTTATTTTGTATCAAAATAGAAGTGACATGGAAAGCATAGCTGAAATTAAATCAGGACTACATCATTATATTTCTGAAACAGATGATGTAAAAACTCTGTCCAAGATCAAGAACTATATCTCTGAGTTGCTCAAAAGTGAAAATAAAACAGTTGCGTATAAAGCTGATGGACGTGCGCTAAACCAAGCCGAATACAAAAAGGATATTGATGAAGCCATTCATGAAGCGAATAATGGGAAAATCGTGTCAATCGAAGAAATGGAGCAAGGCCTGTGAGCAGGAAAGTCGTACGGACTAAAAGAGTAAAAAATCATACCGGGCATGTCCTGTGTGCCACAGGCCATAGAAGGGGAATATAGATTAGTTCAGAACATTGCAATTGCCCTAGAAACTCTTGATTTTATTTGACTTATAAGGCTACAATTTCTTTAAACCATATAACAGTAATCCAAAGCATACCAGTGTTATACCGGCAGCAATCATGACGAATCCAACATCGTGAAATAATGAGGCATTTGTTGAATAGTCTTGACTTCTTGGGCCATAGTCGAGAATTAGACCAAACCGGAAATAAAAAAAAGAGCCAAGACTTGTGGATATTATCCCCAGTACAATTAGCACAGTTTGAAGTTTAGCCTTTTTAGATGATGACATATATGAAGTAGTTCAAATATAAGATCTTCCACTTTCTGTTACATTTTCAACCTCAAGAATACGCTAAAATTGGCAACAATAGCCAAACAAAAAAAGACTACCCAAACAGAGTAGTCTTTTAATATCAATATTATATACGTGAGATTACCTCACCAACTGCTTACCGGAAGGCTTAAACTTAGTCAAGTCAATTCCTTCTACCGCAGATTCATACTCTGCTAAATTTGGTGTACGGCCCAAAACTGTAGAGAGCACGACTACCGGAGTGGATGAAAGCAACGACTCTCCTTTTTTCTCCGAGGAGTCTTTTACTACCCGACCTTGGAACAATCGAGTAGAAGTAGCCATTACCGTATCGCCCGGCTCGGCTTTTTCCTGGTTACCCATACATAGGTTACAGCCAGGTCGCTCGAGGTACAGCATGTTTTCGTACTTTGTACGGGCTTCGCCCTTAGGCGCATCATCGTTAAACTCGAAGCCTGAGTATTTCTGCAATACTTCCCAGTCTCCTTCTGCTTTTAGCTCGTCTACGATGTTGTAGGTAGGAGGAGCCACGACCAATGGAGCGTTGAATTTAACCTCACCTTTTTGCGTCTCGATGTTTTTGAGCATCTGTGCCAGAATCTTCATGTCGCCTTTGTGCACCATGCAAGACCCTACGAACCCAAGATCAACCTTCTTATCACCACCGTAGTATGATAGCGGTCGGATCGTATCGTGTGTATATCGCTTAGAAACATCATCGTTGTTTACGTCCGGGTCAGCGATCATTGGCTCAGCGATTTGATCCAAATCGACCTCTACTTCTGCGTAATATTTTGCACTGGCATCCGGAGTAAGAGCAGGCTTTTCACCTGATCGAATCTCAGCAATTCTTTGGTTCGCTTTGTCGATCAGACCTTGAAGTACTTGCTTCTCATTGTCCATGCCCTTTCCGATCATGATCTGGATTCTGGACTTGGCGATTTCCAGTGACTCGATCAAGGTCTCATCCTCAGAGATACAGATAGAAGCCTTGGCCTTCATCTCTGCAGTCCAGTCAGTGAAAGTAAACGCCTGGTCAGCGGTCAACGTACCGATGTGCACTTCGATCACTCTACCCTGGAATACGTTCTCACCACTAAACTGCTTCAGCATTTGTTGCTGTGTCGCATGAACCACATCACGGAAGTCCATGTAGCTTTTCATGTCCCCTTTGAAGGTCACTTTCACAGACTCAGGAATTGGCATAGAAGCCTCCCCAGTCGCCAACGCGAGTGCCACAGTACCAGAATCCGCACCGAATGCCACACCTTTAGACATTCTGGTGTGCGAGTCCCCTCCAATAATGATCGCCCAGTCATCGATGGTGATGTCATTCAATACTTTGTGAATCACATCGGTCATTGAGTGGTAAACGCCCTTCGGGTCACGAGCCGTGATCAAACCGAAATCGTTCATGAATTTCATTAGCTTAGGGATGTTGGCTTGCGCCTTCTTATCCCAAACGGAAGCCGTGTGACAACCCGATTGGTACGCCCCGTCCACGATCGGAGAGATCACGGTAGCCGCCATAGACTCTAGTTCCTGGGAGGTCATCAAGCCAGTGGTATCTTGTGATCCAACGATGTTTACTTCTACACGAACGTCAGATCCGGCGTGCAAGGTTTTGCCAGGAGTGGTTCCCACAGCGTTTTTGTTGAAGATCTTTTCAACAGCTGTTAGTCCCTGTCCTTCGTTAGAGATTTCTTTTGAAGGAGCGAAAACTACAGGCGCATCAATTCCTAATGTCTTAGCAGCGAATGTTTGGAGTTTCTTACCGAAAACTACCGCATACGAACCACCTGCTTTGATGAACTCAACCTTTTGTGGTGTCAGAGAAGCAGCGATATCCATCAGCTCCTGATCTCCGTTGTATAGTTTTTTCTTTTTGGTGTCGATGGTCAGAACTGTACCCGTTTCCACAGAATAAGCCTGCTCCAAAACAGGCTCACCAGCCTCATCCATAACAGTATTGCCATCGGCATCCTTCTTCTTCACCCAGTTTTTCAGGTCAATTCCGATACCACCGGTCACTCCTACTGTAGTCAAGAAAATCGGAGAGATACCATTCGTACCTGCAATGATCGGAGCGATGTTCACGAAAGGAACGTAGGGGCTTCCTGGGATTCCCGTCCAAAGTGCAACGTTATTCACACCTGACATACGAGATGAACCCACACCCATAGTACCCTTTTCAGCGATCAACATGACGCGTTTGTCAGGGTGCTGCTCTTTAAGCGCTGCAAGAGAATTCTGCATTTCCTTGTTGTGCTCAAAGATACACTGGCCATGTAGCTCTCTATCAGATCTTGAGTGAGCATCAGCACCAGGTGAAAGTAAATCCGTTGAGATATCGCCAGTACCTGCGATGAACGTTACGACTTCAATTTTTTCGTCTACCTCAGGAAGCTCAGTAAAGAACTCAGCCTTGGCATAGCTCTCCAAAAGCTCCTTAGCGACGGCATTTCCTGCTTTGTAAGCCGCCTCTAAACGCTCCGTATCCGCATCGTAAAGAAACACCTGGGTTTTCAACACCTTGGCTGCCTCCGCAGAGATAGCGGCATCATCACCCAACGCCAGATCAAGCAGCACCTCGATAGATGGTCCACCTTTCATATGAGACAGCAGCTCAAATGCAAACGCCGGAGTGATCTCTTCTACAACCGATTCACCAAGGATGATTTCTTTTAAAAATTTCGCTTTCACACCAGCGGCACTTGTAGTACCAGGTAGCGTGTTATAGATAAAGAACTTGAGGGAATCTTCTCTGTGTGCATTGCCGGCATCCTTGATTTGCTCAATGATTTCGCTCAGCAATTCCGCACCATCGATAGGCTTGGGGTGCAATCCCTGACCTTTTCGTTCTTCGATTTCCTTGATGTAATCTTCGTATGTGTTCATATACTTTCAGAGTATTTGGAATGTCGGACTCTGATCAGAGATCGTGAATCTTATTCCCTGTTTCGTTATAAATATTTGATTTAGGCCACCAAAAGGGCTGCAAAATTAACCACTTTTAGGTCTTTTGGAAGAGTAAGGATTATAAATAAATACGTAGAAACACTTAAACGTTGAACCTAAAGTGCATCACATCCCCGTCTATCACAGTATAGTCCTTGCCTTCAATACGTAGTTTTCCTGCTTCCTTGCATGCGGCTTCCGAACCGTATTCCTGGTAGTCAGGAATCTTAATAACTTCTGCTTTGATGAAGCCTTTTTCAAAGTCGGTATGGATGACTCCAGCGGCCTGAGGAGCTTTCCAGCCTTTCTTGATCGTCCAGGCCCGAACCTCAGTTTCTCCTGCCGTGAAATAGGTAATAAGGTCTAAAAGCTCATAGGCTGCTCGAATGAGCTTATCCAAACCTGACTCGGTGAGACCGTATTCTTCGAGAAACATCTGCTTTTCTTCTAGTTCCTCTAGTTCAGCTATTTGAGACTCGATGGAAGCACTCACCATCACCACCAAGGCATCCTCAGCTTTCACCGCTTCCTTCAACGCATCGACGTGTTCATTTCCGGTGAGGATGGCGTCTTCCTCCACATTTGCTACATAAATAACCGGCTTGATGGTAAGCAACTGCAATGGCCCTACCACTTCCTTGCGTTCTTTCGTCAGTTCGAGCGCTCTTGCGTTTTGTCCGGATTCAAGTAGTTCTTTGTACTCATAAAGCACTTCCACAATCGCCTTGAGCTTGGGGTCGCCCGATTTGGCTGCCTTTTCGTTTTTCTGTATTTGCTTATCAATGGACTCCAGGTCTTTCAATTGAAGTTCCGTATCGATAACATCTTTATCAGCCACAGGATCCACCACTCCATCTACATGGACAATATTGTCGTCATTGAAGCATCGTGTCACATGGATGATGGCGTCAACCTCCCGAATATTAGCCAAAAACTTGTTTCCAAGTCCCTCACCTTTACTCGCTCCCTTGACCAATCCGGCTATGTCCACAAATTCAATCACCGTTGGGATCACCTTCTGAGGATTGACCAATTTTTCAAGGATTTGCAGACGCTCATCCGGAACGGTGATCACTCCCACATTAGGTTCTATCGTACAAAAAGGAAAATTGGCTGCTTCGGCCTTGGCGTTTGAAAGCGCATTGAAAAGGGTTGATTTACCGACATTGGGTAAACCCACGATCCCACACTGCAATCCCATCTAGAAAATTATTTTGGTAACTGAAAAACTCTATAACTGTTAAACCCAGACCTGATCTCCATCACAGACACCCTGAGAATGGTGTAAACAGGTATGGCTGCTATCATGCCGGGAATGCCGGCGAGCGTAGCGGCCGCAAAGATAACAACAAAAATTTCCAATGGATGAGCCTTCACACTTTTGGAGAAAATGAGCGGTTGCAAGACCACATTGTCGGTAATTTGAACCACAGCAAACACCGAACAAATCTTGGCAATCAAAACCAAGGTAAATTGATCTACCACAAAATGTCCGGATGTAGAAATACCGATAACAATGCCAAACAATGACCCCAGTAATGGACCCAAATAAGGGATCAAATTGGCCACTGCTGCAAACACGGCTATGGTAAGGGCATAATTGACCCCCATAATGGTGAGTCCCAAACCAGCGATAGAAAAAATAGCGAGCATCTGCAAAAGCAACCCAAGCAGATAGTTGGATAAAAGCTTCTCAATTTTGTGTATGGCTGAGATGAACAACTCAAAGTATTGGTTAGGAACCAATGATATCATGATCCTGTTGAGTACGCCGTTTTCAAACAGCAGAAAAAAAGTGATGAAGGTGATGGCTATCACGCTCACAAACACCCCTCCGGTGAAGGTAATGAGGTCATTGAGTACATTGGTCAGGTCTATGTTTCTTACAAAATCAAGGAATGAATTTCGAATGGTTTCTGTCAGAGAGTGGTTGCTCTCGTCCATCAATTCATTCTCAATAAGAAAATTTTCTAAGCGCACAATGGGCTGCGACAGGTTGTTGATCACTACCTCTTGATTGATGTTTGACAAGACATTGATCTGTTCAATCATGAGTGGAATAAACAACCACATAAACATTGTCACCACGCCAATCACCGCCAGGAAAGACACCAGTATGGCTAGCACCCTTGGCATCCGCATTTTATAGATGTACAGGCGACTCATAAAATTGGTTATCGGACGTAGAATGGTCGCCAAAACCAAGGAAATAACGACATAAATAAAAATGTCATTGAAAAGCCAGGCTCCGTATACGAACCCCCCAGCGATGACAATGATGGTGATGAGCGTCCTGTTGATCATGGTTTGAATATAAAAAAAGCTCCCAAAAGGAGCTTTCATTTCTTGTTAAATATCCCTTTTCAATCCCAATTAAGTTCTGATTCGGTGTCCTTTACCTCGACCTTGTCCTCAGCCACGGCCTCCACTTCTTCATTTCGGTCAAACTCCTCGAAATCTACATTGGGCATCAATTCGGTCTTGATGTGATCGACCGTTTGGTTCAAGGCAGTGACAAACTTATTGAAGTCTTCCTTGTACAAAAATATCTTGTGCTTTTCGTAGAAAAAGCCGTCATCCTTGTATCGTCTTTTGCTTTCTGTGATGGTCAGGTAATAGTCGTTGGAACGGGTGGCTTTTACGTCAAAAAAATAGGTCCTCTTCCCTGCTCTTACTCTCTCCGAAAAAATCTCTGCTTTTTCGTTTTCTTTATTCTCTTCCACTTTCTCTACTCGTTTAGTTTCGGTTTTTAAAGAAATCTCGCTTTCGAAACCTTCTTAAAAAAGTTAAATATAAGATAAATTGATTTATAAATGCAAATAGACCCTTGCTTTATACAACTACTTAATAATTAGGTAATGTAGTCCTTTTTAAAGGGTTTTTCAAGATCAAAACAAGACAGGAAATCAATTCGTAATTATCTTGCACAGCAGGAAATTCAAAAGCAATTGAAATTAAATCTGGACATATCGGAGCTTAAGGAGTTTGCCCATGTAGAGCTGCTGGCCAAACAGCTGGTGGAAGGGTTCATCACTGGATTGCACAAATCGCCGTACCACGGTTTCTCTGTTGAGTTTGCCGAGCATCAGCTATACAACTACGGCGAAAGCACACGCCACATCGACTGGAAGGTCTACGCCAAAACCGACCGACTGTACAAAAAGCGCTTCGAAGAAGAGACAAACCTTCGATGCTACATTGCCCTGGATACGAGCTCGTCGATGTACTATCCTCAACCATCAATGGGCAAAATACGGTTTTCGATATTGGCCGCGGCGGCCTTATCCTTCCTGCTGCAAAAGCAACGGGATGCCGTGGGGTTGTTTTCATTCTCAGACCAGATCGACTATCACTCAGAGATCAAGTCCACCTCCAAGCATGTGCACAATCTATTGGTGAAGTTTCAGCAGCTGTTCGACGAGACGCCCAAGCACAAAAAGACCAATGTGGCCTCCGTGCTTCACGACATTGCCAACAAAGTTCCTCGCAGGGCGTTGATTATCATCTTTTCGGATATGTTTCAACAGGACGATGCGGATCATGAGGAAATCTTCTCTGCGCTCAACCACCTCAAGCACAACAAACACGAAGTGCTGCTCTTTCATGTGAATGATAAGGAGACGGAGCTTGATTTTGATTTCGAAGACCGGCCTTACAAGTTTCAGGATCTGGAGACGGGGCAGGTGCTCAAACTTACGCCTACTGAGATCAAACATACCTATCGGGAGCACATGCAGCAGTTTTATCGGGATCTATACCTGAAGTGCCATCAGCTCAAGATTGACTTCATCGATGCAGACATCAGTCACGGCTTTGACCACATCCTGCAAAACTATCTGGTGAAGCGCGCTAAAATGAGGTAGGCTATTCTGCCATATACCTCGCCAACCGCCCCAAGACCTGCTCTCTCACCTTTTTTTGGAAAAAGCTCGTCCAGCCCAGGAAAATGGCCGGGGTACCCAGGGCCATTTTGGACCATTTGTAGAAGGGGAAGTAATCCCGGTGCCCGACGATCAGGCTGTCTTTGAAGAGGAACTTTGCATCGATCTTGTTGTGGACTTTTCTACCCGTCTTGCCGAAAGTGTATTTGGCCTCCCAGTCTGCTCCGCCAAATTCGTTTTCTGACCAGACGTTTTTGAAGGAGATTTCCAGGTCTTTACCTGCCTCCACCAGCATACGCCACATAGCGCAGGTCTTTTCATAGTCCAGCGCTCCAAAGGCCGGATCTTCAAACTCCAGTTCCTTGTGATAGCAGGAGATCATGGTCTCTGCGTCCTTGTTTTGAAATGCGGTGTAGAACTTCTCTACCAGCTCGATGTGGTCTTTGCGCATCATGGGATTTACATTTTTAAGGCTTTTTTAATAAAACGGTCGTACATCCGGGGTGTAAGCAAATACTTGGGCATGTAGTATTTCAGCCACTTCTTTTTCATCATGATATCGAAGGTACCAGGGCGTTTCTGCAAAAACTTCTTAAACAACCTGTCGACGAAATCCTCCACTTTCACCGCCTCCTTCATAGACTTGATGAACTTGTAATAGAAAATACTGACCGGCTTTGCGTAGTTTGAATTCATCATGGCCTCGTTGGGTTCTTTGGCCTTTTCCCAGATTGGGGTCACCACGGCACCGGGGTTCATGGTGATCACGTCTATTCCATAGATCATCAGCTCACGCCTGAGTCCTTCGGAAAAGCGATCTACGGCTGCCTTTGAGCTCGAATAGGGCGTAAGAAACGGCATGCACGTCCGCCCGGATATAGAGCTGATGTTGATGATTTTCCCCGGAGGAATGCTTGATTCTTTGTCTGCACCTAGCAGTGGCAGAAAAGCCTTGGTCACCGCAATCATCCCAAAGTAGTTGACCTCAAACTGGTACCGATACGCCTCCACATCCAACACTTCCATGGGCCCGCTGATTGCCACCCCTGAGTTGTTGATCAGGCATTTAAGACCCGCATCTTTCAACTCCTTTATGAGCTGCTCTGCCGCCTCATTGATTGCTTCGTGATTGGTCACATCGAATAAAAGGGGCTTTAGGTTTTCCCCTAACTCAGTGGACACCCGATCCGCATCCTCCTGCTTACGCACGCTTCCATACACGGTATAGCCCTTATCCACAAACTTCTTTGCCGCATAATATCCTATGCCCGTGGACACCCCTGTGATCAATACATTTCCTTTAGACATATTCTATTTCTTTATCATTCTCATAAAGTTGTCACAAAATACCGCTGTGGACACTGCCACATTCAAAGATTCGGCTGCTCCATAGCCCGGGATTTTCACCTTTTTATTGGCTCTTTCGGCCAATTCGGGATCGAGTCCGGTACTCTCGCTACCCATCAGCACCAGAGCGGGCGTTTCCACCTGTGCCTCATGCAGGTTTTCTCCATTCAACTCGGTGGCATAGACATTCTTGTACTTTTCTACTACCGCGTTCAAATCCAGGTAGTGCACTTTTACCCTGGCAAATGATCCCATGGTGGCCGCTATCACTTTCGGATTGTAGCAATCCACAGAATCCGCTGAGCAAATAATGTTTCCCACTCCATACCAATCGGCAATCCTGATGATCGTTCCCAGGTTTCCGGGATCGTTGATACGATCGAGTGCGATGGTGAGCTTTGCAGTGGTATCAGGCACTGGCCATTCAGGTATTTTGGCTACAGCCAAAGCCGCATTATTGGTTTTGAAGGTGCCCACCTTTACCAGGTCAGCTTCTTTCACTACCTCTGGTTCAATAGCTGAAGCGCCAATCAACTTTGGATGAGAAGAGAGAAAGTCCCGTGTGACGTACAGCGAAGCAATTTCATAGTCAGAGGCCAGGAGTTCCAACACGTTCTTTGCCCCTTCGACAATGAATCGCTGCTCCGATTGCCGAAATTTTTTTAATTGTAAGGATTTAATGAATTTTGATTCGCGATTCGAGACCATTCGAAACGGCTGTTTGGTTTACCTCAAATTTCCAAAGGCCAGCAGCATTTGGAAACCAAACATAAGTATTAAATTCAATTTAAAAAGTCTGCCATTTCACATTCTCTGAAATATCATGTAGCCACGCTGACCCGAGGCCTGGCCATCGGGCTAGTCATAACCTGGCTTCTCAGCGGATGTATGGGGCGGCGCTACCTCAAAAACGATGAGAAAATACTCGTGGAGCAGCATCTCACCGGCGCACAAAAACTGGACAATGAAGAGATCGAATCGCTCTTCGAATATGTACCCAACGACCGGATTTTAATCTTTCCCTGGTCGCCCTATGTGGATCTTTATCAGTTTGGGCTGAAAACCTATGACTCGACCAAGTACCTCAACAAAATCGACCACTATCATGATAAATTCAATGCTAAAATCGATAATGCTGACGGTAAGGAAAAAAAGCAACAGAAGCTACGCGAAAAGCTCGGCAAAAAGGTAAACAAGCAGAATCGAAACCTGAAGGAAGGTAATCTTCCCATGCGATTGGGTGAACCGCTGGCAATCTACGATACAGCCAAAGAACAGCAAACTGTTGATAAAATCAGGCAGTACCTGCACTCCAAGGGGTACTTTAATGCTACGGTAGATTATGAAAAAGATGAGGATTTCAAGCTGGTCACCTCGATATATCATATCACTAAAAAAGACCCTTACAAGGTGGATTCGATTTTCTTCGAGGTGCCGGATTCGGCGGTTTTGGACCTGGTCAAAACGAATTGGAACAACACCCGGATCAAGACGGATGAAAACTACGAGCAGGGCAGATTGGTCAATGAGCGCACACGCCTCAACAATCTCATGCAAAACAACGGCTACTACGCTTTTAGCCGGCAGTACGTCAACTACGTGGTGGACACCTCTACCCTTGGCAACAAAAAGGTGGTGGTAGGCATCAATATCCGAAACCCCCAAGGCAAGGCAAATCACAAGGTCTATCACATAGACTCGATCCTGTTTGAGACGGATGCTGACCTGAAGGACGACTACCTGGAGCGCTCCTTCAATTCGCTCAATGGCGTGACCTATCAATTTTTTGAACGTCGCTACTCTGAGAAGATACTGGATTGGCGGGTGTTTTTGAATAAGGACAGCCTGTACCGAAAGGATGATGTGCTGGAAACACAGAAACAGCTTTCCAACATGGACATCTTTAAGTTTATCAAAGTGACTCATGACACTACATCAGGGCGGTTTGTTACCCGAATTCAAACGAGTCCTCTTAAGAAATTTCAAACATCCAGCGAAGTGGGCCTCAATGTGAGTCAGGGTCTACCGGGACCGTTTTTTGATGCGTCAATAAAAAACCGGAATACCTTTCATGGCCTTGAGGTAATGGAGCTCGGTGGACGGGTGGGATTTGAGGGTCTTTCGGGAGCCACCGAGACGGAAAACCCCTATTCATCTTTGGACTATGGAGTCAACCTGTCATTTACCTTTCCTCAATTCATTTTTCCATTAAGTCAGGATGTAAAGTCACAACTGGGCCGGTTAAACCCAAAGACAAGAGTCTCTTTTGGATTGAATTTCAATTATCGCCTCGAGTATCAGCGAAACTCCATCAGCTCACGACTCGAATACCGCTGGAGGAATGACAAAAAGAATGTAGTACATCGTTTTAGCCTTGTGGATGTCAACTTTATCGACTCGGAAATTACGGACGAGGATTTCAGAATTCTACTCGAAGAACTATTTGACCAGGGCAATAACCTCAAGCTTTCATTTGAACCTGCATTCGTAAGCAGCGTCTGGTACTCAGGCACCTACAACATCAAAAACTACCAAAACATTAAAAACCCTTCTGGCTTTCTGCAGTATCGGGTAGAAACAGGAGGCAATACCGCCAATCTGTACCAGGAACGAGCCGACGAGCAAGGTGTGGAACTCTATCAATTTGCCAAGGTGAATGTAGACTATCGTAAAAACATTCCGTTCAATTCACACCTATCCCTAGCCTATCGTGCCCGGGCCGGTATCGCGATACCCTATGGCAGAAACCAGACCCTGCCCTACGAAAAATTCTTCTTCGCCGGGGGTAGCAACAGCATCCGTGCCTGGGAACCCAGACGTCTTGGGCCTGGATCATACTTACCCATCAGGGTGGATACAATTAGAACAGGGGACGCAATCGAACTCGTTGAGGTGTACAATAACAACAACGAGAAGCCCGCAGAAATCATTTTCGAAACGAGTATAGAGCTAAGGCATCGGCTTTTTGGCTTTGTAAAGGGGGCGATATTCGTAGATGCGGGCAACTCATGGACACTACGCAATGACCCGGCGCGCCCCGGATCACAGTTTAAGGCTTCAAAGTTTTTGGATGAAATCGCCGTTGGGGCCGGATACGGTGTGCGGTTTGATTTATCATTTTTAATTCTAAGGCTGGATGCCGCCTGGAAAATCATAGATCCCGGTACACAAAGCAACATAGTGGACGTACCCGACAGAGGAAAATTCGAACTTCCCGATTACCCGGGATATTCCCGACTGGTTTGGAACCTGGGTATCGGCTATCCATTTTAGATTTGCATTGCATGAACAAAGAAGAAATACAACAGTGGTTTGAAGGATTACAAGACGACATTTGCATTGCCATAGAAAAGGCCGACGGTGATGCCAAATTTCAGCAGGATCAATGGAGCAGACCTGAGGGAGGCGGAGGCAAGACCCGACTGATCCAAGATGGAAATGTATTGGAAAAGGGGGGTGTAAATTTCTCTGCTGTACATGGCCCTACCCCAGAGAAAATCCTGAATGCACTTGGATTGGATAATGCTGATTTCTTCGCGACCGGAGTATCCATTGTCATGCATCCGCAAAGCCCTATGGTACCCATCATCCATATGAATGTCCGCTACTTCGAAATGAGCAACGGCACTAAATGGTTTGGTGGGGGTATTGACCTGACCCCTCACTATGTGGTAAAGGAAGATGCGAGTTGGTTTCATCAGCAACTAAAGAACGTCTGCGATAAGCACCACCCTTCTTACTACCCTGAATTCAAAAAATGGGCAGATGACTATTTCTACATCAAACACAGAAAAGAAACTCGAGGTATTGGAGGTATTTTTTTCGATCGCTTGAGCGAAACAGAGGAGTTTAGCATGGAGGATCGCTGGGAGTTCGTCAAGACCGTAGGGGAAACCTTTGCCCCGACCTACACAGAACTGATTAGCAGAAATAAGGGTATCGGATTTGGTGAAAACGAAAAAGCCTGGCAATACCTTCGTAGAGGTCGATATGTAGAATTTAACCTCGTGCTCGACAAGGGCACCAAGTTTGGATTGGATACCGATGGTCGCACTGAAAGCATCCTAATGAGCCTGCCTCCTCAGGCCAACTGGACCTATGACTATCAGGCTGCACCCGGCTCCCGTGAAGCAGAAACGTTAAATCTGTTAAAAAAGGGCGTTGACTGGATTTGATCCTAACCCTAACAAGGTTGTACTATAAAAAAGCCATCCTCGCCTTCATTTTGGTATAAGGGCATGAAGATCATGCCATCGTGCTGGGAGACAATATCTCCCTTAGAATCAATAGCCAATTGTTGGCCTTTGTGTATCTCCTGGAAATTATGAAACCCCGGCAGCATTCTAAATCCATCCTGCGGCGTGACCAGGTGTCTGTACAGAACCTTAACCTTAGTGGGCAATCCCTCGCTCACCTCTCTCAGGTGGCTGGCGTAGTGGTCTTCATGCTCATGATCATGTTTAGAAACTGCTCCAGACTTTTCCAATATCTCCCAGAGGCCGGAAGTATGCAGACGATACACCTCAGAGGTTCCGATCTGTCCACCTTCCATCGCGAAGGCCACAAACCCTTGCTGTGAATAATAGTCCAGCAAGGTTCCCTCCAGGTATTGATGCAAATCCAGTGCTACAGGCAACTGCAGGGCCTTAATGATCGAGTGATCCCCCAGCTCCTCAGGCACCACGATGAAGTTTCCCTTATCTGATGATGTGGCATGCAGATCAGCCAATATTCTCATGGTATAGTCTCCCTGGCTTTCCACCTCTATCCATTTGAGGATGGCCTTCATTTCTTCATCTTCTGCACCAAACCAACTCCCGTTGTCCAGGCTGCGAACCCTGCGCTCCGTCCAGGATCGATTGAGGTCATAATTGATATACCGACGGTTGGTCAGTACCGCCTTGATATTGCCCACAAGACCTACCAGCTTTCCCCGAAAGGGGATCTCATGGTTTTTGATGGCTGAGTAGACATTCCTAAAGGCATGGATTCCCAGCTGTTCGTTGCCATGTACCGCTGCCATACAAATAATCAATGGCCCCGGCAGCTCTCCTTCGATTTTCCCCAGCAGTCGATCCATTGCTTTATGTTTTGTTGAAATTATTGAGCAGGTTAGCGGCGATACTCACAAAGTTCCCTTCGGAAATGATGCCTACGAGCTTTTTGTTTTTCACCACCGGTAGACAATCTACCTTTTCATCATTCATGAGCTGAAGTGCCTGTTGTATCGTGGCCTCAGGAGCCACCACCACCGGGTTGGCATTCATCAAGTCCCGAATGACCGCCTTGCCATTGGATTTGGTGTTTGATTTCTTGCTAAAGTGGCTCAGCAGGATGTCATAATTGACCATTCCTTTCAAAATCCCCTTATTGTCTTCGATCGGGATGTGCTTGAGTTTCTTCCAATGAATGATGTCTGCGACCAGCTCGGGAATGTCGTTTTCCTGGGCGGTAAACACATCGGTAGTCATAAACTCCTCCACACGCATTGAGGTAGGATGCCATTTATTCACGCTTTTAGAATCAGCTAACTTCCATTCATGGATCGGCTTCTTTTTCTGCTGATAATGGATCATAGAAGAGGCAAGCGCCATGGAAACATCTTCTCTCCTCATGCTTTTCATCAAGTGGGTGTGGGAATTGATCATCCATTGTGTACCCGTCTGACCGGATTCGACCCTCGCCTCTATGACCTCCATGTATCGGTCGATATCCTTTTGATCAATTTTGTTTCGTGTCAATCCCTCCCGTGCCATTGGTATGAGCTCTTTTTTGATCAGCTCCTTGACGTTGATCTTTCGGCCACCCATCCAGGTAAAATCTGTGCTGAGCCCATCTCGCGCCGCAGAGAAAAAATTATCTTTAGCATGCGCGAATTCCATGTGTTGGGTTACATCGTGGTACGCATTATCAAATGCCGTCATCGTACCAAACCAGAATGCCGCATTGGCCACTTCATCGATGACCGTAGGGCCGGACGGCAACACGCGATTCTCTATTCTCAAGTGCGGTTTTCCATTGGCACTGATACCATAGCACGGCCGATTCCAGCGGTAGACAGTCGAATTGTGAATGCTCAGGGCCTTGAGCTTTGGCGTGATCCCCTGATCCAGCAGATCCATCACATTATGCTCAAAATTGGTCATGAGCAGCACCCTAAAGCGAGCCACATCCTCCTGGTACATATCCACGATAGAGTTTTCCAGCCAATTCTTCCCAAAGGTAACCCGTGGGCTGCGCTCGCGAATGTGATCACCGGTCACCCGCGTATCTATTGACTGCTGGAACAAAGCAATCCGGGTCTCACTCCATAGCCGCTTACCAAACAGGATAGGTGAGTTGCAACTGACCGCCAATACAGGAGCAGCCAACGCCTGGGCGATGTTGTACTTCCTCACAAATCGATCCGGGTGTACCTGAAAGTGGATCTGAAAAGAGGTATTGCAGGACTCGAGCATGGCCGATTCCAGCTTGAGATGCAACTCATCCAAACCATTGATTTTGAGCTCAAAGGATTTACCCCTCATTTTGGAAATGGCCTTGATCAAGGCCTGGTACCGCTCCAGGGGTGTGAGGTTTTCGATGTCCAGGTCAAGCTTCCTGATCGTGGGAAGAATCCCCGTCAGGATGTATTTAAGCTTATTCTGATCACATATTTTCTCAAGTTTGATCAGTTTTTGTTGGATTGAATTCTCCAGTTGGCTTAGGCAATTTCCTGTGAATTTTAAAGGAGGTAAGTTCAGCTCCATGTTGAATTGAGCGAGCTCCGTGGTAAAGTCCGGGTCATTCAGCTGATCCAGTATTTGCAGGGATTTGGTGGCCGGCTTACAGTGCTGATCGACCAGGCAGATTTCCTGTTCTGCTCCAATATGCGTCGGTTCGTCCTCAAACCACCCCTCATCGATCATCCTTTCCAAGGCATGGATGTCACGCAGCAAATGCCGGGTAAATACATTCATTTGCTCCTTGCTACTGATCACACGTACATTTTGGTCGCCCATGATACAATCGAAAATTCAATATTGTCAATATCCAAGAAGGTACACAGGATTTATATCAGCAGGTGAAATGCTTTTGGTCAGCCGCCATACTTCGGTACGGATTGCTTAGTTTTAGTCCAAACTAAACACCTATGGCAACCCACCGAATACAATCTCTGGACGTTCTGAGAGGACTGGTCATGGTCATTATGGCCCTGGATCATGTACGGGACTACTTCTATCTGGATGGCTTCCATAGTGACCCGACGGATTTGGAGACTACCTATCCCCTTCTCTTTATGACCCGATTTGTGACGCACTTCTGTGCACCTACGTTTGTATTCCTGGCAGGTACGTCGGCCTTTCTCTATGGCCGAAACAAGAGCAAGAAAGAACTTTCAGTGTTCCTGTCTACCCGCGGACTCTGGCTCATTTTCGTTGACCTGGCTATCATGAGCTTCCTGTGGTTTTTTGATATTCGATACCGGGTCATTGTAGCACAGGTCATTTGGGTGATTGGTCTGAGCATGATTTTCCTTTCGGTATTGATTTATATACCGAAAAAGGTACTGGCAACCCTGGCCCTGATCCTTGTTTTTGGTCACAACGCGCTTGATGGCATCACCCGTGAAGGCACAGACTTTTTCTCTATCCTTTGGTACATCTTTCACCAACAGGGATTTGTACCAATATCAGATAGCCATACGATCATGTTCTTCTACCCAGCTCTACCATGGATTGCCACTATGGCATTGGGTTATGTGTTTGGAGGGTTGTTCACCAAAGAGTTCTCGCCGGATCTGAGAAAGAAAAGACTTCTGCAAATCGGATTGTCAGCCTTCGCGTTGTTTTTAGTCCTCCGCGGCATCAATGTCTATGGTGATATGAACCCCTGGTCGCAGCAAAGGGATTTGACGTTTACATTCCTGTCGTTTCTGAAAGTCACCAAATATCCTCCTTCTCTGCTTTACCTGCTGGTGACCCTCGGGCCTACCATCGCTTTGCTCGCGTTTTTGGAAAACTTCAGAGGAAAAGTGGCTGACTTCCTGATCGCCTTTGGTCGGGTGCCGTTTTTCTTTTACATCGTCCACATTCTGTTTATCCACCTGCTCGCCCTGATCGTTCATGTCGCAATGGGCGGAGAGGCGGAGATGCTCGTCATCACCATAGAGACACTCACCACAGACAAAATGGTAGGATATGGATATCCGTTGTGGGTCACCTATGTACTTTGGGTGCTAGTGGTGTTTGCCTTGTATTTTCCATGTAGATGGTATATGAACTACAAGGCCAATCACAGAGATAACAAATGGCTCACTTATCTCTAAAATAAAACTGATATCTTACGGCTTATTCAAGACTATAATTATGAAAAACCTAACAATTGCGCTACTCATGGCAGTAGCTATCACAGTATCCGCTCAGGATTCTGACAAACAGTACAGACCTACAGGAGGAGAATCAAATCTCGAATTTCAGTTTACCCCCTTTGGCACGTCGCCAATTGGTATTTCAGGTATTCGATATAGAAAGTTCACATCTCAATACTCGGCCTTTCGGCTCAATGCTCATTTATCATTTTCAAACGCTACCACCATTACACAACAGGCTGACCCTGACAATGACATACCTGAGCTCAAGGACACAGACCAGGTATTTGGTATTAATCTAAGGCCCGGGTTTGAAAAACACCTATCCGGCACCGAGAGACTTTCCCCATATTATGGGTTGGAGTTTGATGTGGCCTGGCAAAGAACTGTGGCCAAAGAGGAGAGAGAGGATTTTGGTACTGGAGATATCATCATCGACAAAACCATTGACCAATTCGGCTTTTTTAGATTGGGACTGAATGCGGTGGCCGGTTTTGACTTTTATGTAGCCGAACGGCTCTACATGGGGGCAGAATTAGGCTTTGGCTTTTCCTGGCAAAAAGAGTCCAAAATCAAATTTAAGAGTAGTGAAGATGGATTTGTGGAGCCAGATCCCATCAAAAGAGGCGGTGAATTTGAACTAGGCCCCAACATAGTCAGTGCAATCCGAGTAGGGTACATTTTTTAACATGATGAGAAAATTTTTATTCTCCATATCAATCCTTTTTTTGATATCATGCGCTGAAGATGAAGGGTCTGGACCTGTCAACAATCTGGATCAGAATTTTGACCGTAGACTCCTGGATGGCTTTATGAGTGACGGACCGGTCATGACGGATATGAGTCATCTGGACTTCAGTGAGTTTCAAAGAAATTTTACTGAGTATACCACAATCGATCGCTATGGAAACGGCAGCTCAAACTCCATCACTTTCAACATTGATGGCTATTCTGAAACCATTCCAATCTGGTACTGCGAATCTGAATCGGAGGTTTATCAGGCCATTGGATTGAAGTCCATTGCCAATGGCCAATCGTTGGTAGTCGTCTATGGCTTATTCCGATCCGGATACACCAATGACACATTTTATTATCACTTTGGTGAAGTTTTCATCTTAGATAATGATTGGAATATTGTTCAATATTTGGCGAGCGATGGAGAGGTCGTCTATGAATTTGACCTTAGTACCAAGACATTTGAGAGTAACTCCTACGAATACAGTACTGAGTGCATCTACGACGAGGAATACAACTATTACGAGTGTTATTTTGATCATCATATTGATGAGTACAACAATTCCTTGTTCAGTGTAAGTGTCAACGGGGGGTGTTGAGTGTAGCAAGGAATATCCTTTTTTCAAACCTTTTCGTAATAGATGTATCAACATATAATTTGAATCATGAGTGCAATCCTTAACATCAAACCACTCGGCTTTCCGTGGGAAACCCAAGATCCTTTCCTATTCTGTGTCCATCATCTGGATCACTATCCAAAAGGGAATGAAAAAATGGGTCCTGACCCCTCCTACCTGAGAGGTAGAAGTATGGGCAATGATTTTGTGATCAAAGACGGCTTCAGGATGTACCACGGCATGGTAGTACCAGGCTTTCCTTCTCATCCACATAGTGGTTTTGAAACCGTGACGATTGCCCGGCAGGGCATGATCGACCACTCGGACTCGCTGGGGGCTGCAGCGCGGTTTGGCAATGGCGATGTACAGTGGATGACTGCCGGAAGCGGGGTACAGCACTCAGAGATGTTTCCCCTTTTGAACGAGGACAAAGAAAATACCGGGGAGCTATTCCAGATCTGGCTCAACCTTCCGGAAAAGGACAAGCAGGTAGATCCTCACTTTGCGATGCTATGGAGTGAGGATGTCCCATCCAAAACGATAAAGGATGAAAATGGACAAGGCACAGACTTAACCTGTGTTGCCGGTAAGCTGGAAGGCATGACATCTGCCGATCCGGCTCCTAACTCCTGGGCGGCTGATCCGGAAAACGAGGTGGCCATCTGGACGATCAAAATGGAACCCGGCGCAAAATGGACATTACCCAAAGCAGAAAGAAAGGTCAATCGGTCGATATACTTTTTTGTCGGAGAGACTATCGCGATCGATGGACAGGAGTTCAATACACACCGTGCAATAGAACTGGACGCTTCTCAGAGTGTATTACTGGAAAATAGTGACCAGGAATCTGAGCTTTTAGTTCTGCAAGGAAGGCCAATTGGTGAACCCGTAGCGCAGTACGGCCCCTTCGTACAAACCTCACAGGCTGGAATCCAAAAAACAATGCAGGAGTACCAACGAACCCAGTTTGGCGGCTGGCCCTGGCCCAAGTCGGACAATACCCATCCAAGAGAAAAGGGACGGTTCGCCAAGTTTGCTGATGGGACTGAGGTGGTGAAATAGTCGCAAATCGCCAACCGCATTTCGCCTGGTTGATTTCTAAATCCACAATCCCAAATCAATCAATCGTCAATCTTGAATCAATCCTCCGCCTGCGTAGCGATCTGTGCATTGGGATTATTGAACTTGTTTTCAATACACTCGATCGCCTCAGCCGTAGAGGCAAAAAAGAACTGAGCACCGATCTTCTCAAATAGTCCGTTGTGATGAAGGATATCCCGCATGGGCCCTTTCACCGCAGAAAACACCAGTTGAATACCCTGTCCCTTAAAGCTATCAATCATATCCTCAAGCACATGAATAGCCGTAGAATCAATAGAATTGATGGCCTCGGAGCTGATCACAAGGTACTTCAGTGTCGGCTTTGAATGGGTGATATTTTCCACCTGCTCCTTGAAATGGCCAACATTGGCAAAGAATAATTGGGCATCAAACCGTAGAATCGCGATTTCATCCGAAAGCTCCACATTGGGGAATCGTTTGATATTCCTGAAAATATTCGTACCGGGTATACGGCCCAGTATAGCATGATGGGGATAAGAACTCTTGTACAGGATCAATGCCAGTGACAGCACGATGCCCAGAGCAATCCCCTCTTCTATACCGATGGTCAGGGTACCCAAAAAGGTAATGACCATCATAGCCAGATCCTTTTTGTCCCTGCGCCAGAGGAATGCAAATTCTTTGAAATCAACCAATTTGGCTACAGCCACCAATATAAGCGAGGCAAGAATGGCCTTGGGTAGATAATAAAACAAAGGCGTAAGAAACAGAAGGGTAACCAATATCAATATTCCGCTGATCACACCTGCCAGCTGAGTCCTGGCTCCGGCCGAATCATTAATCGCTGAACGTGCTACCCCACCCTGTGCAGGAAAGGATCCGAAAAAAGTGCCCAGTATGTTGGCCCAGCCAAAAGCAATCAGCTCCTGGTTGGCGTCCAACTCATAGTCCTTGTGCTTTGCACGGATCGTCTTGGCTATAGCGATCGACTCCATGTACCCAATCAGGCTGATGGTCAAGGCTGCGGGCATCAAAGCCTTGATCGTTTTCCAATCGATCGAAGGAACGGACAAGACGGGCAGTCCGGCCGGCACATTGCCTACGATGGCGACTCCTTTGGCATCCAGATTCAGCCATTGAACGGCCAAGATTCCTACGATCACAGCGATCAACGAACCAGGGATATGCCTGTTGATTTTCTTTAAAAAGACAATGACCAGAAGCCCACCGATTCCCAGCAGTATCGTTTCCCAGTGCATAGCACCCATTTTGGCGAAAGCCTCCGCCATAATCACATGAATATGGTTGTTTCGGGCGATCTCCACACCCATAAGGTACTTGAGCTGGTTGAACCCAATAATCAGTGCCACGGCCGAGATATAACCCACCACCACCGGGTGAGACATAAAGTTGACAATGAAGCCGAGTCGCATCACTCCAAACAGCAGCTGTATAACCCCCACCATAAGTGTAAGCAGGATCACCAGCGAGACATATTCAGGCGTGCCGTGTGGAGCCAGGTGCCCTACGCCATTGGCAGTGAGGAGCGCCACGACCGCCACAGGCCCGACGGCTATCTGCCTGGACGTACCAAAGATCGCATAGATAAATATGGGGATGGTTGCCGTATAAAGCCCATAGATCGCCGGTAATCCGGCCAGCATCGCATACGCCATGCCTTGAGGTATGAGCAAGACCCCTACCGTGAGCCCGGCAGATAAGTCACCGGACAGGTTTTGCTTTTGATAGGCGGGGAGCCAATCAAGGATCGGTATGTATTTTTTGATGTTCACGTGCTGAAGCAGGTACAAAAATCCCCAAACCCAATGGCTCGGGGCGTAACATAAGTTACAAACTTCAGAGCACTTCGATCTTGTTTCGGTGCAATTCTATCTTGTCCTGCCGCTCGAGCTGCTTGAGGAGTCGCGACACCACAACACGAGAAGTGTTGAGCTCACGGGCGATCTGCTCGTGGGTTTTGTTGATCACGTAGGTGCCTGAGGCCTGTTTGGTGTCCAGGAGGTACTTGTACAACCGCTCGTCCATTTTCATGAATGTGATACCGTCGATGGTCTCTAGCATCTCATCAAATCGGGCTTGATAGGAGTTGAATATGAAGCGTCGGAAGGACTGATACTTTTGCAGCCAGCTATCCAGGTGTCCCATGGGGATCATCCAAAGCACGGAGTCCTCTTCGACTGTTACCTTAAATTCGTTTTTCTTGCCCTCGAGACAGCATGTTATCGACATGGCGCAGGTTTCCCCTCCTCCAAGATAGTAGAGAAAGATCTCGTTTCCGTTTTCGTCCTGACGCATGACCTTGAGCAGGCCCTCCATCACCAGCGGCATTTCACTGGATTCGCTACCGGGACTGATAATCGTCTGTCCCTGTCGGGCTTTTTTGAGCCGACCAAGGCTCAATATTTCATCTACTAGTTTTTGCTCAAGATGCGTCTTGAGCAGTGATTCCTGGACTGGATATTCCATGCCTCAAAATACTGGAATTTAAGGGAAACTGCGGGTATAAAATGCTGAAATTATTGGCTAAGGTCAGGTGGACTCCTTTTTGAATCCATGCAGGTTTTGACCAACAAAATCTTTAGGAAACTTCTCAACACCCGGAAAACCGAGTTTGATGTCTCTACCGTCATGCGGAATGTAGTCCGTCTTGAAGATATAATCCCACAGGCTGAGTGTAATTCCGAAGTTGATCCCGTTGGGTTTGTCCTCGGGCATGTCATGGGCATGGTGCCAGATGTGCATCTGGGGGTTATTGAATATGTATTTCAAAGGCCCAATGTTCAACCGGAAGTTCGAATGATTGAAATGCCCAATGGCCAGGGTAAAAATATGAATGATAAAAAAGTCTCTCAAACCAATACCTATCAAAGCAAGAGGCAGGTACTCGATGGAACGATACACCACATTCTCCATCCAGTGGTAGCGAAGGTGCGCAGCAAAGCCCATCTGCTCCACGGAGTGATGCACCTTGTGAAACTCCCAAAGCTGTGGTACCCTGTGGAGTAGCCTATGTGTCCACCACTGCACAAAGTCCCTCACCAAAAACCCAACCAGCAGGTGCGCCCAAACGGGCCATGACATCACTTCGAACGCCAGCAAGTTAGTAATCCCAATGGCAGCCAGGGCATCGTTGAAGAAATCGACTACCACGTTGGAGGCGGCGTTGTAGATGATGAGCGAAAACAGGAAGAAGTTGAAGAACATATAGAAAAAGTCCAGCCAGAAGTCCTTGCGGAATTTAGCCTGTCCCGTTCTCCAAGGCTTTAAAAGCTCCAGTCCGAAGAAAAACGCTGAGACCCCAATCAACCAATAGAAGTAATTCTGCCAGTGCGGATTGGTGATCTCACCGTACAGGTACCAAAAGTAGCCGCTGTAGCCGTTGATGAATGTTTCCAGATATTTCTCCATGTTCGTTTGCTTGTCGACTGATTCACAAAAGTACGAACAGCCGACCGTCACGTTCGAAACAAAAGTTACATTACTCAAGTTTAATTCACTCGAATCAATCCACAATAATCTGTAATGCCCGAACTCAAAATTCCGTCTGCTCCTTCTTCCATCCAAAAAGGAGTACCGCTGAAAAACGTCCTTGGAGAAACAGCCATCCAACAATTGGCTGAAAACCTGGGAATTGTTCTCCCTTCTTTTGACAAAGATTCTTTTATCCGAGATTCCCTGGAAGGACTCGAGCCCTTGTCGATCAAAGAAAGGGGAGGCCACATTGCCGCAGCCATGAAGAAATACCTTCCTGACAACTACAAGCAGGCCATCGAGGTACTATTGAAATCGCTCACCCCTCCTCTGACGGAAACTGAAAACCTTGGGCTCTCCGGTATGTTTTACATGCCGCATGTGGCCTTTGTGGAGCAATACGGCCTTGATCAGGAATACAATGGAGGTGAAGACCCTTTTGAAATTTCAATGAAGACCCAATATGAACTAACACAAAGGTTTACGGCTGAGTTTTCTATTCGGCCCTTTGTGATTGATCAACAGGAGCGAACTTTCAAACAACTGGATGTCTGGATGTCTGATCCTAATCCTCATGTAAGGCGGCTGTGCTCGGAAGGCACCCGCCCCAGGCTGCCTTGGGCGATAAAAATCCCCTCGTTGATCAAAGATCCCACACCTGTACTACACATCCTGGAAAAACTCAAAGACGATGAAGACCTCTATGTACGACGGAGTGTCGCCAACCATGTGGGGGACATCGCCAAGGACAACCTCGAGATTGCGCTTGACCTCTGCGAAAGCTGGCTCAAAGACGCTTCCAAAGAACTCAAATGGGTGATCCGTCATGCACTACGCCATCCGGACAAGAAAGGAATCAAGGAAGCGACCCGAATAAGGACGGAAGCGAAGTAGCCGCTCCTATCACCACTCCTCAACCGACACGCGCGATTCAGAGTACAGATCATACACTGCCACCAAAATTTCATAGGAATTGGTGTTAGTATCATGAGTTTCCACTTCTGATCGGGAGGCTGCAAAAACCGGCTTGTACTCCTCCTCCATCTCGCTCCAAAGGATCAGCAGGTAGTGATACCCCAGCCGGCTATCCCGTCCTTTTTCTAACCATGAATCGAAAACCGATTCGTCGAGTGCCTTTCTGTCGGTGGATTCAAACATGAGTCGAGTAAGTTATATTTGACAGGCAGAGCAACATTCTGTCAGCCCAGAAATCCAAAGATAAGAACTGCGGTAACACAAGAAGATAAATCAATATAAAGACTTGAGTGCCAAACCAACCTTTCTCCCGTCTCTTGTGTCCTAGTCAAAACAAAACCCTGAATTAATGAAAAAGTATTTCCTAATTTCTTTGATCGGTCTCGTCTTCGTCGCTTGCGATGACGATGACAAGCAACCGGTAAGCATTCGGCTGTCCAATATCAGCGAGCATGATTTTGAGGATGTCTATATGGTTTCGCCTGGTGGCAGTGCCGACTATGGAGATCTTGCTGCAGGCAGTCTGTCTGAGTACATGGAATTCTCCTATTCCTACAGCTATGCATTCGTGGAGTTGTTGATTGATAGTGACACCTTTACTCTTCAGCCTATCGACTTTGTAGGTGAATCTCCTTTATCAGCCGGGCATTACACCTATCAGTTAGAGGCCACTTCGGCACTGGGAGATCGTTATGGTACGCTGAGCCTGGAGCTGATAGAGGATTGAAAGTCCTCGATTCTTTACAGTGGGCTAAAAAATTATTGTGCCTTCTAGCTCGAGATAGCTGCGTTCCATCTCCCTGCAATACTATTATCTCAGGCTGGATAAAGTATTTCCTAATGAGTCCTTGATTATGGACATTTTCGATCTCCTTTATGATTTCAATCCCACTAGGGATAATACTCGGTTCCTTTATTGACCCTTTTGGCTTTTTTTTTCATTCCCTGAATTATAGTGGAGGAGAAAAGTGAAACCTTGAACATCAAAAAAATCACCTGTTTTCAAGAAATAACAGAACCCTAGATAGTATACAGCGTGACTTCTTCCTGTTTTCCTTTTAGATGGATTGCTCCGATTTCGGTGAGGGTATATTTATCGCCTACCCTTTTTAGGTCTTCTGTGGTCTTTTTTGATATGAGCAACTCCACACCGAGCTCATTGCATTTTTCCTGGATTCGGGAAGTGGTGTTGAGTACGTCACCAGAGAAGGCGATGTCCCTTTTTACCACACCTATTTCTCCTGCCATGACATGCCCGGAGTGGATACCTGCCTTGAAGACCGGTTCGATTTCATACTTACTCATGTAATAATTGGCCTTCTCTCGTAAAGCTTTTTGAATATCCAAAAAACACTCGATACAGTTGAAATTGTCATACCCAAGATGCGGTTTCCAGCTCACCACAATCTCGTCCCCGACATACTGATAAATCTCCCCGGAGTGATTGAGTATTGCGGGTGTTATTTCCTGGTAAACCTCTCGCAAGAAATTGAAGTATTTTTCCTCTCCCAGTTTCTCAGCAATGGAGGTGGATGACCTCAGATCCAAAAACATAAAAATCCTTTCTTCACGCTTGGGTTGGAAATACCGCCCCAACAAGAATTCCCTGAATATGCCCGGGCCAAACTTGTCATTGACCTGAAGCGCAATCATGGTAAAAATGACGGTCACCAACCAAAAAAAGAACGGAACCAGGGTAGTCGCATTCGAAAGGGATGAAAACATTTCATTCCAAACCCTGAGGTCGGATATGGGGAGATTCAAAAAATTGATCTGGTAAAATAGCCCTGTAGGTACGGCGACCACAATGAACACCAGTATATAAGAGATGAAAATGTTGATCAAGGTCCATCCGTAGGGCTTGGTTCTTAGCCATTTTTCCCAAAGCACCACCATGACGGTCCCACCTGTCAACCCGGCCACCAGACCGGTAATAAGACTCGCATAAAATGGAATAATCGGATCTTTTCCCTGAAGGTCACAATTGAACTCCAACAGGATGCTATATCCCATGAAGAAATTGGCCACGGACACCAGCATCCAGGCAAAAGTGATCCAGAAAATTTTAGTGATGATGGACTTGTTCATTGGTCTCCACTTCGTCCAATGGAATTTACAGAAAAACAAACACTTTGTAAGGACAGATACGATTTAGTCCGCCTTCATTCCACCGAGAGGGTTCCCTCTTGCTCACAGGCCCAGAGCGCTTAAACACTTATTCAACGTCCAAATCTGAAGGGTTGGTCGGTTAAGGTTTTATTTGTTGCTTGACCTTTCTGAGTAGGCTGGAATGGCTCGTATTCATTGCTTCTGTCAGATCAGAAACGCCAAACTGTTCATTGGAGACGTTCACAAGGGTGATGTTGCCACCTGATCCATGAAATTCTCGGTATTGAAAGATGCCTCTGACATAGCTTTCAGGGGGTTCAAAACCAGTAAAACTTTAGTAAACCGCACTATTAGTATTTCCCTTCATACAATGAGGAATCAAGGTATTTGCTTCATAATTTATATTCCGGCTTCATAGTTTATATGTCTTCCGCAAACTTTATGGATTTGGCTGCATAGCTCATAGGTCTCCCTTTCACTCCTCCCTGACCTTTGTAAAAAATCAATTAATCACATAGAACATCAAAACATTGAAGTCATGAAAAATTCATTTACAATCCTTTTATTTTCTTGCACGCTAAGTGCTTTTGCTCAAACTAATTCATCAGTGGAAAAAGAAACTGACGTGGATTATAAGTGGAGGGTGAGTATACCTTATTTTGTTCCTGAAGGACTTATCGAGGACTCCTGGAACGATCGAACTAGTACACAACACATAGAGTTTCATGTAAAACGAAACCTGGATAATAAGAACATCATAGGTGTGAAGTTTGCCCACTTTCGATTGTTTCAGCCCATGGGAATCACATGGTGGGATGGTCTTTTAGATAAGATAGAGTCAGGAAGTGAATACTATCCGGGACATGTGCGAACAATGGGATTAGGCATATCCTACCAACGTATGCTATGGAAAGGACTATTTGCCACTGCAGAAGTTTTACCGCAACTTCAAACCTATTTGGATCTAGAGGGTAATAAAATCAATAATGGCTTTAAACTTTATACTTCCTATCATTTGGGCTACCATTTTGCATTTGGTAAGAAAAAGCATTTTTTCATAGAACCACAAATCAATTGTATGCTTTGGACGTCTGACAAGAATGCTCCCGCTGGATTTAAGGAGTTGGACGATAAATGGAGAAACTACTTCCTTCTTGAGCCACAGATTTATTTAGGGTGGAAATTCTAAGGTATAGTCTGACTAGTCAATATTCACTAACGATTGCTTGGTAGAGTAACCGAGACCATCACAGATCAATCATTTATCTGCTGAAAAGGTGGTTAAAAAGTAGAATGCTGGCAATAATTCCATCAAACAAAGCTTTGCCTCCTATCGGGAGGTAACGCTTATAAAACAACCCGTTGTAGGTCATTTAGAAAATAACGCCTGAATGGACTTATCTTAACGGTATAATAGTCTAAGGAGAATGCTAATACAGACAAATATTTCAACATGAATAAAGACATCTCACTTTCAAAAGCTGCTCTGATAGCCGGAATTGGATTGTTAATTATGACTTTAACGGTTCCATTCGCTGAATTCAAAATAATCCCAGATTTAGTTAACCCAAACAGCGCATCCGAAACCGCATCTAATATCATAAACAATACATTCTTATTTAATGTTGCCATATTTCTGATCTTCATCACTATAGTTTGCGATATCGTTGTGGCTTGGGCACTTTATTTATTTTTAAAGCCCGTAAATAAAGGTCTATCATTGCTCACGGCTTGGTTTCGGTTGCTATACACTGGAGTTTATCTTGTGGCTGTCACGAACTTGATAAAGATTTTTACACTGACAAAAGGGGCTTCCTACTTTCTGGCAAATTCACCAGAAAGCATCTCAGAACTCATGCTGTTTTATATTAAATCATATAAATACGAATGGTTTTTCGGTTTGGTGTTGTTTGGTCTTTATCTACTTCTTCTCGGTTATTTGGTTTTGAAAGCAGGATATATCCCTAAAATTATGGGGTGGTTATTGATTATTGCGGGTTTAGGGTATGTTATTGGCCATTTAAAAGTTTTTCTATTTCCCGAGCTTAATACCAGCTTTAGTATGTTCACCGCATTGGGCGAGTTAGTATTTATGCTTTGGCTTCTAATTAAAGGATCAAGGATAAAAGAATTGCAAATAGATGAATGAACGTGCTACAAAAACCTCAACGGCACGAATAAGACAGTTTACCAAAAGGTTATGAGCAATTAGAAAGATTACCGACCGAAGTATAATGACCAAAAAAAAGACAAAACGAATTCTGAGAATAGCGTTTATAGTTGCATCACTATCCTCCCTGTTCTTTGTACCCTGGCTTTTGGTGAAGGCGTGGATACTCCCGTTACCCGATACGGTTCAAGAGCAGTTAGATGAAGGCATTGATCATGGGTTTGAAGGAATGATTGTTTATGTAGACCAGGCGGGAAAGTCACCTCAGTTTTTTGCTTCCGGTTGGCATAATCGTGAAACCAGGATACCCGCCAATCCACAAGCACTATTTAAGATAGCCAGTATTAGCAAGCTGTATGACGTTGTTGCCGTCACCAAATTGGTAAGTGATGGGCGGCTTTCTCTGGATAAAACCATCGCTGATTATTTACCGGAACTTATAGGAAGAATCGAAAACGCTGAGAAAATCACTTTGAGGCTGATGATACAGCATAGAAGTGGCATTCCCAATTTTACGGACGCTCCGAATTTTTGGGCCGCCCCAACAGAGAGCTATGAAGAAAGCCTGGCGCTCATTCTGGACAAGCCGGCCAACTTTGAACCTGGTGATGACTATGAATATTGCAATACGAATTATCTTTTAATCAATAAAATAATGGATGATGAATTGGGTTATGGCAACTTTCAGTTCATTCAGGAAAAAATTCTAAAGCGGCTAAATCTTAACAACACCTTCGGCTCACTCAATGACGTGAATATTGAGGATGTGATGAGTGGCTATCATGTAGGCCATCCCTTTGATTTAAAGGCAGAGGGCGAACATGGCATGTTAGCCACAGCAGAAGACGTGGGTACTTTCCTACGGGCATTAAACGATGGTTCATTGTTTGATAATGGAGAACAAAAAATATATGCTTCTATTTATGAATACGAGCATGCAGGATGGGTTCCGGGATACCAAAGTTTTGCAAAATACGACAAAGACCTTGATGCGGTTGTTGTTGCGTTTTACAATACAACCGATCCTAAACTATACAATTGGAATTTGTCAGAAATTATAAATAACAGAATTGTCAAAATACTGAAAAAGCAAAAAAGCTCATAAAAACGAATATATGAATATGCTCCCTACTTGTCTCACTACGAACATGCTATCCGTCAGCTACAGCTAGGGTATTCACCACTTAAAAAATAAGAATAGCCAAATGTCTATTGATGATAAAAACGGGACTCGATTATTTCAAAGAATGATTGACATAGGTATCAACAAGGAGTTTTCTTTTACCGAGATCAGGTATCTAAGAGTAACCAACATTGCTTCTATTCTAGGCACCCTATATAATGCAATATGGATGGTGATTGCCATGTATCTCACAGACTCTCCAGTAATTTACGGAGCCAATGCATTGATGGGATTGATGTTTCTGGTTGTATTAATTTTTAACAACAATGGTTGGCGAACACTGGCTTCTGTGTGGTTTAATATCACATCGTATGTGGCTGTTCTCTTCTTTCTTTATTTGTTGGGATATTCGTCAGGTGTCTCGATCATTTGTTTTCTAATGATTATCCTGCCCTATATGACTTTTCCATTAAAGGCCAGGAATTTAGCCCATGGTTTTAGTGTGCTGGCTTGCTTGCTGTTGATTGTGACCGTATTACTTCAAGCAAATATTCATGCGCACTATGATGATATCGACCCCTATATATCACAAGTCGTCAACATCAGTATAACGGGTATCATTTGCCTCACGCTAATTTGGAGTTTGTCTGTCCTAATTGACAAATCAGAGGAATCCTTAATGCTAGAACAGAAAAAATCGGATGACCTTCTTCACAATATTCTGCCGGCCAACATAATAAGGGACTTAAAAGAAAGTGGTCAAACCATTCCTAAAAGGCACAATAACGTCACGATTCTGTTTACAGACTTTGAGGGTTTTACGGAGCTAGTAGCATCTATCTCAGCTATCACCCTGGTCAATGAACTCAATGACATTTTTGGACGCTTCGATGAAATAATGGAGGAAACGGAAGTTGAAAAAATTGAAACAATCGGTGATGCATATTTAGCTGCATGTGGTCTCGAAGAAGAAGTCACCGATCATGCCGTAAAATGTATTACTGCAGCGCAAAAGATGCTCTCCTACCTTAAAGACCGAAATAAGAGCCATGAAATAAAATGGAGGATGAGGGTCGGGATACATTCAGGAACTATAGTTGCCGGTGTGGTAGGTAAAAAGAAGTTTGCCTATGACCTTTTTGGAGATACGATAAATACAGCCGGCAGGCTAGAATCAGCCAGCCAAGCAGGTAAAATCAATATCTCGTCATCCACTTTTGAACTAGTTAAGGACAAGTTCACATGTATTTCTCGTGGAAAGATTTTGGTGAAAGGAAAAGGGGAATTGGAAATGTATTTTGTAGAATAAACTGTAGCCAACAAGGTGTTGACATTTTTTCAAGCAGATCAAAGAAAAAATCAAAGCCACCGAAACCCTCAGACATTAGAATCGTTCCTCAGAACTCAAAAATTACATAAATGAAAATTTACTTCAATAGAAATAAGAGCACCTTTCCTTTTTTTGTTTTCGCGTTGTTGCTTCTAGTATCATGCTCAAGTGACGATGAAACACCGGAAGACCCAGTCAACAATTATTTGAGCATTCCCGATATTCATTTTGAAACAATACTGGTCGAGCAAGGCATAGATTCAGACGGACTCGTCAATCAAATCATGCTTAGGTCAGATGCCGAGAATGTAAGTCGTTTGGACTTGAACCTCTCGTCTCAATTTGGTGAAATTAGCGATTTGACAGGAATTGAGGGTTTTGTAAACATCACCTACCTGTCAGCGGCTGGACAGGAAATCGAGGGTATTGATTTAAGCTCGAATACCCAGTTGGATACAATAATTCTTACGTCGAATTACCTCACCAGTATAGATTTAGGCAACAATCCCCACTTGATTTTTGTAGACCTAATGGTCAACGAATTTAGCGTCGCCAGCTCCATTACCGGGTTGTCCAATGCCACAAACCTGAAAGACCTGGATTTGTCTTGGAATTACCTTGAGGAGTTTGAAATTCATAATGAATCACTGGAAGTATTACACATGAGCCACAATGATTTAGTCTCTATCAATACCGATGGAGCGATGGCTTTGAAGAACGTATTGCTGACCTCAAACCAATTAGAAGCGGTGGATTTCAGCACCAATGTATCATTGGAAACACTGCTCATTTCCGACAACAACATTGAGGAACTTGATCTTGAGAACAATGCGAGTTTAACACATTTGTATGGTTCGAGTAATTTGCTTTCGGCCCTCGATGTAAGCAGCAACCCGGAACTGATAGACTTAAGAGTGGACAGAAATCCCAATTTGACTTGTATCAATGTTTTGAGTGATCAGGAAATACCGACCGTGTCCATATCTGAATATCAGCAATTAAGTGACAACTGCAATTAAGTATGGCCAGCTGCCATATCATAGCGCTACACACTTCTGGCTGCCCCGGTGGTCTTAGCAACCGTTAAGACCAGGAGAATACGCATGAAAACGAATAAACTCTTTACCTAGACCAACCATTCCAGTGTCTCCCTTGATTCCATCGAGTGGATTCCTTTTAAAGGGATGAGATTATAGAAGCCGGGTTTTTATTGCGACAACCTTTATCCGGGGTAAAGCAAATTAGACTATCCATTCACACCAACAAAAAAAGCCCCAACTTCTGTTGAGGCTTTATGTTCGTGATCTGGCTGGGGCTCGAACCCAGGACCCTCTCCTTAAAAGGGAGATGCTCTACCAACTGAGCTACCAGATCGGCCATTATTTTAACAAGGATTAACAAAGAAAATTGGAAATTACCCCTTGCCTTCCCTTATTTGCGGATGCAAAAGTATGCAGCTAATGATCAAAAAACAAACCCTTTTTTCTAATTTCTTATTCTTTCTTTTTTTAGCGCCTCTATTGAGCTCAGGACAACCTATAAATCAGCGGCTAACCAATGCTGATTCGTTGTTTAAACTCAAAAAATATACGGAGTCCCTGGAGATCTATGAGCAAATACTCAGCGAGGAAGACAAGGCCACTCCACAGATGCTCTTGAAAATGGCTTTCATCAAAGAAGGCCTGGGGGACTACAGCCAGGCACTGGTATATCTGAATAAGTATTACCTGCATACCTCGGATCAGCAGGCCCGAACCAAAATGCAGGACATTGCTGAAGAAAATGAACTGGAAGGCTATGACAGCTCTGACACACGGTTTGTCGTTGGTCTGATCAATAGACACTTCGCTCCCGTCATTGGCGGACTGCTGCTAATAGCAGGTTTGCTGCTTGGTAATGTTGTTTACCGAAAGGTAAAAAAGAAAGGAAATGCCACTCCATATGCCTTTGGGTCGATCGTAATATTGGTATGCCTCGCCGCACTGCTCAATCTACAACTGAACAAAGAACAGGTCATCATCATTGACAACCATGCCTACATCATGAGCGGACCCTCCTCGGGCGCTGATTTGATCGATGTGGTAAAGAAAGGTCACCGGGTAGAGCTCCTCGACGAACAAGACCCCTGGGTGAAAATAGATTGGAAGGGTAAGGAGGCCTACATCAGAAAAAACAAAGTCAGGAAAGCGAGCTAGTCCTTGAACAGTTCCGGGTCTTCTTTGCTCATCACGTTGTAGACAGTTCTGTCCATTTGCCTGGGGATCCATTTGTTGAAAAACGTGAGCCACCAACCTAAGGGAGTTAATACTTTTTGCCTTATGCGTCTTTGCTGTCCTCTATAGATATACTCCGCTACCTTTTCTGCTGACATGGCTTTCTTTTCGTCTCGAAACGATTCACCGACTTCTTTACCATGTCCGTTCAAGGCATTGTTTCGGATTTCGGTATGCGTATACCCGGGCGCTATGGTCATCACATTCACGCCTCTTTTCTTCACTTCCAGCCGCAGAGCTTCAAAAAATCCCTCCATGGCAAACTTAGACGCTGAATAAGCGGTTCGCCCCGGGGTTGCCCTTCTTCCATTGATTGATGATACGCCAACAATCGACCCTTTTGATTTTAAAATGTAAGGGAGGGCATATTTGATGTAGTTGGTGGTACCGATCAAATTCACACTAATGACCTCCTCAAACACATCTAAGTCTAAATCCTCAAAAAGGGCTTTCATGGATATACCTGCGTTGCAGATCAGAACATCAATGGTTCCGAATTTGGCTATGGTTTCGTTGATCACTTTCTCAGCTCCGGCACGATCGGTAGCGTCAGTCTGAAATGAAATATGAGGAATGTTTTTCTCGGTAAGAAACTGAGAAACTAAATCGAGCTTGCCCGCATTTCTTCCGGTAAAAACAACGTTATAGCCTTTCGCTCCATAGAGTTCGACACAAGCACGCCCGATGCCTGATGAACCACCGGTAATAATTACAGTTTTGCTCATGAGATTATGAATCAAATATAGTTTGATAATTCAAAACCAAAATGACACTAATCATCAATTTCTTCTAATTTTGCGCCCCTATGGCTAGAAGGCGCAAACAAATCATTTTAGAGAATCTGGAGATCGAGGCAGTAGCCGCAGAGGGCAAAAGCCTGGCACGGCATGAGGGGCAGGTGGTGTTCGTACAAGAGGCAGTGCCCGGAGATGTAGCGGATGTCCAGATTAAACGAAAGAAAAAAAGCTTTCTGGAAGGTGCGCCCATCAAATACCATAAAAAGTCTGACCTACGGGTAGACCCGTTTTGTGATCACTTCGGTGTGTGCGGAGGCTGCAAGTGGCAGCACCTCAATTACACTTCACAGCTGGAGTTTAAGCAACAGCAGGTCGTCGATGCATTGGAGCGCATAGGCAAGGTAGAAATACCGGAGATATCCCCCATCCTTGGGTCGGAAAAGACCAACAGGTATCGAAACAAGCTGGAATTCACTTTTTCGAATAAGCGCTGGCTCACCAAGGAAGAAATCGATTCTGAATCCAAGCTTCAGCGAAACGGATTAGGCTTTCACATTCCAGGGCTGTTTGACAAGGTAGTCGATGTAGAGACCTGTCATTTGATGGAAGAACCCGTCAATGCCATCAAAAATGAAATCCGAAAATATGCGCTGGAGCATGAGATTGAGTTCTTTGACATCCGAGAACAAAAGGGACTATTGAGAACCCTGATGATCCGATTGACCGATGCGGGCGAGCTGATGGTTTTGGTGCAGTTTTATAGAAATGATGTAGAAGTAATCAAGGGGCTGCTAGATCACATTGACGATAAGTTCCCTGAAATTACCTCACTACTTTATGTGATCAATCAAAAGGGCAACGATACGATCTCCGACCAGGAGGTTTTGGTGCATTCGGGCAAGGATCACATCATCGAAGAGATGGGCAACCTCAAGTTCAAGATTGGCCCAAAATCTTTCTACCAGACTAATTCTGCTCAGGCCAAAGTGCTGTACGATGTAACCCTGGATTTTGCCGACTTCCAGGGGGATGAACTGGTTTATGATCTGTACACCGGAACCGGAACGATTGCCAACTACTGCGCAGATCAGGTGAAAAAAGTCATTGGGCTGGAATATGTAGAGGACGCCATCAAAGACGCGTTTGTCAACTCTGAGGAAAACGGGATCAGGAACACGGATTTCTACGCCGGGGACATCAAAGACCTATTGGATGATGAATTCATCTCAGAGCATGGCTCTCCTGACACCATCATTACCGACCCTCCCCGAGCAGGCATGCACGAAAATGTGGTGAATATGATTTTGAAAGTGGCTCCAAAAAAAGTGGTCTACGTCAGTTGCAACCCTGCCACCCAGGCACGGGACATTGCACTAATGGACGAAAAGTACAAAGTCACCAAAATCCAGCCCGTAGATATGTTTCCACACACACATCATGTGGAGAATGTGGTTTTGTTGGAAATCCGCAAATAAGAAAAGCTCGGCGGCAACAACCTGCTACTGATCAATGTAAATAGGATTGAAATAACTAAATTGACAATCCAGCATTGTAAGCATGCCGATAAGTTTCACCCCCAAATTCAAAAGAAACCTAAACCGAGTCCTTCCCTTCGGATTGATCTGGTTGCTTACCGGATGGTTTTTCCTGCTGAGTGAAACACTCCTGACCGGAAACCGGAATCCCGATCCGGATTCTGCGATCACATTGACCATCCCTATACTTATCTTCTCCAGCATGGCGATAGCGTTCGTAGGGCTGTTGGTAGGATTGATTGAACTAGTCATACTCGAAAAGAGATTTCGACATCTGAGCTTTGCCAAAAAGGTCATCTACAAGTTTATCATCTACATGATCTTGATGTTTTTGATTATGCTCGTCTCCTTTCCTATCGCCGCGACTATAGAGTTGTCATTACCAATCACCGATCCTATCGTGATCAACAAGACGTTCAACTTCTTTCAAAGCCGTGTCTTTCTGAACACCACCCTTCAGCTATCCTTTCATCTTGTCCTCAGCCTACTATATGCTGCCATCAGTGAAAACCTTGGCCATCAGGTTACCTTGAATTTCTTTACAGGAAAATACCATCGGCCCAAGCAAGAGGAACGGATCTTTATGTTTCTGGACATGAAGGATTCCACCAAGATCGCCGAAGCCCTCGGGCATGTGCGATATTTCGATTTGCTCCAATCCTACTACGAACTCATGTCCGACTCCATCATCAACACAAAGGGGGAGGTCTACCAATACATAGGTGATGAGGTAGTCATTACCTGGTTGGCTAAGGAGGGGTTTCAAAACAACCACTGTATCAAATGCTTTGAATCCTTAAAGGAAAGAATGAGAGAAGAGCGTCCGGGGTTTGAAAAGGAATATGGAATAGCTCCGGATTTCAAGGCCGGACTGCACGTAGGAAATGTCACCACCGGAGAGATCGGAGCACTCAAAAAGCAGATCGTTTACTCAGGCGATGTACTTAATACCACTGCACGTATCCAGGGGCTATGCAAAGAGTATAAAGCGGATTTGATTATTTCTGAGCAAATCCTTCAAGGACTTGAAGAACCCTCGCTTCTCAACACCCAACTCATTGGTGAAGTTCAGCTCAAGGGAAAGCAGCAGTCAATCTCTCTTTATTCTTTGTCTGAAGATTCTTAGCTCGCTTTTGCACCCATACAAGCAACTTTCAGCGAACGATTTTCATTTAATCATAAAACCTAAACGTACTTACCCATGAAACACCTGATTCCACATACCCTGACTCTTGTTCTTTCCTTCACTATGACGCTTGCCCATGCCCAATACGAAATCAAACCTACAGATGGCTATTCCCCCCAAATTGGGATGATGGTGGATATGCTGGAAGAAATAAAAGATCGTATTGAAGAGGATACAAAAGAATTGAGTTCGGAAGAAACGGACTTTCTCTTCGATGATCAGGCCAACAGCATCGGAGAGCTCATCATGCACCTCATCGCCAATGAGGTGTATTATCAATCTGAGACATTGGGTGTGATTTCGTTGACGGAAAAGGAGATGGCATTGATAATGGATGGGGCGAACCTTGGTGAAAAATCCGAAAGCCAACTCCGGGAAAAACCAGCCACCCATTATCTGGCCCTATGGGATCAGGTGCGACAAAGTACACTTGAGGGACTTAAGGCCAAGGACGACGAATGGTTTGCAGAGAATATTGAGGAAGGCATCAACAATCATTGGGTCTGGTTTCACGTCATGGAACACTCCGTAAGCCACTGGGGCCAAATTTCCCTGATCAAAAAGAGGCTCCCTTAGGAATCTGGCGAGGCACACAAAATTCTGTTCTTTAGTTATAAAATGCTTCTAGCGCGCTTTTACAAAGCGTGCTGATCTAAAAGTGCATTTGAAATGCATATAGATACTTTTATCTTCGTCAGATGTCTGATAAGTATAAAGCCAAACTTTTAAATGAACCTTACTTCATCACCGTCACTGTCGTCGACTGGATAGATCTATTGACAAGACCTGTTTATAAGGAAGTCATACTGGCATCGATGAGATACTGTATTGAAAACAAAGGTCTGATCCTTCATGGGTATGTGATCATGAGCAATCATTGGCATGCTATAATTAGTTCAAGTGAGAGCCCGATTGAAGACATCATGAGAGACCTTAAAAAGTATACAAGTAAGCAGCTCATGTTGACGATGCAAGAGACCCATGAAAGTCGAAGGGAATGGTTGATGAAGAAATTTGCCTATGCAGCAAATCGGGTCAAGAAAGGAGTCAATTATAAAATCTGGCAGGATGGTTATCATCCCGTTCATTTATCAACTAATCAAATGCTGGATCAACGGCTGGAATATATGCACAGAAATCCTGTGGAAGAAGGATGGGTTTATGAACCCGAGCACTATGTCTACAGTAGCGCAATTGACTATACTGGTGGAGTAGGCAAAATCGCATTGCAAATGCTGGACTAAATTGGCACGCTTTGCAAAAGCACGCCAGGGTGCATCCCCCTGACCTTCCACACATTCGAATTCCAAAGCGTGTAGGATTATTTTTTTTCAAACCTGGATTACTGAATTCAGGAGTTAAGGTAATTTAGTGTAAGCCAATGAGTCCACGGGTAGCATTCTCAAGCGGCTCAACCTTAAAGAACAAAGATGGAAACCATACCTCAAAAAATAAACAAAGTTTTAGTGGGTGATCATGCCGAAATTATCTCCAAAGTGAAGGAGGTTATTTCTCGTCCTGAATTTGCTTATGAAAACCCTCACGATTATCAGAATTTTCGTGAAACGGTCTTTAGATGGTGCAAAGTGCTGGCCGATGAAGGCTTGGGTGCTATAGGCTATCCTGAAGCCTACGGCGGCAAAGGGGATATGCATCGATACTTCACGGTGATGGAGACACTCAGCTATCATGATCTGAGTCTGGTGATCAAGTTTGGGGTTCAGTTTGGGCTCTGGGGGATGAGCGTCTTTCTTCTAGGCACAGAAAAGCATCACAAAAAATACATACGTGCCATAGGAGAACTGGAATTGCCGGGATCTTTCGCCATGACCGAAACAGGTCATGGATCTAATGTTCGGGGATTACAGACTACAGCTACTTACAATCACACGGACCAGATGTTCACGGTTCATACACCCAATGAAGCGGCCCGAAAGACCTATATAGGTAATGCGGCGCTGCATGCACAGGCAGCCACAGTCTTTGCCAAGTTGATTATTGGAGAAGAAGACCATGGGGTTTGTGCCTTCGTGGTGCCTTTGCGAGACAAAAAAGGAAAACTCCTCCCGGGGGTCCGAATTGAAGATTGCGGCATGAAAATGGGGCTCAACGGAGTAGACAATGGACGAATCTGGTTTGATCATGTAGAAATCCCAAAAGACAATCTTTTGGATCGGTTTGTTCAGGTTGATGAAAACGGAGCCTTTCAGACGTCTATCCCCAATGAAGGCAGACGGTTTTTCACCATGCTCGGCACGCTGGTCGGTGGACGCATTGGAATCCCTAAGTCCGCGCTAAGTGCAGCCAAAACAGGGCTCACTATTGCCATCAAGTATGCCAGTCATCGGAGGCAGTTTGGCCCTGCGGAAGGAGAAGAAAAACTCATCCTGGACTATCAAACCCATCAAAAGCGATTGCTGCCCTTACTCGCAAAAGCCTACGCACTTCATTTCTCACTAGAGAAATTGGCCTCAGGCTTTGTGAAGAGCTCGGGTGATGAAATCAGGAAATATGAAGTCCTGGCAGCGGGACTAAAGGCCTATGCCACCTGGAACACAACCCGAACGTTGCAAGAATGCCGGGAGGCCTGTGGGGGCAAGGGCTTCCTCAGTGAAAACAGAATAGGCATCTTGAAAAACGATTCTGATATCTATACCACGTTTGAGGGAGACAATACTGTGCTGATGCTATTGGTTGCCAAAAGCAGACTGACAAGCTACAAAGAGGAGTATCAGGATATTGATTTTTCTGATGTTGTTAGTTACGTACTGAACGAGGCTAAAATTACGCTCCTGGAACTCAACCCGATTACCATTCGAGATACCAGCGAAAAACATCTGCTCGATTTTCAGTTTTATATGGATGCCTTTAGCTATCGGGAAAACAGAATTTTGAAAACTGCGGCACGGAGGGTGAAAGACTATCTATCCTCAGGTGTCGAGGCGTTTGAAGCTTTCAATAAGTGCTCCAATCACTTTATCAATTTGGGCAAATCCTATGTGGAACGAATCGTTTTGAGGGACTTTATCGAGGCGATAGAAAAAGTTGAGGATCCGGAAGTGAAAGCTGTACTCTCCAGGTTGTGTCAACTGTACGCTTTAAGTACGATAGAAGAAAACCGGGGCTGGTATCTCGAAAACGATTACATCGAGGGAGTAAAGTCCAAAGCCATTCGGAAGATGGTAGATCAGCTATGTCTAGAGGTAAGAGAAGATGCGATTGACCTGGTCGATGCCTTTGATATTCCTGAGCGTTGCCTAAGTGCGCCGATTGCTTTTTCAGCGCTGGGGTAAGGTATATCACATTATACAAGTGGTTCGTTTTGTCCAACTTGTATCTATGAAAACATCCTCGGCCAGAGACGACCTGTAGTTCGCTGGTAATTCTTATAATCCTCGAACCTTCTGGAAAGCAAAACTTCTTCGTACTTTGACTTGAAGTGGAACAGCACCAACAACAAAACCGCGATGATAAGCTTCCATAAACTTTCCCGATAGACTCCATACCCAAAGGCCATCAAGAGAATACCGGTGTAGATGGGATGACGAACCAAAGAGTATAGTCCAGTTGTCCTCAGGCCGCTACCGGATTTAGGTGTGGGAAATGGAGACAGGTCTTTGTTTAGCTGAAGAAAAGCTATGATCATCACAACAGCTCCAATCCCAGCGACAACCATTCCTGCAATTCCAAACCAAGTAGGATAACTGACTCCATTCAAAAAGTCAAACACATACAGAGCAAATAGCACCAATTGCATCCCTACAAAACCCATATCTTTAGGTGGTATAATCATTTATTTTTTGTGGCAATTATATTAAACCCCTGACAATCAAATAGCCGAATAATCCAGTAATTAGAAAACCAAGAATCATTATCATTATGCTGACAGGGTTGTGCTTTATTTCCTTCCAACTTAATAGAGCCGGACCACCAGTATAGACATTTGGAGGTTTAAAAGTAGACTTACTTTTAACAGCCATTAGCATTGAAAGTCCAATCAATATTAGCCCAATACCGAGTCCAAACAAATGTTTTTCTTCAACCCATTTTTTTTCAAAAAATAATGATGAAGCAATTAAAAGTACACCTAGGTAAAGCGTAATTGTATACCATTTATCCAGTTTAAGATTTTCAAGAAACTTCATGTTTTGTTTTTATGAAATTATGTCAGATTGATTCGCAACAAGGATTCAAGTTCGATAAAGTGTGAATAAAAAAGAGACAACATTTTGAAAATCCCTACTTTTTAGAACGAATACACCGCACCATAAACCTCCTCATGGTCCCTGGGTCGTCCGGATCTAAATGATGCTCATGGGAATGAATGTTGGTAAATTCATTGAACAAATGAATATGAGACCTGCCCTCGTGAACCAGGCGAACAGGTTTAAATGACCATTGACTCCCGTCCTCTTTAGTCTTACCAGTGGGTAAATCAACGATCCAGTAATCGGCCTGTTTCCCCTGCTCTTCAAGGTTGGGCTGAATGTAATTCAGACCCTGAAAGATCCCGGTCGTCTCGATGTTCAGGGCATTGTTCTTTTCGAAAAGGTCAATTATGTCCTCGAGGTTGACAATGGAAACATTTTCTTTGTTCGACTTGATTTTGAGCGTAGCGTCTTTTTTGTCTGCCAGGTATTCAAAGTAATTCACCCAGTCCTGGGCATGAGGCAGCTGCCATCCGCTTGGACATACATCTTCGAGCTCTTCCATATGGTACCATCGCCCCTGTCGTTCAGGGTACAAAATCCTTTGGTCTGGATTGAGTCCTAGAGACTGCCCGGTGACATAATCAAGATTTTCCAGCATCCAGACAGTGCCCTCGATCTCAGCGATTCGATATACCTTTTGATCTCTTTGATCAATCAAAGAATCCCACTGGCCTACGCAGGTTAAAGGAACCATGAGGATTAGAAGGGTTGACAATTGGGGCATAGGAGGCGTCTTTAATCGATGCAATACTACGAAGCAGTCAAAGTTAACCTTTGAAAATCAAGTCGGGGACATAAAACTATCATATCCCTATAGAGGCTTAAAATTAAGTTAAAGCTGAGTGGGATATCACAAAGGCCATTCGTCCAGAAAAGATCGCTATGTGGGACTTTTCATCACCTGTTCATTAGCAATGAACAGCAATTTCACCAGGAGATACTCCATCTTGTGTCAGGAAATTACGTAAATGGGGAGTCTGCTCGCTAATTAATGAACTTAATCGTATTTGTAGGCACTCACATCATGTAGAGAATGTGGTTTTGTTGGAAGCGCGGTAGAAAGGCCTTGAAAAACCAGAACAATTAACCTAAACGACGAGCGTTAAAATTATGGTTTCGAAAAAGCCGACCACTTAATCAATTTTAACTTAATTTGCCGATAATTTTCAGATCATATGGTAAAGATAGCGATTGCAGGTGTAGGTAACTGTGCTTCTGCATTAATACAAGGAATTGAATTCTACAAAAACGAATCTGAGCAAAATGGATTTGTTCGAAGAGAAATTGGACCATATCAAATCAAAGACATTGAAGTTGTCGGCGCAATAGACGTAGACAAAAGAAAGGTGGGGAAAGACCTATCTGAAGCTATCTTCGCCGGATCCAACTGCGCCCAGGCATTTTCTCCGGTACCCAACATGGACGTGCCAGTAGTACCAGGCCCTGTGTTGGATGGAGTCGCCTCGCATATGACCGATTCCTTTCAGGTAGACCCTCAGCATGAGCCGATAGACATAGCTGCGTACCTTAGAGAAACAGAGGCTGAGTTTCTGGTGTGCTATCTGCCTGTAGGTAGCGAAGAGGCTGCCAAGTTTTATGCCAACGAAGCCCTAAAAGCCGGGGTAGGATTTCTCAACGCGATCCCGGTATTCATCTGCTCAAAACCGGAGTGGAGCAGTAAGTTTGAGGAGGCCGGTCTGGTATGTGCCGGTGACGATATCAAATCTCAGTTTGGAGCGACCTACCTCAACAGGGTATTGGTGGAAAGCCTGATGGCGCGAGGCTTCAAAATAGACGATCTCTACCAGCTTAACGTCGGAGGAAATACCGATTTTGAAAACATGATCGATGAGTCACGACTGATGTCAAAGAGGATCTCGAAGACCAGTGCTGTTAGCACCCTTTTCAACGGTTCGGCCAACCCATCGGTGCGCATAGGACCAAGCGACTTCATTCCACATCTTCACGACACTAAAATCTGCTACATCAATGTGAATGGTTCCCAGTTTGGCAATCAGCGATTCGAACTGGAGCTTAAGCTAAAAGTCGAGGACAGCCCCAATAGTGCGGGGGTTATGCTGGATGTCATACGCCTGGCAAAACTGGCCAAAGATATGGGTCATGCCGGCAATATACCCATCGTATCTGCTTTTGGATTCAAATCCCCTGCTGACAAGTTTAGTGAGACAGAAATCCTGAAAAGGATGAACGAGTTTTTAGAATTGGCTGAAGCTAAGGTCTAACCCACCAGGCCAAGGTTCTTACAGAGACAGCTTACGAGTATTGTCAAGGTCATTTAAGTTATCTACGTCATTCCAGAGATAGCCTACCACGTCCATTGTAGTCGCCTTGTCTTCCTGGATCAGTGAAGTAACCAGGTTGGAAATGGAATACTTTCCTTGATCAAAGCATTGAGCCAGCACCTCAAAAACCCTTGGCTTCATATAAAACAAGCCTGTGTCGTATCGATTGTACTGTGGTATCCCCTTCCCAATTTTTTGAATGTGTCCTCCCTCCTCTACCCACACCCTGGTGACATCATCGATATCAATATGGGCGTTCAGCTCAGAGGGAATATCTACGGCGAGACATAGATCCTCATTGATTGGTTTAGAAACCAAAGCAGATCGAAAAGATGAAATAAACTGACGGTCAAAAACATGATCAGCCATGGTGAGGAAAAAACCTTCAGAGTTCCTTGACTCCACCCAATCCCTTGTGACATTCACTGAAAATCCATTCTCAAGATCCACCCGCTCATTGTGCACTGCATCAATCTGAACATCATATTTCCGGCTTATCTCAGGGATTTTTTCGAGGATTGGGCCGGGGTTGTGTCCAGTGACGATACAAAAATCCTGGCAATCTGCTTCACTAAATAGTGAAATATGGCGCTCCAGCAGGGAAATCCCATTGATTTCTAAAAGAGATTTGGGCTTACCGGTGTCCAGTCTGGTATTTTTGCCGGCAGCAAGTATGATACATTGAGTTGACATGAAGGGCAAAAATACAATTCCAACCAGATTATTAAATAGCCGTAAATGATTGTTTGATGATATTTGCATGAATTACCTGATCGGGCTTATATGAAAATTGAAGAAGTAACCAACCCTAAAGAATTAACCCAATTCATAAAATTTCCAATAAAGCTTTTCAAGGATATAGAGGCCTATGTTCCTCCACTCATAGACTTTGAACTCAGCACCCTTAAAAAGGACAAGAACCCTGCGTTTGAGCAGGCTGAGACCAAATATTGGGTAGTAAAGCAGAACAACAAGATCGTAGGACGGATCGCAGGTATCATTCTGAATGAAGAGATCGCCAATAACAAACTCGTACGATTTGGGTGGATTGATTTTATCGATGACAAAGAAGTTTCGTCACTGCTGCTAAACACCGTAGCGGACTGGGGAAAGTCCAAAGGGGCCACGAAAATACACGGGCCACTAGGCTTCACAGATCTGGATTTTGAAGGAGCCCTGATTGATGGGTTTGACCAAATGGCGACCCAGGCGACCATCTACAATCCTGAATACTACCAGAGTCACTATGAGTACTTTGGATTGAAAAAAGCAGTGGACTGGGTAGAATTTAGAGGTAGGGTACCTGAGAACATCCCGGATCGCCTGAAAAGAGTCGCAAGTCTCACCGAGCAGCGATCCAAGCTCAAAATTGTACAATTCAAAAAATCGTCCGAACTCAAGAAGTACGCTCCGGATTTTTTCAAACTCCTCAATAAGCTCTATAAAAAGCTCTACGGCTATCATGAGCTCACAGAATCACAAAAAAAATACTATACCGAACAGTATTTTGGATTGATACGCAAGGAGTTTATCATTATCGTAGTAGATGAGAACGATAAGGTCGTGGGAATGGCGATAGCGTTTCCCTCTATATCAAAGGCCCTGAAAAAAGCCCAGGGTTCCCTTTTTCCATTCGGGTTCATTCACCTACTAAAGGACTTCTATTTTGCAAAGGACGTAGACATTTTTCTGATTGGTGTTTACCCGGAGTATAGTTCTACCGGCATTGTGGCCTACATACTCAACGACCTACTGGAAAAAGGCAAAAAACATGGAATAGAGCGCTATGCCACCGGCCCAATGTTGGAAGAAAATGCGAATGTCTTAAATCTCCTGCGTCAGTTTGAAGAGGACAGAACAGCAGAAATCAAAAGAAGATGCTTTATTAAATCAATTTAGATGGTCCATTACACCGCAGCTTCCACTTCTGATGATTTCAATTGAGCGATACTGTCAAGTATCTCGTTATCTCTTTTTGTTTGAAAATAATTCAGAATGAGCATAGGAAAATAGGTACCAATGCAGACAAAAATGTAGATATCAAATCGTCCAATCAACGCGAAAATCATCATCAAAGACCGATGGACGTTAGTCCCACATATCCAGGCCCACCAAAACATCAATGACTGGTTCAGTGCCTGATATTTCTTCTTGAACCACTCAGCATTTTCGCCAAAGGCTTCCCTTTCAAATACGTCTCGTGCCTCTTGTTTTCGCGGCTTTGTCTGAGATTGCTTACGGATGTAATCAATCTCCAGGTAGTACAATACTTTTCCCCAAAAACCTTTTCCCGGGCCCCTCTCTTTAACCTCCTCGACGGTTGGGATTTTGGCCTGGTCAAACCCGGTTAGGTAATAGATATACTCCGTTTTATAAAAATCGTAGTTTGCAGATTTTGCGCTATGCAGGTATCCGGCCACATGCCCAATGATGATGATCCACCAGCCATAATAATCAAAGTGATAAAGCGCCCCACCCCAATAGCAGGCAATAAATACAAAGGTGTCGATAATCACATCGATCTTTCTGCCTAGCTCCGAAGAAGTCCCTGTCAATCTTGCCAGCTGACCATCTGCGCTATCCAGCACCCCTGCGAGGGTCACCAATAAGCATCCGTAGGCAACGATCACCGGTTGGTCCTGATAATAAAACAAAATACCCCCGGGGATCCCCACAAATAAACTCAACAATGAGACTTGTGTTGGACTCATAGACAGGGCCTTGCCCCATTTGGCAAAAAACAACCCGAAAAACCTACTGAAATAGATATCGAACCTCTCCTCTACATCCATCAACTTGATAGTTGAGACAACCTCTTGCTGATGGTTTCTTATTTTCCTACCGATGGTATGTATCATGCATCAATTTTTAAGGTGGCAAACTTACTCAATCAAACTCAAAGTGGCTTGATGACATGATTTGCCAGTAATGAAAAGGTTTTAGAAAGTAAATTGACAACAAAAGCATGGTTTCCTGAAACCTCCTGATCCAACCGAACCACTTCACTTGCGCTTCGCATATTTTTTAACACTCTTTGTATAAACGATGACACCAGTTTCGCATGGTTGGTTGTAATCACCACCTCCTGCTCGAAATAATAACTCACCAGATCATAGTTGCTACTGCCAAACACTAGTGTTTCATTGTCAATGAGCATCGCTTTGAGATGAAACATTCCCGGATAGTGCAACAGGCCAAAGTATCCTTTTTTGGCTTCCCTGATCAGGTTTTTGGTAAAAATGGATTTGTTGTTATCCCTAGGGGAAACGATTTCCACTTTCACCCCATTCCCGGCTGCCTCTCGAAGTACTCCAAGCAGAGGCTCGGAGACATACGGTGAAACCACAGTGACTGATTCCTTTGCCTGGGCTATCCGATCAAAAAAACCTTCATAGAGTTTCTTACTTTTTATTCCATTGAAAAACCAAAGCGTAGAATCATCGAATTCCAGGCAATCGGATTGATTAATCCCTTGCCATGTTTTATTAAAATCCTCTGCCAGACATCCTCCGATCTTATCATCTTCCAGCTCCACCATCATATCATGCCATTGGAAATTATGCTCACTGAAATTGATCCCCCCGATAAAAGAGTACTTTCCATCTACGATCATCATCTTTTTGTGATTGCGCAATGGGTACTTCATCATCATAGGCCCGGTAGGATTGACATATTTTACTCTTACTCCATTGGCTTCTGCCTTCTTCACGAGCTTACTCCCATTGGCGATTTCCTTTCTAAAATCTGCATCCTTCAAGTATTTTGGCCCGAAAACAAAATGATCGCTGACCACTGCCTTGGAAAAACAGTCGACAATTAGCCGCTTGTCTTTGGCAGGGCTATTGATTATCATATCAATTAAAGCTTCGCCAGCCGTGTCCCCCTCAAAGGTCATTGCCTGGATATATAGAGAATCCGTGGCCTCCTGTGCTCTCAAAGCCAGCGCATGCATAAACTCCTCTGCTCCTACCAGTACCTTTCTCTGCATTACGAATAGAAATAAAAACTCAAATCAAGATTAAAAAATAGGCCCATTGGTAATTGCATTAAAAACTAATAGGGCGGAAATTTCCGATCAACAAGTTCAAAAACCAACTTTCCTAAGGACAAATCGATGACCAACTTTTGTGGCACGAATTCACCCGTTTGGCTTCCCAAAATATACGAAGTCCCCCCTTTTTTAAACTGATCAGATTCAGCAAATCGTATGTCATACCTACCCAAATCTTCATCTACCATTTCTGTAAACTGGATTCCCTGGGTGTATAGATCATAGGTAAAGTAGATTTGGATGTGAGTACTTTCCGTCTCCTCCAGCTCCGGCAGTTTATTCCTCAAGTACAAATAAGAACTCAGCGCATCAAATATTAGAGTGTCCTGCTCTTTGAGTTTGGCTGAATGATGGCGATCCACATCTTCCACATACGTGGAAACCGTAATCGAATCAGCATAGTCAAACCGGTCAGTTCGCACATCCATCTTACTCCCATAAAAAAAATGACGCGCTGATTTTTTGGGTTTCAAGGTGGACGAATCAATCCATGACTCCATACATAAATCTAATGTGGTGAACAGACTGATAAAACCCGAATTTTCCATTCTGAACTGCAAGTAATAATGCGGACGCCCCTCTATTTCCCACAACTCACGATCCAAATAAACTTCCGCCCTCCCCACTTTAAAGATTCCATATTTTATTGAGTAGGTAAGACTTTCGCCAGGGGTAAAACTATGATTCTGGGCTAAATCACCATTCTGAGCACGAACGAACAAGCCATTACCAAGAAATAGCAGCATAATGACTAATCTTGCCCTAAAGTCAGGGAATCTAACAAATGAAAATCGCTCAAGTTTGTCCATATGATTTTTCAAGGCCTGGAGGTGTCAAAAGCCATATCGAAAGTCTTGCCAAATATCTCTCACTGGAAGGCCATGAGGTGAGTATCATTGCCCCGCATCCCTCCGTTGACCGACCAAATGTATATCATTTTGGTTCCAATAGGAGCCTCAACCTCGGAGGAACCAAAATCGACATCAACATTGCTCTGGGCGAAGAGCGTAAGGCTTTGAAATCCTTCTTAAACGAAGAGGATTTTGACATCATACACTTTCACACCTTTTGGAATCCTGCCCTCGCTTTTCAAATCAGGAAGATGAGCAAAGCGAAGCATGTGGCAACTTTTCATGATACTCCAAAGAATCAAATTGTAGGAAAAACCATCATGCCACTGGCGGCAAAAGGTGTGTTCGCCATGATGGGTGCCGTCATCTCAGTGAGCGAAACCCAGGCTTCTTACATTAACCGTTTTTCAAAAAAGGAGATCGCCATTATCCCAAATGGGATTGACCTGGAAGCTTGTCAACAGCCAGTTTCAATCATTGAAAAGTATAAGGACGGCAAATTCAATATTCTATTCCTTGGAAGGCTCGAAGAACGGAAAGGATTGATTTATGCACTCAAGGCTTTTCAAAAAATCAAAGAGGAAAACAAAAATATACGGTTGATCATAGCCGGAGATGGTGATGAGCGTGCCACGGCTGAAAGGTTCATTTCAGAGAACCACCTTGAAGATGTGGAATTGCTGGGATTTGTATCTGAGGAGGACAAACACAGGTTACTCAAAACTGCGGACTTGTATCTGGCTCCTGCTTTATTTGGAGAAAGCTTTGGTATTGTTCTGCTGGAAGCCATGGCCATGGGTACACCCATTGTCGGTTTCGCCAATCAGGGGTATCTCAATGTGCTTTCGGATATGCAGAGAAAGTATTTTGCTGAACCCAGAGATCTGGATGGCCTTACAAATCATTTGCTATCTCTGATCCAGTCAAAAGACACTTTAGAAACTCTTTCAGGACACGGATTAGAAATTGTCCAACAATATAACTGGAGAATTCACGCAAAAGAGATACAGAAAATATATGCAGGTCTGCTCTAGCCTTCCATGTATTCTTTGACTTTCTTCATCACGTATCGCATATCCTCCAGCTGTAGATCACCAATCACGGCTACACGAAAGGTATTACTCTCAGGGATCACCCCCGGGTAGATGGTGATTTGGTTTTGATAAAGAAAGTCATGTAAGTCATTGAAATCCAGCTCTGGTTTGCTATTGAGATCAAGTGCTAACAGGATCTTTGACTCGTACTGCTCCGGTAGAAAGAACTGAAAACCGAGCGATTTAAAGCCGTCATACAGTACTTGCCAGTTGTCCTGATATCTCTGCCAGCGAGCTTTCACCCCTTCTTCCAATGTCTCTTTGATGGCCTCCATGAAGGCATAGCAAATCTGAACTGGGGGCGTAAACCTTAGCTGTTTTTTTTGCTGCAGGTTGTTCCACTGACTGTATAGGTCAAAGTAGAATGCTCTCTGATTCTTTCTAAGCTCTTCTATGCGATCCTTGTGAAATACCACAAATGACAAGCCCGCCATTCCGTGGATACACTTGTTACTGGAGGAGAAGATATAGTCAACGGGTGTTTTTTTCAGGTCGATCGGATAGGCACCATAAGAACTCATGGCGTCCACAATGAGCTTGATTCCAAGTTCCTGAGAGACTTCTGAAATCTCCTCCAATGGATTCATCATTCCCGTAGAGGTTTCGTGATGGATCATGGCAAGATGTGTAAATTTTCCACCCTCCAGCACTTTTTTTACCTTTCCGGGCTCAGGGTAGTCACCAAAGCTAAATGCCGTGTCATACTCCAAGCCATAGCTCCTGCAAATCGACTCCATCCGCAAGCCATAGGCTCCATTGGTGATGATCAATACCTTATCATCATCCCCAAGGGCAGACACCAACGTAGCCTCCATAGCACCCGTACCACTGGCCACAAAAAGCCCGACTTCATGTGTGCCTTGCCCATTACCAATTCCCAAAATGCCATCACAGATCTGATGCATCAGATCGCCAAACTCGCTTTCACGAGGACAGATATCCTCTACGATCATTGCTTCCTTCACTCTTTGGGAGGTGGTAGCAGGGCCGGGATTCAGCAGAATATTCCGTTTGATGGCCTTTTGATGAGTGAGTTTACCAAGCATACTATTTCAGATTATTCATAAAGTCTTTTTTGTTATCAACAGGTTTGATGGTGGGCCTGCCCAGGTCTTTCCGTGCACCTTTTTTGGTTTTAATTTCCAGGAACACTGGTCCTTCTGAACTGATAAAATCATCCCAAACATCCTCCAACTCTCGCTGACTCGAAACACTAAATGCAGATGGGTACCCGCAGCCGGAAGCGATCTTTTCCAAATTAAGATCAAACCCAATGGTCGGCTGTCCACCCACCGAATCATGGGCCCCGTTATTGATGACTATATGGTAGAAGTTTTTAGGTTTCTGATCGGCAATAATCCCTGCCGACCCCATGTGCATAATAAACGCCCCATCGCCGTCCAGACAAAAAACATTCCTATTCTGCTTGGCCAAAGCTATACCCAGGGCAATCTGGGACGCATGCCCCATGCAACCTACCGTCAGGAAATCTCTTTGGTGACCGGCTTCATCCGCAGCCCGCTTTTCAAACACTTCACGTGAAGTTTTGCCGGTGGTGGATACCACCACGTCCTTATCTGACAGTCGATCCAATATCAGCTTCACCGCATCTTCGCGGTTCATTTCATAATCCGGCACCTCAGGAAGGTTTTGCATTTTGTAGGGAGCAAAAGTATCCTTTCTCACGAGTAGGATATATGGAGCCTTATTCACCTTCATGTACTCTACAGCAGTTTCCACTTGAGATTTAGCTTCTTCGGTATCCGTTGAGAGTATATCATAGCGCACCTCCAGGGCACCGATCAGTTCTTCATTGATTCGTCCCTGCTTGATGTGCTGTGGTTCGTCTTTCACCCCAGGCTCCCCTCTCCAACCTACCATGATCAACATCGGGATGCTGTACACCTCAGGGTCTACCAAAGATGTGAGTGGATTGATGATATTGCCAAAACCCGAGTTTTGCATATAGACGAACGGAATCTCTCCTGTCGCCAGATGATGCCCGGCTGCCAGGGCGATGGCCCCGCCTTCATTGGCGGCAATGATATCAGTACCTGAGTCTGCGATGCATCCGCAAAAGTCTTTCAACAACGAATCGGGCACACCAGTGCTGAAGGTAATGCCCTGTGATTTGATGAGTTCTAAAAATTCCCCGGAATCTAGCATGGTTAGTTGGGCAGAATGGTCAGAATCTCTTTGATCGACATGCAATATTGATCCGCTGCCTCCATCGAACGTTTATGTTCCAAAATAGACTTTGCGGTATTCTGCATCGCCGGGAAGGCGCTTCGAAGTAGGTGATTGGCATAGATCACAATACTGAATCCAGCGGCCTGCAGCTCGTCCTCCGTGAATTGGTTGTAAGATGAAGGAACAGAGATCACTGGTACTTTCACTTCAAACTGTTGATACTTCTCCATGAATTCCAAAATCTCCTTGCCATCCTTGTGACGACTGTGGATCATGATGCCATCGGCCCCAGCTTCGATATATGCCTTGGCACGGGTCAGAGCATCTTCCATTCCCTGCTCAGCAATCAAACTCTCTAGTCGAGCGAAAATCATGAAATCATCGGTCATCTGGGCCTTTTTTCCTCTGGAAATCTTTTCGGAGAAATCCTCAATCGAATCCAGGGTTTGCTCCACCTCCGTACCAAAGAGCGAATTTCTCTTCACTCCAGTTTTGTCTTCAATAACTATAGCTGACACCCCCAATCGTTCAAGGTTTTTGACCAATAGCTCAAAATGCTCCGGGATGCCACCGGTATCCCCATCTAAGATGATGGGCTTGGTGGTCACATCCAGGATATCATTGATCGTTTGAAAGCGGGAAGTCCTGTCCACGTACTCCGTATCTGGTTTTCCTTTGGCAGTAGAGTCGGTCAGGCTGCTCACCCACATCGCATCAAACTCCCGGATCTCTCCCTCTGCTTCAAACCGGGTGTCCTCTACTATGAGTCCGGAGATTCCGTTGTGAGCCTCAAGTACGCGCACCATATCCTTGGAGTCCAACAATCTCTTCAAGAGTCTTCTCCTGATGTCTGGGGTAGTCCCTACTTCTTTCAGGGCGTTTCTCAACCCAGTCGAGGAAATTCCATGCGTATAATCGGGTTCAATTAGCTGCCCATCCCACTCTTTTAGCAGGTCAATTACTTTCTGCCGTACATGTCGCTGTGGACCTGTTTTCCAGTCACTTCCGTGGACTACATAGTCAGGCTTTAGCTTTCGCAAATTTTCTTCATAATCCAGATCGTATTGTGGGATCACCTCCTTCACTCCTTTTAAGTTTTCAAGGATTTTCTTTCTCTCATCAAAAGACAAGAAAGGCATTCGACTGAATTTGGCTACAGCCTTATCTGACAGCAAACCCACTGTCACTTCACCCAATTCCCTTGCGATTTCTATAATATTGATATGTCCATGATGGATCAAATCCGTACCCATCCCTACATATACCTGCTTCATGTACCTGGTTTTAAAAGATTAATTCTAATTTCGGGCAAATTAAAGTGAATTCAGAAAGCTGGGCACATAATGTCTGAAAGAATTGATACCGCAGTGATACTGGCAGCTGGTAGAGGTACCCGGTTACAACCTCACACATATGACATCCCTAAGGGGTTTATGCAAGTGGGTGACGAACGTCTCATTGAAAGATCGATTCGTTTACTCAAAAAAAACGGAATCCAAAACATCATCATTGGCACAGGTCACTTGCATGAACACTACGAGCAGTTCGCAAGAAAGGAAGGCCTGAAAACTTTCTTAAGTCCTGAGTATGCCACGACTGGGAGTTTTCACACCCTGTGCTATGGACAGGGCCTGATCAAAAACGATTTTCTACTACTCGAGTCTGATCTGCTTTATGACGAGGAAGCCATCACCTCATTACTGGTGCATCCGGCGAAAGACATCATCCTGTGCAGTGGCTTCACAAACTCTGAGGATGAGGTGTATGTCTCTGCCAGCAGCGGAAGCTTAAACAGGCTCTCCAAGCAAAAAGAAGAGCTGGATTCCGTAGACGCTGAACTCGTAGGTATCTGGAAAGTTTCATACGATCTATATCTCAAATTATTGAATTACCATCAGACAACTCCAGAAGCACAAAACATGGACTATGAAGTAGCAATAGCTGCACTCTGCTCCAAGGGATACGAAGTCCCTATGCTCAAGCTAGACAACCTGGTATGGTGTGAAATAGATAATGAAGAGCACCTGAATAGAGCTATTCACGAAGTCCTGCCCCAACTCTAGTTTGGCTTGCTGGGTGCATGTGGGTTTCCAACCATGTAACGAGCGTCATTAATGTTGGCTCTTTTATCCTGATAATATTTCTCCCGTTTGTCTCCCTCTTTTAGTGGATTGTAAACCCCATAAAGGATTCTGCGAGACTCTCCAGAATGATTGGGTCTTGATCTATGGGGTAAGCGTTCGGTGAAGAAAATTACATCACCTGGTGATGTTTCCAATTGCACCCAGTTGAGATCATCTTCTACTTCCTGCTCAATCTTCGAAAAATTAGGTGCATGGGCATAAGGTTTCTCCATTGGAAGAATATCCAGCTTGTCCAACTCCCAAGGCTCCACGACCTCAAAACATCCGTTGGTTTTAGTAGCGGCATCTACACTGATCAATACCGAAATGTAGGGAGTAATATTTGAATCAAAAGCCCTAAGCGAACCACTTTCATAAGCGACACCATCCTGATGAGCAGCGTGTGCTCCTCCTCCTGGTGGTTTGAAATTGATTCGTTCCTTATAAAGAACCGGGGGCTCACCCATAAGTTCTTCAACTATGGATAGAACTTTAGTTCCATTAATTATATCTGCTAGCTTCGGATGAAAGGGAATGAAATTTTCTATTCTGCTTAGCTTGTCCGGGTCATCCATTTCGTAGAATGTCAGCCATTTGGACATATCTTCAGACCAGTTCGATATTTCTTCAATCCAATTCGAGATTTCCTCGACCTTATCCGTAAATAAGCCTCTAAAAACTATATAAGAATGCTTATTCCAAAACGATTGTTGTTCTTCGGTCAGTTTCATGTTTTTTCCCAAAACCCTGTATCCCGGTTCCTTTTTGAATCAGTTCCCAAATATCCGTAAATGTATTCCAGATATTCCTTGGGTTGAGCTGGAATCAAGCTCTTTTTTCCTAAGAAATTCACGCCTTGCAAAGGATATACCAAATCCTTTGGCACCTCTCTCCTTTCATTGGGCCAACGAGTATTTTCATAATTTCTGACAGCATCTCCCAGGTCTTCATAGAAATAGATATCTACGTCAAAACCCTTATAATTGAAATACAGCTTGGGCCCACGATGCCGGTGGGAGGAGTCGTAAAACTTTACTTTCTTCGCTAGCAGGTGCTTTTGAGACAGCACTTTTTGATAAGACTTCTCATGCATACCAAAGTCCACATCGATATCGTGTGCGATGATGCCTTTTTCTCTCTGATACCCCAGCAGGGTACCAAAATCTAACCAATACTCTTCGCCTGTTTGATTCATAAAATCAACGCTGTATTGATATAGTTCTCTTAACAAAGCCATTTTTCGCTTTTGTTGCATACCAACAACTGCAAAACAGTGTACATTGATAAATCTTTGGAGGTATTGGCTGACACGCAAAAGGTCCATAATATTGTAACTAAGTAAATCTAATGGCGAAGATAGAGGTTGATTTGGTATATACATGGGTGGATGGGGCCGATGCCAATCATATCAGTAAATGGACCCAGTACGCCGATGAACCCGGAGATGTCAATCCAGAGCGATACCGAGACACTTACGAATTGCTCAAATACAGCCTACGATCGGTGGAAAAACACCTTGATTGGTATCGAAACCTGTACATCGTCACCGCCAGACCTCAGGTGCCCAAGTGGCTCGATATTTCTAACCCACGGGTAAAAGTCATTCATCATGATGAAATCATCGACGAAAACTTCTTGCCTACTTTCAATCCCAATTGCATTGAGAGCTTCTTGCATAAGATTCCAGGGCTTGCAGAGCATTTCCTCTATGTCAATGATGATTTTCTATTTGGCAATAAGACTTTACTGGAGGATTTTATGCCGCAGGGCAAGTACCGCGTTTTTAATACACTGTTTGGCGAAAACTTTGGTTGGAGAATCTATGATGGAAAAAATGACGTGATCGGGCTCGGGATCATAGAGCACACTCCGTTGTTCATTAAAAAAGATTTTTGGAAGGGCATGACTGAGCTGTTTCCGGAAAAGCAACATCAAACAAGATGCAACAAATTTCGACAACCAGGCGACCTGATGACTTATAAGCTGTACCGATACTATATGCTGTCCAAACAAAGCGCAGAGAGCATAACTATTTCCCTTCCTGACCTTCTAAAGATCAATACGTTCCACAAGATCACAAACAACCTATCCTCCCAACAAAGAGCAATCAAAAACCTGGAAGCAAAAAAACCCAAATTCTACTGTCTCAATGACGATCAGAGAGACAACCCCAATCCAAAAATAGTGCAGCTAATCAAGGACTTTTTGAATCGACAGTATCCGGAAAAATCCAGTTTTGAGAGATAGAAATAGGACTCACTGCTCCTCTGCGATAAAGTCTTCTTTCTAAATCCCAACTATGTTGTCTTATATCATTTATGCTTCCTAGTTTTGAGCCGACAAATCATTATTGAATGCTCCCCAAATGAAAGTCATTTTACTTTTAGTCAAATCATCAAAGGTTTTATTCATCATCGCGGCTATCGCGAGCGTGCTAACAGGGTTGAGCTCAACGATGGTGATCAAGAGTATTCATGAAGCAGTAAAAGATGAAAACCTGGACATCCATTCGTTCCTTCTGAGGTTTTTGAGTTTTTGGGTCATATATGGGATTCTTTCTGTGGTGGCTTCATATGCAATCGCATTATTAACAGAAAAAATCATTCAGCAACTCCGGGTTAACTTATCCTCCAAAATACTGAGTTCCACCTTTGAATCTATAGAGCACAACCAATCAAAACTACTTCCTATCCTGACAGAGGACATAAAAACCATTTCATATTCCATAGATCGGTTACCGGGAGTAACGACAGGTCTTGCCACTGTTATTGGGATCTTGTCTTACATGGTCTGGTACTCTCCTATTTTATCCGGGGCCACACTCATATTGTTTCTTTTGGTCTATCTATTTACCAGGGTCAGTCTACCCTATGTAAGAAAATACGCGTACACATCCCGGGATTACTTGAATGACCTTTTCGTCAAATTCGAAGGACTTGTATTTGGCATAAAAGAACTCACGCTCAACGGGGAGTTTAATCGATCCTTTCTACGTGATCAGATAGAGCCCGTCAGCAAGCTTCAAAACAAGTATTATCTCAAAGAAAATGTGGTCACCGCAATCACCAACCGATCTACGGATATGATATTACTATTCGGACTGGGAGCTCTGATTTTTCTGATTCATCACTATCAATTCGTCTCATTGCCTTTCTTTGGTGACTATATCACCCTGGTATTATTCACAATTGCACCTCTGTCCACTGCAGCTGGATTCTTAAGCAGCATCAAAAGGATCGAAGCTTCGCTGGAGCACATAGAGAACATTGGGATTAAAATAGACGAAGCAGGAGCTCGAGCAGAAGTGATTGAATCGGAATCATGGAACAAATCATCCCCGCTAGTCACCCTTACCAATATTGAACGATCCTACTACCACTCTGAAGAGGACGCTCCATTTACCTTGGGACCCATCAGCCTTGATATTATGAAGGGAGACATGATTTTCCTGGTGGGTGGAAATGGTAGCGGAAAAACCACTCTTGCGAAAATGATTCTCGGGCTCTATTTGCCACAAAATGGGTCAATCTCCTATAAAGGTCAACCCATTGAAAATGTTAATTTAACCTATTACCGTTCGAGGTTTTCAGCTGTATTCACGGACTCATACGTGTTCGACGAACTACTGCACATAGGCGAAGAGCGGTTGCGTCAAAAAAGCGAAGAACTAATCGAGATGCTCGAGCTCAGCAAAAAAGTCAAAATCGAAAAAGGAAAGTTTAGTACCAAAAGACTTTCGGATGGTCAGAAAAAGAGGCTCTCTCTGATTGTTTCCATATTGGAAGACAAGGAGATTTACTTATTTGATGAATGGGCAGCCAATCAGGATCCGCATTTCAAGGAAGTTTTTTACAAAAAAATCCTTAACTACCTAAAAGAAAATGGAAAAACAGTCATTGTCATTACACATGACGACAGATATTTTGGACTCGCTGATAAAATGGTGAAACTCCGTGATGGTCAACTATCCTCTTGATTCGCCTTTCAGAATTGAAGCAAACTTCAGCATCCCATCATCCACCACTTCATTGCATCCATTGTCTTTCGTCATAAAACCCTCGTCGCTCTTAGGACGGCTTTTGGGCACATTTTGCCTCGCCATATATTCTTCTTTGGACTTGGTATAGTAGTGATTGATCCGCCATCCGATGTCCTTTTTCAACATGCCACCAAGTTTATACCATTTATAATGCCACCAATGTGCGCTAAAAGCAAAGTTGTTGTCATTTAAAAACTGTCCGTTGGCAAGATCTTTATGATCAGAGTTATTAGCCTCTCTCTTTGTGAAATTCTCTAAAACTCCTCCTGAAGGTTTTGATTCATGTCCATTGCTGCCAAAATTTATCCTTGGAATCTTGCATCCCTTTGTCTTGCTTGTGTCTACAGACTTAAGCCATGGAATAAGTGACATTTCACCGTCCAACGGATACAGAAACTCATCCACATCTATTTTCATTACCCACTGAAATTCATCACGATGGTGCTTGGCGCAATGGGAAAACCCCATATGATTTTTGTCTTTCTGGTAAAATTTTGTCGCCCCGTCGTATTTTGTTCCTTCCCACATCGTCCATGGATGCCGTGTTACCAAGCCTTTTTCCTCATAGGGCTTTATGATTTCTTTTGCTTCCTCGCCTCCATCCTGATCATACAGGTAAAAATGATCCACTCCTACCAAAAGATGATAATCCAACCATTCTTTCAAATAAGGATTCTCGTTTTTTAAGTTTGCGGCAAATGTCAGGAAGTATTTTCTCATAGATTTGAAATGGTATTGCTGAGAGGATTCTCTGTTTGGGTCGGATTTTATTGGAACAAACATAGTGCTTCGGGCCCGGTTCAGGAAGACTAAATAATGAAAGTTATAACAATTGCCACCGAGATAAATAAACATGTGAATCGTCTGATCAAATCAGCCAATCACTTTGGTATCGAAGTGCATATTCTGGGGCGAGATACTACCTACCGAGATCACAACGACAAATCGATTATCGTATTAGAGTATTTGAGAAGCATAGACAACTCCGAGACTGTCCTCTATGTCGATGGCTATGATTGTATTTTCCTGAGAGATTTAACCTATATTCAAGAACAGTTCTCTTCTTTCAATCACCCTTTTGTGATTTCCACTGAGCAGAATTTCAATTGTGACAGTGCGCTCCCAAATAAATTGTTTTACTATTTCAAATACCCAAAGGGAAAAAAGCCTTACCGTTTTTTAAATGCCGGAGGTTGGATAGCCAGGGCTGACTATGCGATCACTATTCTTGAAAAAGTACTGGCTAAAAGTGGTAATGACCAGGACCTATTGAATAAGTATTTTTCAACTAACCACACCGCTCTGGCGCTAGATTATGATCACAGGATATTTTCTTGCACAGCGGGTCGTACGGGCCTCGAGTCTCAAGATTATGTACTGGATAATGGAATGGTAAAAAACAGATTGACAGGAACCAATCCGGCCATATTCCACGCAGCAGGAGAGAATTTCATCGGTCTATCCAAGATCATTAAGCTGGTTCCCTACCTCAAAAATGAAGTCTACAACGAGAAGTCACTGAATAAGAAATACGCCTATTCTAAATTCGTGAATACCCTAACTGCCAGAATGCTGCCGGACAACTTTCTCTTTCACTTACTATTAAAAATAAGTCTATATTTCGTAGCTGGGCTTATGCTTTTTCTGATTTTCTAACCATTTCACCCATTTTTTGGGTGGTTTTAAGCCATTATCGATCAAATGCTTCATGTAGACGATTAAATGTCCGTTGAGAGAGGTATTGACACCAGAAATAGCCCTATCAAAGAGCTGTGTAGAAAAGTGAATGAAAACAACGGGATACTTTCCATTAATCAACAACTCTCCATTAACTACCTGTCGCTCGTTTTCAATATCATTCCAGCTGGCCACATTACAGCCACGGTGATGGATCACTTTCACTTTCTCTTCTACCATAGGAAAGAGCGAAAGATAGCCCTGATCAACATAAAAGCCTTTGGACAACTTAATCTCACATTTAAAGTGACACATATTGGCCCACCACAATAATACATTTGCTGCTCGCTTATTAACCGCAACAAAACCTGCATTATAAAAACCATTGGTATAGTTGTTAGAAAAATCTCTTGAATCCACAGAAGGGTCAAGACTTCTCCAATGTGGCGTCAAAAGCACATTGTTTTCATCGAGGAGATCAAACAAAAACTGGTACCCTCCAAAAAAATAAATATCGCAATCAAGGAAGGTCACCTTAGTGAACCCTTGGGAAAGCAAATAGTTCAGAAAAACCGGCTTCATACTCCATCGATACCGGTCATTGTTGCGCTTTTTGAAATATTTATTGTATATCTCCTGGGCATAAGGCATCTGACTCAGATCTGAATTCTTGTAGATAATTACACCTTCAGGGATATTCATTTGCACTTCGACCTCTATATCCACCACAAGAACATGGAGACCAACCTCCTGATCATATCGCCTAATAGAATCAAATAAGGTCAATGCGTAAGGCAAATGGCTGCTTGTCACAATCGTGCAAAATGCTTTATCAAACATTCTTCGTTTGGATTAAGTACTTAGTTTTGCGCAAAACTAGAAATATAGCTTACATGAAAAAAAGTATCTTTTCTCTAATACTTCCTCTGCTATTCTTTCTTAATTCTGGTGCTCAGGTGACTCTGCCCGGCACGTATTTCTACACCCTTGATCAATACGAGCGATTGCAGTCCGACTCTACAGAGTATCTTACATACCACCCCTCTATCCATAAATCAGATTCAGAAGGCTTTTCATTTCTAGATCCATACGCTCAACTATCTTATAATTCGGCATATCCAAGAAGCTATAATGACGGCCTCATCTGGAAAGGAAAAGGCTTGACCCAGGAGTTGCATGGTGGATTTCGTCTAAAAAAAGGAATACTCAACCTAACCTTCTACCCAGCTGTTTATTTTTCACAAAACCTTAGTTTCGATTTAGCTTCCATCAATTCGAATCAAAACGAATACAGCTATCAGTTTGGTGTGAGTAGGCAAATCGATTACGTCCAAAGATATGGAGATGATCCCTTTGCTCAGTTTCATTTAGGCCAAAGTGAAATAGGGATGTATACCAAATATTTTGAAATAGCCGCCTCAACGCAAAATTTCACTCTCGGGCCGGGTGTATATAACTCTATTACCATGAGCAACACCGCCCCGGGGATACCACATATCAGATTGGGTACTCCTGGGAAAACCAAGTTAAAAGTAAAGGATTTGGATCTTGGTGCTCTTGAGCTTAACCTATTCTATGGACTAATGAACGAGTCGGATTACTTTGACACTCTTTCTAATAACAACACAAGGTACTTCAACGCACTGACACTGGCCTACGAAATCCCAGGCTTAAAAGGCCTTTCCGTAGGTTTCAATAAAGTGCTCTATAAGGATCTTAGGCATTTCGAACCCTCGGACCTTTATTCAGTGTTTTATATTAAAGACGATGGAATTATTGGAGATACACTTGATACCGGAAATGACACCTTTGATCAACTAGCTTCCGCCTTTATAGAATGGAAAATACCTGAGCAGGACATGCGCATTTATTTCGAATTTGCCAGGGCAGATTTCAATGGTAGCTTCCGTAGATTTATTACTGAATTTGAGCACAGCAGAGGATATGCTTTGGGACTGGAAAAGATTTTCAAAACACAATCGGGGGAGGAAATCATGATCAGCTACGAGCACACTTTTCTGAACAGATTTCAGTCCTACCTATATCGGCCTACACCTCCTTTTTATTCACATCACGTAAATACACAGGGATATACCAATGACGGACAGCTAATGGGAGCGGGAATAGGCCCTGGATCTGTATCCGATTTTTTCAACCTTCTCTGGTTAAAAAGCAAATATGATTTAGGACTTAGCATGCAAAGGATACGATTCGACGAGGACTATTTTTTCTCACGAATTCCTAATGATATCACCAAAATTGACAAGCACGATATTGAATACACAGTCAATTTCACCTTTGCTCAGTATGGAAAGCGAATGACATGGGGTACTAATGCGGGACTTAGTTATAGATTCAACATGTATTATGAGCCCAATAATGACATGGTAAACTTTAGTGCCAATCTCTTCGCAAAACTGAATTTGAGCAAAGAGTAATTCCAATACCTTGTTTTTAACATTTGCATGATATTTGCGTACTTCCACGATTAGTCAAAATGAATCGTTTTAAGGCTAGATATGAAACCTTCAACTTAACTAGCTTCGCCATTGCTAATCCATAATGGGCATCACATGAGAATATTTTTAATCGCCACAGTACTGCCTTTGATCATATCTTGTTCCAAGCCAGGAGCAAAAAATGAAAAAAAAGAGACCATCAAAACAACTGAGCACAAGCTAAGCTCTGACTCAGAGAGCTTGCTAAAGTTCTCAAGAATTGATAACCGAGTCACTGTTTATGCGGATGATGTTTTGGTCTATGATAGTGAGACGGTTCATAGCAACCCTGAATTAGACATTCAGGTTAATATCACATCTGCCTTGGCCCAGGAACCAGACAGCCTTAAGGTTACAGTGTACAACGGCGAGCCACCCTATACTATGATGGAAGATCCGGAGTGGGAGATTCATTATGAATTGATTATCAACGGGGAAGAAATTGATTTTGTATTCGAACATGCCGAAAATAACGCTCTTGGAATGGTCTTTAGCAAAAGATATTCTGTAAACGACTGGTCATTCAAAGAAGAAGTATTTTAATCTTTCGTTTCTTGAAGGATCAACCAATCTGATTGATCAAATCACTGACAGCAGAGGACTTTCTAAGTCTAAAAAGAAAGCAGCATTCATGAATAGATGAACTTTTAACGATCGGCTTTTTAACTTTGCACTTTCAAACTTTCAACTCAATAAATGAACAACGATCCGGAACTTAGCGGCAAATACCTTGGCACGATCTCGGAAGATTTCGCCCGAGTGTCTGACAACCTAAAGGAAGCTTCTTACCAGATTCGCACTAGAGGCTTCTCAGACTACCCAATATTTCCGGTATCCAAGGTGGACATTCCCATTGGCCAGCCCCTCATCAAAAAGACAGAACTAGAGGCTACCTGGAACTACCACGCTTCCTTTCTGGATGAGTTTGTACAGAGAAAAATAGTAGAAAAAGAAAACATTAAGGACTTTGAGGATGCGTATAAAGACCCTGACGAGTTCTGTTGCTTGTTTGTGGTGGATCAGGAGTTTACCAACTTCGTTTTTATCCCTTATCCCGAAGACTAAACTAACCTTGCGGTGATTTTGTCACAACAAAAAACATTGAATTGACACAAATCATAGACGTCATCATCCCCGTACTCAACGAGCAAAACGCCGTGGGATTGGTGATCGACGAGATCCCACAAGACCTGATCCGGGATATCATTGTTGTGGACAATGGTTCCACGGATGACACCCCCGAGATCGCCCGGCAAAGAGGCACCACCGTACTCCTCGAAAAGAAAAAAGGCTATGGAAATGCCTGTCTGAGAGGAATGGATCATATCGCCAGTTGCGGACTGACCGAACCCGATATCATTGTATTTTTGGACGGGGACCATTCTGATTACCCGGATCAAATGAGAGAGCTCATTAACGAAATAAACAAAGGCTATGACCTGGTGATTGGATCCAGGGCGCTTGGGCAGAAAGAGCGGGGATCGATGACTTTTCAACAGTTGTTCGGCAACTGGTTGGCAACCTACCTGATTCGTAAAATTTATGACGTACATTATACAGACCTGGGGCCCTTTCGGGCAATTAGATATAACAGCCTGCTAAAAATCGGCATGCAGGACAAAACCTATGGATGGACGGTCGAGATGCAAATCATAGCTGCCAGACTCAAAATGAAAACATCTGAGGTGCCGGTGAATTATCGCAGGCGAATTGGTGTTTCTAAAGTATCGGGCACGTTTAAGGGCACTTTCCTTGCCGGGTACAAGATTATTACGACGATATTTAAGCATTGGTGATGGAGTGGATTTTGATTGGGATATTTGGAGTTTGCCTACTGTTTATTTTCTTATTCAGCCTCAATCAGCTTCATCTCACCTGGGCCTACCTCCGATCCAAGCCCCACCAAAAACCGTCAACTGATACGAATTATTTCCCTCATGTCACCGTTCAGCTCCCTCTCTACAATGAGAGATATGTCGTCGAACGGCTGATCGACGGCATTGCGGCATTCGACTACCCTAAGGATAAACTGGAGATACAGATATTGGATGACTCCAATGACGAGACCGCCAGTATTGTGACCCAAAAGGTACGTCAATACCAAAATGAAGGTCTGGACATTCATCACATTCAAAGAGATAACCGCCGAGGGTATAAAGCCGGTGCACTTGCCCATGGTTCGAGTCTCGCCAAGGGGGAATTCCTCGCCATCTTCGACTCGGACTTCCTCCCCCGGCCGGACTTTCTGCTGAAAACTGTTTCGTATTTTGAGGATGCAAGCATCGGCTGTGTACAAACACAGTGGGGACACCTCAATCGTGACTACTCTATCCTCACCCAGCTGCAGGCCTTTGGGCTGGATGCCCACTTCAATGTCGAGCAAACCGGTCGCAACATGACCCGGAGCTTTATGAATTTCAATGGGACGGCCGGCGTATGGCGCAAGGAGTGCATCATGGAAGCTGGGGGTTGGTCAGCCGATACACTCACCGAAGACCTGGATCTGAGCTATCGTGCTCAGTTGAAGGGTTGGAAGTTCAAATTCGCCGAAGACGTACAGGCCCCGGCAGAGCTGCCCATAATCATGCCGGCCATCAAGTCTCAACAATACAGATGGAATAAGGGAGCAGCCGAAACAGCTCGAAAAAACCTCTGGAAGGTATTGACCTCCGGCAATAGTCTCACCACAAAGATCCATGCTTTCTTTCACCTGCTCAACAGTTCGGTCTTTCTGGCATTGCTCATTGCCTCGGTGGTCAGCCTCCCACTTCTGATCCTCAATTCTGAGACACAGGTTTTCCAATGGTTTTGGCAGGTAGGCAAGGTGTTGTTACTCGGTTTCTTCTCCATCACGGCTTTTTACTTTGTATCAGTTTTTCATATCGGGATCAAAAATCCATTCTCGTATTTCGTCAAGAAGTATCCACTGTTTCTCATGTTTTCTATGGGGCTGTCACTGCACAACGCCCTGGCAGTAGCGGAGGGGCTTCTCGGCAAAAAGACGCCGTTCATTCGTACCCCAAAATTCAACGTGCAAAGCAAAAAAGACAGCTGGAAAAGCAACCAATACGTCCAGCTTCAATGGAGCTGGCAGACGATCCTTGAGGGCCTTCTAGCGGTCTACTTTTTGATCGGAGTAGGACTGGCTGTCGCCAGCGGGGACTTTATTTTTATCGTATTTCACACCATGCTTTCTATCGGGTTTGGCATTATCTTCATCCATTCATTGCTGGCGATGAAGAATGCGCAACACACGACCTCTTAAAATACTTCTAAGTTCTTTTCTGCTGATGGCGCCGCTCTGGCTCATCCACTACGGGATCAAGCGGAGCGAAACCCTTTACTTACTGGGACTTTATGTCATTAGCTGGCTGGCATATCTTAAATGCTATAGCCTCAGGCTTTCTTTTAGCCACATCATGATTCTCGCGGTGCTCTCTCGTTTCCTGTTGTTTTGGGGGTTCCCAAGCCTATCGGATGATTTTTATCGCTTTCTATGGGATGGAAAAGTGACAGCCCAGGGAATCAACCCCTTTGCGGAAACGCCAAAAAACCTCCTTGATAAGCAAGTGTACTTTCCGGCAGATCCCTTGCTTTATGATCGACTGAATTCCAAAGAATACTATACCATTTATCCGGCGATCAGCCAATTCATATTTTACATGGCCGGCCTCCCTGATTCCATCCTTGGGGGCCTCTGGATTTTGCGACTCATCATCTTTGTCTTTGATATCGGCACTATTTACCTATTGGCCCTTTTTTTTGCCAATACGTCTAGACACAAGGTGGCACTCTATGCCCTCAATCCCCTGGTGATCCTGGAGCTCACCGGTAACCTTCATCTGGAGGGGATCATGCTGTTCTTCATTTTGTTGGCGATCACACTCATAGAGCGCAACCGCTGGAAATCGGGAGCATTGGCTATCGCATGTGGTACACTGGTCAAGTTCAACCCCCTCATGTATCTACCTGTTTTTATCAATAAAATTGGATGGAAACGATCAATCGGCAGCTATCTCATCATTATGGGTACGGCAGTTGTGCTGTCCATCCCTTTAATAGACAGGGAATTTGCATTTGGGCTATCCCAAAGCGTGCCATTGTTTTTTGAAAAGTTTGAATTCAACTCCGGCCTGTTTTTTCTGATACGTCAGGTGGGTTATTGGCTCGTCGGTTTTGACATTGTATACCTCGCAGGGCCTATCCTGTCGGGTCTTGCGTTATGCCTGATCCTATGGATTTCATTTGCTAAAACAAGTCCAAACACATCCCTTTCATATGTTTTCACCATCATCCTTACAATTCAACTTTTTCTGAGTACAACGGTGCATCCCTGGTACATTATTCCACTTATTGCCTTTTCGGTGGCGACCGGATATCGATTCCCAATTCTTTGGTCACTGATGGCTTTTTTATCCTATGTCGGGTACACACCTTCGGGCTACGATCACCCCATTTATTTCATTTATTTAGAATACCTTAGCGTAGCATTTTTAGCATGGAGAGAATTGATTATGAACCGTAGACTGACCTAAACCTATGTCTAAAGAACGACTCATCATTTTTTTAAGAAATCCTGAGCTGGGAGAGGTGAAAACACGCCTGGCCCAAACTGCCGGTGATGAAAAAGCACTGGAAGTGTATCAAAAACTCATGTCCCATACCATGGAGGTCGTCAATGATTGGAGTGGCCGTAAGGTCCTCTATTTCACCAAGGCCGTTTTACCAAGTGACAAGACCTCCTACAAATACTCCAAGAAAACGCAAACTGCTGGTGATCTGGGCCAAAAAATGAAGGGTGCCATTGAAACAGAGCTTAAGTCATACGATAAGGTATGTGTTATTGGCTCGGACTGTCCTGAGCTGAGCAAAGGAATCCTGGAGGAGGCGTTTCAAGCCCTCGACATCATGGACGTGGTAGTCGGACCTGCCAAGGACGGAGGATACTATCTTATCGGTATGAAGAAGGTGGTACCCGAACTATTTGAGGACATCGAATGGGGTACTTCCAACGTAATGAATGCTACGCTAAACCAAATCACTCGGCTTGGGTTGAGCTTCCATTTGCTGGAAGAGCTAAGTGACGTGGATACAGAAAAAGACTGGAAAAAGCTCAAGCATCTGGTAGAAGAAAAAGTGAGCTAGTCAAATGCTAGTTATGCTCACGGCTTTCTACCACTCGATCTTCCCAGCGAACCTTTTCCTCCTTGAGCCTTTCTTTTTGAAACTCCGATAAGGACATTTTTGACAGTTCCGTAAGATCCGGCTGTCCCGCATCTACCCAGCAGGTGTACCAGATGTCACCTACCATTTTGATGCTATGTCTCATTTGTCTCTCTACCATACCGCTCAAGGCGAGGTGGTACGAACTGCTGTATTTTTTGGAATACACCTGTACCGTGGAAGCTCCTCTCTCCTCATAGGAATATTTCTTTGAAGGGTTGAAATCGCCTGACAGCTGTTTTTCCAAAAGCAAAACAGAATCAACCGCATGATGGGCACGGGCCACCGCCTGCCAAGTATATTCTGATACATCGTCGATGTACTCAGCCTTACCGACAAAAAAATCATAGTCCTCTGAAAACAACTCCGGCAGCCGCGACTCCCAAAAACCATGGATGCCATGCTGATCGGTCAATTGCCCGTTGTAGTTTTCTGTAGTATGCAGCGGCACATTCGCGTCACCTATGTAGTGACCAATATCCGCTGACAGCCTTAGGATTTCCCCCAAATCTTGATCTTCAAAAGCTTTTGTCAAAAGGAACTTCGTTAGAGAAATGTGCCATGGCACAATCCCATACGCCTGCAAGGTATCCTCGGTGTATCGAGCCACCGCGCTGTCCCATCGGTGTGGCATTATATCCAAAGCATCCGCTCCGTAGACATCCAGATCAATGTAATGTCTGGGGGCCTCTCCTTCGACTGCATAACGGCGCTTGTCGGGGTTCACGGCATTTTCTTCTATGTATGCAATATGGCTTTTGTAAAAACCTATCACCTCAGGGGGTAGGGTGAAAACGGCCAAACGATTAATCTTCTTGTGGGCATAAAAGCCCCAGTAAGCTGTGCGGAAAGAACTGCTCAGTAGCAGACAGACAAGGACAAATAAGGTCAGTTTGGCTTTCACAGTATTAGGTTATTCTTATGTAAGAAAATAAAAATACTGCGAATGGAGATTTTATTTATCGAAGGATTAATTTGCCAACAGATAATCCGGCACACTTGAAAGCACTCCGATTCCTTGTATTTCTCTCTCTTGCACTATGGGTCACGGGCTGTACTACCCTGAAGTCCGGATTGAGTAAAACGGCTCTCAAAAAAGAATTGAGCCGATCCGAGTTCTTCAACAGCCACTTCACAGGATTCCAACTCTACGATCCAGTATCTAAAGAAGCGCTTTACGGCTGGAACGAAGACAAATACTTCAACCTCGCCTCCAACACCAAACTACTGACCTGGTATGCCTCATTAGAATTGTTAGGAGATTCTATACCGGGCCTACTTTACCAAATCCAAAACGATACGCTGTTCTTTCAAGGCACCGGTGATCCGACGTTTCTGCATCCTTCAGTAGAATCACAGCGGGCTTTTGAATTACTGTCAGATACAACAAAACAATTGTGCTTCGTTCCATCCGAATTTAGCGACAACAAGCAAGCCCCCGGATGGACATGGGAAGACTACCAGTATTATTACCAACAGGAACGAAGTCCTTTTCCCATATATGCCAATTCGGTTTCCTTTATATACGACACGCTGGAAAACGTTTTTGAGGTCTATCCACCTTTTTTTAAAGATTTCGTGGAAATCCAGGAGGAGCCTGAGCCTATTCCCCAGCGAGCCCGTGAAGCCAATATTTTCGCCTTTGCACCGGATACCGCCCGCAGCAATTACAAAAACCGGGTTCCGTTCATCACATCAGACGAACTGACGGTGGCGCTACTGGAAGATACTTTGAATCGATTCATTTCGGTGAGAGAAGGCTTCAGGTTCAGCGAAACCGACACGATCTTTTCCGTACCGTCACTCGACCTTTATGCTTATATGCTCAAGGTGAGTGACAATTTCACCGCAGAGCATTTGCTCTATCTCTGTGCATTTGCACAAGGCTGGGAGGTCAACTCGAGCATTGTCAGAAGGCATATTCTCAACTTTTACCTTAGAGACTTAGAAAAAAAACCTATCTGGCGAGATGGGTCTGGCCTATCTAGATACAATTTGGCCACTCCTGCCTCCATGATACAAGTGCTGGAAAAAATCAACCAAAAAATACCTATAGGAACCATGAAACAGATGATGCCCATCGGTGGTGTAGACGGCACCCTGCGAAACTATTATGAGCCACTCGAAGGGGAACAACCCTATGTATTCGCCAAGACCGGTACACTGAGTAATAACCATAACCTGACGGGCATCGTCGAAACAGCCTCCGGAAGGCATCTTTTCTTTAGCTTTATGAACAACAACTACCCCTCCGGATCGACACCCGTAAAGCGGGAAATGGAAAAAGTGATGCGGTTGATCTATGAGAAATACTAAAATCCTCCTTTTCATCAACCCTACCCTCAATCCACCGTACTAGGTTATCAACCAAGGTCAAAACTCAATTGAAGAATAAAAAGCTGGAAAGCGCCATCATCCTGTTTTCCCTGTGGTTGCTGATGTTTGCGTCCAGCAGCCAGTTTTTTATCATTTCACCTATACTCACCCAAATTGGCACCCAGCTCGACATTCCCCAGGCACTGAGAGGCACCTTGATCACCGCCTATGCCATTACTCTTGGCATCACGGCATTGATCACCGGGCCCCTGTCCGACCGATACGGCCGAAGGAAAATCCTTGTATTTGGTTCAGCAGCTATGGCGGCAGCTTTGCTGCTGCATTCATTTGCCGTTGACTACTATTCGATGCTCTCTTTCCGTATCCTTTCAGGATTTGCCGGCGGGATACTCACCGGATCATGTGTAGCCTACGTGGGTGACTACTACCCTTTTGAGCGGCGCGGCTGGGCCAATGGTGTAGTGGCGACCGGCAGTGCTGCAGGTCAGGTGTTGGGCATCCCGGCAGGCACCCTACTTTCCGGAAGCATCGGGTTTTACGCTCCCTTTCAGGTATTTGGACTGATCATGGCCGTAGCATTTTTCATGATCTTATGGCAGCTCCCCGAGCCCAACGTTAAAAAATCTGACTGTGGACTGACGATAAAGGAAACGATCAAAAACTACTGGTTGATTCTGCAAATTCCCAGCGTCAAGACCATTGCCATGAGTTACCTGCTCATGTTTTTTAGCTTCACGGTATTCGTAGTGTATTTCCCCACATGGATGGAAGAGCACCTGCATGTGAGTCACTACGAGATCGCTCTGTTATTTCTAGTCGGAGGAATAGCCACCGTATTTGCTGGCCCCCTTTCGGGGAAAATATCGGATCGATGGGGCCGCAAGCAGATTCTTATATTTACTAACTTGCTCCTGGTCATCGCGATTCCTATGTCCATCTTTCTCTTGGGTGGGTTCCCAAAAGTCTACTATCCAGTTTTCTTTTTGATCATGACACTGATGGTGGCACGCAGGGTGCCTTTTCAGACCCTGGCTGCAGAATCAGTGGAAAGCGAAATCCGGGGACGAATGATGAGCCTCACCATCTCGATTGGCCAGCTGGGCATGGCCCTGGGCTCAGCTATCGCCGGGTTCATCTATTCAGAAATTGACTTTATGGGCAATGCGACATTGGCTGCAATAGCTTGTATGCTCATGGCCGGAATGATCCAACAATACATTAAGGAATCAGAGCCTAGCGCTACTACGAAAAGCGCAGCAATTCATTCCAATTGATTTTTTCTCATTTCCATGAAAATGGAATAGTTTTATCGCCAAGAATCCGAAATGGTGAGGTTCCGACAATAAAACTAAGGAAAGATGGAATGGTTGACTGAGACCTGGTACGGGATATGGCTGATTGCCTCTGTGGCATACATTGGCGTTTCGTACGGTTTTGCGTGGTTGGTGTACTACATTTATTACAAGTCCCCATTCAAGGATCGCTTTTTGGACATTAAGATCCAGGAAGAATATACTACTGACAAAATCCTGAAACATGAGCTCAGCCTGTCATTCGTCACGCTGCTAATGCATGTACTGGAGGGTGGCGTGGTGATCTACGCTGCCAGTCTTGGGCATACATTTATCTACACCGATGTAGCCGAATACGGCTGGTGGTACTTCATCGGGAGCATCATCGCTATGATCGTGCTGCACGATGCTTATTTCTACTGGACCCATCGGTTTATGCATATTAAATGGGTCTATCCCCGGGTGCATAAGTTTCATCATATCTCACTCAATCCATCTCCCTGGGCAGCCTTTTCTCAGACCCCCTGGGAGGCAGCGATTGCCGGATTGATCTTCATCATTTTTGCATGGTTGTTTCCTACACACTGGTTGGCCCTGACCATTTTTGTACTGTATATGACTGTGATGAATATAATGGGCCACAACGGCTTTGAGGTGTATCCCAAGGGCTTTACGCAAACCTGGCTGGGCAAATGGAATACCACAGTGACCCACCACAATCTACACCATAAGTACTTTCATGGTAACTTTGGTATATACTTCAACTTTTGGGATCGGTGGATGGGCACCGAACAAGACGGATACCATGAAAACTACGACAAAACCTTTGACAGAAAAGCTTCATAGCAATTCGCTGAGAGGGATGATCGCATGCTTCGTGCTGGCGCTTACGCTAAGTTCTTGCATGGAATACACTTCTCACTATCCCATCGGCAAGCCTAAAGAACGAACAATTAAATCCAAGCTTTTAGGAGACTGGACTTACCTGTCGGCCGTCAACAGAAACACAAAAAAGGACGTTGAATACGGGGCTCATTTCATGAGAATATCACCATTCAATGAGAAGGAATATTTAATACAGATTGTAAGTGATACAGTAGAAAACCTTCAGGACATTGACCTGTTCAGGGGATTTACCACCACTATTTCCGACCGGAAGCTAGCAAATATTTCACCTATTCGAACCGATCAAAAAAGACCTGTATTTAGCATCTACGAGTACCGCCTTGAGGGTGACTCCCTCATCTTTCATGGCATCTCCCAGGACACTTTCGACACATTAAACGTGGTAATCAACTCCATCGGTCAGCACAAAAAATTCATCAAAACCAATCTTGACAATGAAGTCTTGTGGGATATGGAGTACAAGTACCTGAGAAAGAAGCAATAGACAGGCGATTTCCTCGTTTCACACACAAAGACTTACAGTATAATTCATTAGATTTATACTCCCGCTAGCAGCAGAAAATTCACAACTTCCAACCCCCGCCTTTATTATCCTTTGAAAGAAAGAGGTATGACGGGTATGAATAGATGGCTTATTATGTCCCATTCATTACGATGGGCGATCATGGCATGCGCTATTGTGTTTGCTCATTTTAGCACTATGGGCCAATGTCCAACCCTTGCGGATCTGCAGGGTGCTTCGGATACTTTCACGCTTACTGCCGACTGTGAAGTGGACAACAGCGGGGAGGCATTGATCAATATCTTCAACGATATTACCATCACAGGCCCTTATGAAATACGATTTTCAAACGGGGATACCGACCTCATCATAGAAGCAGGTGGCACTTTCACCATAGATGCAGGCACCTACCTCGATATGATCCAAAATGACCCGAATGATATACGTGTATTCGGTACATTTAACCTTGACGGCTCATTGGACATGGCAGGCGCTGAGGATCTATGGATCAGCGGTGGATCGGTAGTAATAGGTAGCTCTGCTGTAGCGAATATCGGGGATGATATACAGGTGTATAGTGACGGTTCTCTAGAAATTGAAACAGGAGGTATAGTTAATGTCCCCGGGGATCTCCGTACTGATTCCAGCCCTGTGGAACCAGTCAATGGAGACGGCCCAGGCACCGTCACCGTAGATGGCACCCTCAATGTGACGGGTGGGGTATACATATACAACAATTCACCAGACAGTGATCTCAATGGTACCGGTAGTGTGACGGTAGGGGTCGAACTGGTGTATAACGAAACTGACGGCAAGGACTTTTCAGAGTGCGCCTCAGGAGGCACTTGTGGAGGTAGCGGCATACCTCTACCTGTCGAGTTGGTTTCCTTTGAGGTTGCGGGCACATCGAATGCTGTTGAAATCCGCTGGTCTACGGCTTCCGAAACCAATAATGACTACTTTGAGCTACAGCGATCTGATGACGGGCGAAATTGGTTCGCCATCGCTCAAATCCCGGGTGCTACCCACACCACCAGTTTAACGAATTATCAATACACCGATACAAGACCTGCCTTAGGTTGGTCCTATTATCGGTTGAGGCAAATCGATTTGGACGGGACTTCAGAAACTTTCTCTGCCGCTTCAGTTTATTTCAATCCACATAGCGAATATTCTATCACCCCCAATCCGGCTGCCAACCTCATGACTCTACAGTCTGAAGGCCTGGACCATTCGTCTTTGAGCGTTATCACCTTGTCAGGAAAAATGGTAGAAGTTCCGGTGATCAAACGTGAGGCAAACCACGTGACCTATAATGTATCGAAGCTCATTCGGGGCATGTACATTCTGCGAGTGCAGGATGGTGATAGGGTAACAAATCTTAGGTTTATTAAGCTGTAGCGGACTTAGCAGCAATCCAACGCTGGAACCTTGCGTGCAAAGAAATCAGCAAACGAACCGCTCACCTCACTCCACTTTTCGTCGTTGATGCAGTAGCATACGCTGGTACCCTCAATGTTGCCTTTGATCAGGCCTATGTTTTTGAGTTCTTTTAGGTGCTGGGATACGGTGGCCTGTGCCAGCCCAAGCTCAACGACGATATCACCACAAACACAAGCATCCGACTTAAGCAGGTGCTCCAATATCGCGATGCGGGCAGGATGCCCCATGGCTTTTGCTATCAGGGCGAGGTGATTTTGATTGTCGTTGAAGATTTCCGTTTTCGTCAGTCCCATATTAATTCATTGTTAACTTAAAATTACTCATAAGTTTCCAAATATCCTGCCAACAAATCTTCTGTTGACAGCTCAGCGGCCCACAGGATTGAAGATTTATTCAATGCGCCGTAGAGATGGGGCATTTCTTTGCCCCGGCCAGAAACGAAATCATACTTCATAGGCTCCGTAAGCCATTTAGGATTGATACAAACAAGAATAAGCTGAGCACCCGGTGACATATGCAGCTTCACGGTCTCCTGCAGATCCTGCCTTTCGCTCAAATGGACAAACCCATCGGTCTCGAACGATTGGGGTTCATAATAGTATCGACCCAGTTGAGACTCCCACTGCTCTCGATCAGCTATATGAAACAACTGGCTCTCGATATTGGAGCTGATTTTCCACATCCGCTCGGTCAGAAAATTAATCACCTCCTGTACCACTTTCCTATTGGACCTGAGCAAGTAGAGATGTTGGTGGTTTTTCACATCCACTGCCAAGGCATCTGATCCGGAAAACCCGTAGTACATCCACATGAAAAACAGAAACACCGCTAAAAGGTTAAGCTCATAATGATACCACCCCAGCATCAGGGCAAGCATAGAAAAGGAGGTGCCGATTCCGCCCAACACCAGGGGTATTATAAGTTTCTTTCGTCCGACCCTGATGCCCTTCAATTCGCCATAGCCAAAATCTTCTCGGTTGCCTTTGTAGTACACAGTAATGCTCGACGAACGGATCACAATTTGATTTTTCGTATCTCCGTTTTTCGCTAAAAAGCAGGTGAGAAGGGTCGTGTCTTTGTCCATCCAATCATCTAACGGTTTGAAGTGCAGTAAAGTAGCCTAAATAATCGGATTAATTGTTTTATCCGGAATCGGGATTGACTACAATATGTTAATATTGTGCCGCAAATATGCCAATCAATATCAAAGACATACAGGCGCCGATTGCCACGGAAATGGCTGAATTCGAAAAGAAATTCAGAAATTCCATGAAGAGCAAGGTCATGCTGCTCGATAAGATCATGACCTACATCGTCAAGCGCAAGGGCAAGCAAATGCGGCCGATGTTTGTCTTCCTCAGTGCCTCCACCGTAGGCAAGATCGACGAATCCACCTACCGCGGGGCTTCCCTGATCGAACTCTTACATACCGCTACCCTCGTACATGATGACGTGGTGGACGAATCCACGTATCGCCGGGGCTTCTTTTCCGTCAATGCATTGTGGAAAAACAAGATCGCCGTGCTCGTGGGTGATTTCCTGCTGTCACGAGGCATGTTGCTCTCTATAGAAAACGAAGACTTTGACCTTCTCAGGTTGGTATCAGAGGCCATACGGGAGATGAGTGAAGGAGAAATCCTACAAATGGAAAAAGCCAAGCGACTCGACATCACGGAGGAGGTGTACTATGAAATCATTCGCCAGAAGACAGCCAGTCTGATCACGGCCTGTTGTAAAGTGGGAGCTGCCTCCACAGGCGCTGACCCTGCCACCGTCACCACCATGGGTGAGTTTGGCGAAAAGGTAGGCATGGCCTTCCAGATCAAGGACGATCTCTTCGACTATGGCACTCAAGAAATCGGCAAGCCCCTGGGCATTGACATTCGTGAAAAGAAAATGACCCTGCCCCTGATCTATGCTTTGAGCCAGTCGAGCTGGAAAGAAAAGCGGCACATCATCCACCTAATCAAAAAGCACAACGAAAACACCCGCAAGGTCAATGAGGTGATCGATTTCGTAAAAAACAAAGGCGGTATCGAGTACGCCACCTCGGTGATGGATCGATACCATTCTGAAGCCATCCAAATCCTCAAAACCTTCCCTGAGTCCGAAGCGCGAAACTCCCTGGAGCAGCTGGTGCAGTTTACTATAGAGCGGACGAAGTAGGGATTACTTTCGCAGTTTCGTTGCAATTCCAAACCGGTATCCTATGGATATCCCAAATCCGTAATAATTCTCCAAATCCTCTAAATAGTAATCAGGAATATCTTTATGTATGGGAAAAAGGACTCCTAGGCTTAGGACGTTGGGTTTTTCTCTATTGGTCTGAATCTCGAACCCAAAACCAAAGGTAAAATCATAGTTGGTATACAGCTCCTCAATACCCAGATCAGCATATTCTGTTACAAGAACGAAATTATACCCATATAAACCCATGACATAAAGCCTGTGTAGCCGAGTATTGCTCAGGGACAATCTTAGTTTCAATCCGACGTTCCAACCAGGTACATCAGATAGATTGTAGCCGATCCCCGCTACAAATCCCAGTCCACTGACAGGGAAAACCTGGACGTTGGTACCGAACCCACCATAATCCAACCCTATGCCCAAGCCAATAGAAGCCACATCGGTTTCTCTTGAATTTCGATTATGTGGGTCGTTTTCTTCTTTCGATTGATCGTAGTAAACCGGTACCTGTTTAGTGCCATAATTAACCGTTTTAACCAATCTCTTTTCGACAACCACATCCCTGACATTCCCTTCTTTATTCTTGGTTTTGATTCCTACTTCCAAGGCATTGTCCAAATAGATCGTACCCGACATTACGTTGCCATTATTGAATATCAAAGTATCGACACCTGTCTTGACGTCTATCATATTTCTGTTGCCGTAGTATCGATAGTCTTTCAGCTCTGACTTGGCAATTTGCTTCTCCTTGTTTTTCCTAGTCGTAAGGTCATACTCGAAAAGCTCAACATAAAGGGATTTCTTATTTTCTTTCAGGATATGCACACGGAGGGTATCACCATTGGGGTAGATGAGTAGATCAATTAATGGGCTCGGCTCAAAATTGAATTTGAAACCCGCTATTTCCTTAGCAGAAATAGATTTCTTGACGTACTTATTGCCTTCAACCACACCGACCTTGCTGTATGAGGAGCCCCTCTCATAAATTTTACATCGTACAGAATCCCCGTTCGTTTTGATGACCAGATCCTGAGCATTAAGTGAGCTGAATGAAATAAAAAAGAATAGAAAACCGAACAGTAGCGTTCTCATGTGTAATTGTTAAAAGTGAAGGAAAGATTAATCGTTTATCGACTTCAAGGCAAACCGATAAGAAATGGACAACCGAATGCCCGGCGGATCTTCAAATTCATCATAGGGGTGATCTCTCTTGTACTCTTGGTACGATCCTGTCAATGGATATAAAATAGCGAACGAAAACCCGCCACCCTTCATTTTGTTGGTTCTAATGTCCATGCCCATTCCTATGCTCCCACCATAAAACAACCTACCATCATCTTCAGAGTATTCATATTGCAGCACTACATTGGATCCGTACAATGCCATAAAGTAAAGCTCCGGCCTTGATTCCTGCCTTCCATCCAGACGTATCTTTAGACCCATATTGCTTCCGGGGGTTTTAGAATAAGAATACCCTACTCCGCCAATGATACCTATGTGCTTATTGCCATAGAGCAATAGATTGGCTCCATAGCCTCCGCAATCCAACCCTGCGCCTACACCTATCGATATGACACTCAGCCCTTCGTTGGCTTCATGATCCTCAACCTGACCCGGTCTGGGCCCACCATCCAGCATATCCCCAATCAGAATCTCCCCATATTTGATTTCCTGTACGTGGTTTTTATCGACATCTAGAACTGATTTTTTACCGCTTTTAGACTTGACTTTTATGCTTACCTTGCCTTTTTTATCTCCTTTGACGATTGTTCCTACGATGAAATTCTTCTCAGTAATGAAAATAGTATCCACCCCTGATTTCTGAGGTCGCATTACTTTGTCCACTCCCAACTGATATCCCTTTATCTCCGATTTAGGATAGTCGACCACTTCATTTTCGTAGGGTCTTATAACCTCCACGGAATACTTTGTGTGGTCTATTCGGATGATATTGCACTGAATCGTATCATTGGTATTCAAAACGAGTAGATCGAGCTTTGCCCCTCGATCCACTCTATAGCTGTAGAGCTTAATTTCTTCCTTGTAAATTCTGATCGGTCGGGAATCTCCACTATCCCTGATTTCAACCTTGAAATATCCGGGCTCCTCTTGCAGAATTTTACATCGAACAGAATCACCGTTGGTCTTCACAATCAAATCCTGTGAATAGGAGCAAAATGAAATGACAAGAAATAATAGGGGTAAAAATCTGGAAAGCATAGTTAGGTATTTAATTAATGTTAGGGTCGCTGCAAATTAATGCCTGAGAGAAAGATTTGTCAACAGCAATTCTATTTTTTCTTCATCCATCAAAACCCTCACCGCCTCGGTAAACAAAAAATCATCGGTGATCTCCAATTCCTCCTTGAGCTCGTCTATCTCCATACTGCCCAGCTTGAGGTGGCTCAATATCCGCTTTTTCGCATCGTCCAGGCCCTCAGCAAGCTTTTTGGCTTTCTTCGCCTTCAGGCATACATCACACACACCGCAGTTGAGGTAGGCCGCCTCATCGAAGTACTCCTGAAAAACCCTCGTTCGGCACAGGTGATCGTCTTCTGCATAGGCCACCACACGCTCGGCCTTGTCCGCAATCAGATCATAGCGCGACGAGACGTCCTTGAAGTATTTACCCAAGTTGGCGGCGTCCAGCCGAGGCAATAGATAAGTCAGCTGGGGCTTGGACTTTACGGGTTCGTAGATCACGATATTGATGTCATGGAGGTAGTGGAGCTTTTTCACGACATCCCCCTTGCCCAGCTTGCCCAACTTGGCAATCTCAAACTCCGATATGCTTTGAAAACTTGTGTACAATCCCCCTCCATACAGACGTAGTAGCGACTTGATTACAGGCTCATAGGCGGCGTTCGAGATGTCGAACTTGTACAGCTCCTCTGCGCTCACCGCTATTTTCAGCGAGCTGGATTTACCCATACTTTCGTTGAGGAGCAGCAGGCCCATTTCCTGGAGTTTCTTAAGGGCGTGGTGCACTTCTATGGGGTGCAGGTCGTACTGGTAGCAAAAGTCCGCCACATCAAAATCATAGCTTTGGAGCTCGCTGCTACCAATCGCCAGTTTGTAATAATTGGCCAGGGCCTGGTAGATGCGTTGGATGTAATCCAGCGAGGGGTTGCGGGTGATGACGCTCTTTCGCAGGTTGTACACATCTGTTTCGCTATACAGCAGCACGGCAAAGGCCTTTTTTTCGTCACGGCCTGCACGGCCGGCCTCCTGGTAGTACGCTTCCAGCGTATCGGGTATGTCCAGATGAATGACCGTCCGCACATCAGGCTTGTCGATCCCCATACCGAAGGCATTGGTGGCGACCATGACCCGTCGCTTGCCTGAGATCCAGTCTTCTTGTTTCTGCGTACGCCAGCGGCTTTCCAACCCGGCGTGGTAAAAATCCGACGAGATCCCACTATTGTACAGATACTTTGCGACGTTTTCCGTTTCCTTTCGGCTCCTCACATATACGATGGACGAACCTGGTACATTTTTGAGGATATCCAGGAGCTTGGGACCTTTGTTTTCCAGCTTGAAGGCCGAATAGGATAGGTTGCTTCGCGCAAAAGACTTCTGAAAAACGGCCTGTTCCTTAAACTCCAGCCGGGTGCAAATATCCTCTTTGACCTCACGGGTTGCTGTAGCGGTCAGGGCGATTTTTCGGGCGTCGGGGAGCAACTCATAGAGAGCAGATATTTCGAGATACGATGGCCTGAAATCATAGCCCCATTGTGAGATGCAATGCGCTTCGTCAATGGCGATCAGCGATACGTTCGATCTTTTGACCCTTTCGGTGAAAATCTCTGTTTTGAGTCGCTCGGGTGAAACGTACAGGAATTTCACCTGGCCTTGCATGCAGTTTTCGAGAACAATGTCGATCTCCCTAGCCGGCATCCCGGAGTAGATGGCCGAGGCTTGAATTTTTCTTTTTCTCAACTGATCCACCTGGTCACGCATGAGCGCAATCAGCGGGGAAACCACCACCGTCATCCCATCCAGTGCAAGACCCGACACCTGAAAGCAAATAGACTTCCCACCCCCCGTAGGCAGCAGAGCCAGGGTATCCACCCCGTCCAGCACGGATTGGATGATCTCCTCCTGCATGGGTCTAAATGACTCATAGCCCCAGTATTGTTTTAGTATGGAATGGATGTCAGGTTCCAAGTATATCGATGGTCAGGTAAAAAGAAACTCAAATTTATCTTAAGTATTGCTAATCGGAAACAATTCAAACCAAGCGGTACCGGTCAGGTTCGAATTGGGTCAATGAATCCTTTTTTATAAATTCCAATCACAATCATCAATCTAATCCAACATACATGAGACCGTTTCTTTTCTTGATTGCAGTACCGATTATCTTTTTGGGCTGTAACTCAAACAAAGCCTTAGAAAACGCCCAAATCAAAGCCAAAACCATGAGGGCCATTTCGGATCCAACAGTATTCGTAGGAAAACACCAAGCCCAAGCTATGATCCTTGGAGTTTTTCACTTTGATAACCCGGGACTGGATTCGTATCAAGAAAACTACACAGTAGATATCCTGAAAGATCAACGACAAGCTGAATTGGAAAAAATAATTGAGAAGCTCAGGAAATTCAACCCAACAAAAATCTTAGTAGAAAGTAGGCGAATCGAGCGAGACAGCATATTAAATGTCGAGTACAACAATTTTTTGATGGGTCAATTTGAAATAGAGGACAAGGCAAATGAAATCTATCAGATTGGATTTAGGCTGGCTAAAGAATTAGGACATAACTACATATTCGCTTCGGATGTATCCAATTCACCATGGTTTGGAGCTGACTTAGATTGGGACAAATTCGATAAAGATGAGTATTTGAAATCACTTGGACAAATCGAAAAGGCCACTCGATACGATTTTGAACGAAAGTATGAATTGGAAGACTCTCTGAAATCAGTGCTGTCTCTGTTAGACTACTTCAGACTAATCAATGAGCCAAGCAACCGACTCAAAGATCATCAAGCCTATCTTACTGCCCTTGTTGGAGGAGCAGGAGATTTGTACATATCAGCGGACGGAATAGCCAGATGGTACCAAAGAAATCTTCGCATTTTTTCAAATGTCTATGACATAGCAGATTTTTCTCAAGAAGACCGTATCCTTATGATCTATGGAGCAGGGCACGTTTGGCAGTTGCGTCAACTTTTTATAGACTCTCCGGACTTCGAATATGTGGAGGTGAATGACTATCTATAGTTATTGCGGTATTTAACCACACATCCTGACGCGGAAGTTATTTCCGTGCCGAACCAGATTAATTCTCCCCTGCATACAACGTTTTCAAAGAATCAGGCATGTAGTCAGACAGGGCTTTGTAATACTCTGAATAAAATTCTGAGTAATTGCCACTTAGCTGTTTGCTCAGGGAAAGGGTCGTTCTGGCCTGGGCCATGTTGGATTTAACAGCCGCCTTAAAGTTTTCTTCCTTGTTGAACTCCAGGGAACTGTATTGACTGAAGTAGTCCATCCCGTTTTTGTGGAACATATCCTGAAAGCGATACAGCTCTGATAGCTCCATCAGCATATTAAGCTCAAAATTTTCCACAGCCCCTGTGGCGTTGGCGGTAACCCAGGCAGAGTTAGACAACACAGGCATGTTAAACCCCAGGTTGCCACTCTGCTTCTCTCCAGCCTTAACTTGCCTCAGCAGTGTATCGAGAGATTCGATTCTATCTTCGAGCATTTCAAAGTTGTCTTCCATATCGAGTTTATTGGAGTGAATCTCTACAAGGATGTTGGTCAGGGCACGATCGGCTGAGGCTTGTTTGCGGCTCTCCTCCCGCCAGTGACTGAGTCCCAGGGCCAACAAGACTGCAAAGACGATGGACAGCACCTCCAGAGCCAATTTATTGAGTGTATCTTTTTTCATGGTTAAATATCCAACGCGGATCCCTAATCTACAAGGGGGTATGTGATTTTGGTTGATTCGTTACATGAGTGGTGCTATTAATTCCTTCTAGTGCGGGGAGGTTATTTCCGTGCTTTGGAAGATTTTCGTTAAGAATAATTACATAACTTCCCATGAAGGCCATGCATTGGATGGCGCTAAGACTAACCCAAAGGAGCAATTGTGTCAATCACAATCAATTAATCAGTATAGTGCTTAACAAGAATATGGACAAAGTATAGAATCGATGCTAAAACTATTTAGAAGGATAAGGCGGAAATTATTGAATGAAGGAAATCTAAAAAGATATCTGGCTTATGCTTTAGGAGAAATTCTTCTTGTGGTAATAGGAATCCTAATTGCCGTACAGCTCAACAATTGGAATCAAAAAAGAAAGAGTGATGCTCAAATTGAAGCACTACTTGACAAAGTAGAGGAAGATCTAATTCACAATGTCAAATTGACGAATGAGATAATTGATTTTTTTCAGGACTTTGATTCCCAGGCGAGAGGAGTTATTGAAGGAAAATTAACTAAGAAGGATTATTACCACAATGACCGCCTGGGAGACCTCTACCAACGGTTTCGAATAATGAATATCGTCACTGAAAATATAGATAAGCTTTTAGAGCTGGAGGAATCGGTACCTTCCAGCTATGTCCCAATCATAACTTCTGCCAAAGAATTAAGACGCACAAGCTCATACGATGAAAACGCATGGATTGCAGTCAGAGACCAACGATATAAAAATATCGAATATCTGGCATCAAATTTCCTTTGGTTTGCCAAATCAGACTCATCCTCTCTTGAAAAACGGTATCAATATTTTATAAATAATCCTGACTACAAAAAAAGAGTAGCCACCTATTGGTATAAGGTATCCGATATGGCACTGACGACTCACTATCATCGCAGCATTACATTGAAGATGCTTGGCATAATCAAAATGCTGCGTCATGATTATTCAGCTGATCAGCTTCGCCAATTTTTTAATAGTGTAGGAGTCAACTCTTATGTCCCGATTGATTGCACAGAGGAAGTCAAGAGGAATAGCCAAGATATTTCTCCACCGGAAAGAATGCTTATTGCCAACCTTGGCAGTAAACCCGGCCAGTTAAGAATTCTAGACACCAAGGGACAGTTAATAGAAACAAAAGATCTCGACAACCAGGAATATTACATATACCAGGAATTTGTTTCGGCCATAGATGACGATTTTTTTACCGTAATCGAATGGCATCAAAATGGTCGTTGTGCTCAAAAATTTACTGAAACCCAAAACGGCTATTTAATCATAGAATGAAAAAGCAACCCATCTCATATAGCCGTTTACTCATCATTCTTCTTCTATGTAATACGATTAGTGTCTCGGCTCAGAACCCGGCGAAAATAACTTCACAAAATGTCATCATCTCATCTGACGATATTGAAATGCATGCCGTTCTATACAGGTCATCTCCAACCGGAGAACCTCGACCGGCCATCATATTGGTGCATGGCTGGATGCCGTATGACGCAGAGGCGCAATGGGATGTCGGCAGTGCTAAGCGAATAGCCTCTCATGGTTACACTACCCTGGCGATCACCATGCGCGGCTGGCCAAAGACAGGTGGTGTGGATGATTGTGGATGGAAGCAACCCTATGACTTAGTCAATGCAATAAATTGGTTGGCTAATCAAGAGGGTATTGACCCAAACCGAATTGGGCTACTAGGTGCCTCTCAGGGTGGTCAGGTGAGTTTATTTGCAGCAAGTCTGGAGAATTCGGTAAAGGTAAAAGCCGTTGCGGCATATTTTCCAGTGATAGATGTTGCACCGTGGTTGGCGACCAGCGATTTGGGAGAAAGGATTATTAACCGCCTAACGGAAAGATGCTCAGAAGGGGTGTCGATGGAGGAGCGTTCGCCAATATACAGAGCCGACAAAATTGACGCCTCCGTATTGTTGATACACGGAGACCAGGATACCAATATTCAGATCGGGGAAAGCGAAAAGATGTTAAAAGCCTTGGTCGACAATGGAGCAGATACCCAGCTATATGTCGTGGAAGGTGGGACACATCACTATGACGGAAGTCCCAAGTGGGAAAAGAGCTTTCTGAAAATGATGGTGTTTTTTGAGGAGAAGCTTTGAGTTGGACCTTTGGCACACTGCTGGCGAGGAAGCCACGCTCCCAACACAAAAAAACCACCCCAAAAATGGGGTGGCAGAATCAATGCCTGGATTAAGAATCCACCGTCTAGGCTAACCAGGTTTCCGGCCAGGGCAATCAACGCAATTACCTGATCATCAATTTGCTGTTGTGGATCGTATTTTCTCCGACCACCCGTACAAGATATATACCTGAGTGTAACATGCTCACATCGTATCTGGCATCCGGTTGTACATTTTCCTTCCGCACGAGAGTTCCTCTTTGATCATAGATGTAGATCACACCAGTTGCTTCGCCCTGCAGCCCAAAGCTCGAAGCGGTCGGGTTGGGGTAAACCGAAATTCCTTTTTCAATTTCAGCACCTGTGCTCATTACTGGATTGTTTTCCTCTATGTCAGTCAGGTTCACAATGACAAGAATTTCCGTCACATCGATACCATCTGATACTTCAATAGTCAAGTCAAAGCGATTCTGTGTTTCAAAATCTACAAAAGCGGGTTTGCTTACCATTAGCTGACCGGACAATTGATCCAGTGAAAAAGCTTCGTTGGTATTGCCGGAAGTAATTGCGAAAGTCAGGTCATCCCCATCTGCATCTGACGCTGAAAGTACCCCTACCAAAGTCCCCTCCTCACTGTGCTCCGGCAAAATGAATGATTGATTTTGAGCTATTGGTTTGCTATTGACAGATTCATCTACGTCATTCAGATTGATGGTGATGGTCGCCTCTGCGGACAACTCCCCATCAGATACCTCTACAGTGATTGAGTAGCTGGATTGTGTCTCAAAATCAAGTACCGCATCTGCGCCCACTGTGACTTCACCTGATGATACACCGATTACAAAATACTCATCTTCATTTCCTTCAGTGATAGAGTAGACCAGGGTGTTACCATCAGGATCGTTGGCTGAAACAGATCCTACCATGCTACCGGCCTCACTGTTTTCATCGATGGTAAACATCTGGTCGGAAATGATCGGAGCACTATTGGTTTCCTCATTCAAATCATTCACCGCAATATCAACGAGCGCCTCGGTGGTAAACACACCATCCTTCACCTCGACCGTCAACGCATACGAGGATAAGATTTCAAAATCAATCTCGGTATTTCCAGACACGGTGATCTCTCCCGTACTCCCTGATATGCTGAAGGCATTATGGGTATTCCCCTGAGTAATCGTAAAACTCAATACATCCCCGTCCAAATCTTCGGCTACCATGGCGCCTACTATTACTCCTCGAACACTATTTTCGTCGATACTGAAGCTTTGATCCTCAAGAGTCGGTTTATTGTCATTAATATTGTTAAGTTCAATGGTGATTTCGGTAAAGGAAACTCCTCCCTGGCCATCATCGGCTTTGAGCGTCAAGTTGTAGGATGACTGCTCCTCATAGTCCAGCAGTTGATTGACCGACAGCTCAAAATTACAACCTGTATCATGCGTCAATTTGTGGAGATCAAAAAACTCCGTATCTCCACTATCGAACGTCACCTCCACACCGCAGCTACTCTGATCATCCGACACGTCAAAGAAGATCGTTGGGCTCCACCAGGCTTCTTCGTCATAAGTATAGGTGCTTTCGATATCAAACACCGGGGGCTGATTGTAGGTAATGGTCACCATGGCTATCGTCCAGTCGGCAGGGTCAGAAACTTCCACTTCCAAAGTATAGTCCGACCAATTATCAAAGTCCAAACCCGAAGCATCCGCTACAGAAATAACCCCTTCACCATTGATTTCAAAAACATTGCTCGGATCTCCGGATAGGATGACAAAAGCAAGTTCATCTCCATCGGGATCAGACGCTGCGACTGTGCCTATCTCATCACCATTCTTAATCGTCGAAGCAATCCCAAAAGTCGCATTCTCAGCTTCCGGGGGATTGTCATTGAGGTTGTTGAGGTTGATGGTTACTTCTGAATAAACGATACCGCCCATTCCGTCATTGGCCTTAAGTACAAAACTGTAAGAGGTTTGTTCTTCGTAATCGAGCAATTGATTCACTGCAATTTCGAATTCACAGCCCGTATCATGAGTCCATTTGTAGAGATCAAAAAACTCCGTATCCCCACTATCGAACGTCACCTCTACATCACAACTACCCTGATCATCCGTCACATCGAAAAATATAGTCGGACTCCACCAGGTTTCTTCGTCAAACGTAAAACTCGTACTCTCTCCCCATTCAAAGGCTGGTGGATTGGGCCGAAAGGAGGTAACCATATCTCCATCCATGGGCCAGGAAAGAGAGCCGGTGATCTGATCACCAAACAAAGCACGATCCAGCATGGGCGTATAAGCGTCCGCCTCCTGATCAAAATCAAAATAAACAGCCAAACCGGTTTCATCACCCTCAAGGTTTGTAAGTCTATGATTCGCCCTATCCTCCTGATCAATAATACCTGTCCATATCCTGAAATCATCGATGATACCTGTAAAGCCCTCTGCACCCGGCCTGTTACCAATATGCCATGGCTCGTCCGGATTCCATTGAATTATGTTGTCTGAACTATGGCTCATGATGAGTTCGTCCATATCATACAATTCCAAGGTGGAACCGGACTCGCTAATGCTGACCGTCAAAGCAAACCAGTGCCAGCCTGTGGGATTGCTTAGCACCTCCGATGAAATCGCACGATCTCCTTCCGCCTCCAAATAGACTTTTCCATCCGACATACCCAACGCTATGTCCGGGCTAGACCAGTCAGTATCGGATTTTGTCAATAGATTAAACTCCCCCTCTACCGATTCCATCTTGCATAAAAACTCTATCGTAAAATCGGTCTGCACCTCATCATAGTAGCTAAAAGCGACATAAGTACCAGAATATTCAGGAGAGCTTGGCTCTTCGAAATACAGTGCCCGTCCTGCATACTCCTCGCCTTCCAGAGTAGAAAAAGGTATGAACTCTGTCCAATCTGAGGTGCCGGCATTGTTCGTAGCTCGTGCGCGTAGCAAGTAGTCTTCACCCCACCTTAAATTATTCATGACATACTCATCCAAAGAGCCGCCATTGAAGGAATGGTGATCCAATAGCATATTGGTCCCAGCATGTCTCACTTCTACATCATAATAGTTGGCTGTGATATCAACCGGCCATACCGCCCTGGCATCCGACTCGCTGATGTCCACTACCTCCACGTCCATGGGTACCGCAGGAGTGGGCTCGTTAATATCGTTGACGTAGATGTAAAACTCCTCCCAAACAACAGCTTCTCCATCGGTAAATCCGATTTCTACCGTATGAGAAGAATGGCTCTCATAGTTAAGCTGATAGTCGTAGCGCAAAGTGATTGTACCATCAGCACCTAGAATAAAAGCGTCATAGGAAGGTGAGTAGGCGCCAAACTCCATTATGGAAATGACATCTCCATCTGGATCCGTAATGGTAATCGACCCAACCACCGTACCCGCTGGCTGGTTTTCGTCTACAGACAAGCGTCCAACTTCCAGACTTGGCGGGCTGTTGACCGCTGATTCTCGATTTATAGCTTTCGCTCGAAGCGAAAACAACATCAAAACAAAGGCGATACCGGTCAGCATCAACCTTATGGGTTTGGATTTAAAATACATTGCATTGTTTTTTTGATTCAATGCAAGGGTATTGTCCATAGGGTTCCCATTTTTCGGAATGAGGGTAAGCGACGGATTTCAGAATGCGAACAACAAAAAAATGTATGCGAGAAAAGCGACAGACTTATATTTCAACTACTTCAAATATTGTAGTTTACTCATCAGCTCGTCTTTGTAGGCCCGTCCTACACCTACGGAATACCCCTGTACATATACCACAGAGTCCTGCAGGTCGATGGAGTCAATCCGGTGGATATTGACACTGAACTTTCGATGGGTTCGTATGAAGCCTTCCGGCAAATAATCTAATACCGCCTCCATGTTCATGCGTAAAACATATTTCTTATCTCCACTCGTATGGAGTGTACAGTAGTTGTTTTCCACCTCGATATAGAGAATGTCAGAAATAGGCACCTTTTCAATTCGGTGACCACTTTTCGCAAAAATGGAGTCGTTGACGAGGTAGTTAGCGGGCTCTTTTTCAGACACGTCAACTCTAGAACCTTGATTAACATTGACAAAAGCCAGCTCAATAGCTCTCTGAAGATCAGAAGGCTCAAAAGGCTTGGTAATGAAAGCAAAGGGCTTCAGCTCCTTGGATCGATTAAAGGTTTCCTTATCATTGAATGAAGTCACAAATATGGTTGGGATCTCGTGTGTCTCTTGCAGCTTTTCTACGAGTTGCAATCCATTCATCGTTCCGTTGATGTTGATATCGACGAGCATCAGATCAGGCTTCATATCCTGCACCTGAATGTAGGCCGTATCGCTGTTGTCCGAATGAGCGACTATTTCATAGTTCAGCTCTTCGATCGTCCGCTTGATCTTTCGCAAGTAAAGCGGCTCATCCTCCACGATATAAATTCCCAGCTTAGACATTTTTCTTAGGTAGTACAAAGGTAAACTTCGATCCTTGGCCCACTTCGCTTTCGGCGAAAATCGAACCGCCGTTCTGCTCGACCAACTCTTTGCAAAGGATCAAACCCAGCCCCACTCCTTTTTCACCCATTGTACCTCTTTCACTTTTCTTGTCCAGATCAAAAATACCCTTGAGTTTATCTTTGGTCATACCTGACCCGGTATCCGAAACTTCCACTCGAACCTTATCAACTTCGATGTGAGATCGGACGTACACTTTTCCACCCTCAGCGGTAAACTTCAAGGCATTCGAGATCAAATTCCTTAGGATCGTATCAAAGGCCTTGCTGTCAGCAAAAACCTCGCTTCCCTCACCAATAGCACTTTCTAATTCGATCCCTTTCATTTTGGCCAGGGAAGCCATCAAACCAAAAACAGTGGAAACAGATTCAGCCACATTCACTTGCTCCGGGTGAAGTGGAATCATTCCGTCCTGCATAAGCGCCCAGTTGAGCAAATTGTCGAGAAGGCCGGATAGCTGCTTGGTGGTTTGCTCCACCTCATCAGAAACCTCCCTGAGTTCTTCGGGTCGTCCTTTCTCGAGTTGATAATTGATCTCCTCTCCCACGTGCTCTAGCCCAAGCAGTGGACTTCTCAGGTCATGGGCAATAATCCCAAAGAACTTGTCTTTCGTTTTGTTGAGATTCGACAACTCCTCATTTTGCGACTCCAGCTTTCTTTTCACCTTACCCAGGTTAAATGCCAGGTAAGCGACCAAAACCAAAATGAGTAAAATAACCACCCCTCCAATCAGATACACCTGATTGATGGCTGCCAGTTCATCAGCCTCGGCTTTGGCTTTTTCGCGTTCTATTTTGATACCCTCGACGTCCCTCCTTACCTGCTCTTCTTTAAGCTTGACTTGCGTGTCAGCGGTGAACACACTGTCATTGTAGGCCACATACTGCTTGTAGTAATCGAGAGATTGGTTGGGCTTGTTGAGTGACTCATACACCCGGCTCAAAATCAAATACGCTTGCCGGGTAAAAGCCACATTACTTTGATTCCTGGCATATTCGAGTGCCTTTTCACCAAATTCAAAAGCAGCCTTGGGATTACCCAACTTCAAATATTCATTGGCGAGTAGCGGATAAATTTCCACAAGGCCCAGGTTGTTTTTACTCTCATTGTAATTCCTCAGGGATTCCTCATATTGGCGAATGGCTGACTTAGAATCACTCTCTAAAGATCTTCGTTCCCCCAAGAGTTGATGGTACTTGCCAAGCGTCTCAGGATTGGGTGTAGCAGTCACCAGAGCATCAATACGTACGATCACCGAGTCAGCCCTTTCCGTATCTTCCCTATGCATATAGATTTTTGCATTTACCCATGCTGCATTGAACATGTACAGAGAGTCGTGTGCAGATTCAAAATACTGAAATGCACGGTTTCCGTATTCCAGGCCACTTTCAAAATCTCTCAATTGCATCATCACCCTGGCCAAATGGATGTCTGACCGATAAACCCTACCCGGTGATCCGTACGATTCTATTAACTCCCTCGATTTCTGAAAATGATCCAAAGCCTCCTCGTAATAGCCCCGCTGCTCAAAATGCAGGCCGATGCGCTCGTGCTGCCAGCCTATAATGAAGGGGCGTCCTGATAGCTCCGCTTTTTCCAGGGCTTTCTGTTGAAATTGTCGGCTTTCTTCTGGACTTCCCAATCTTAGTTTCGATTCTCCAATAGCATTCAAAGCAAACTGAATTAGATTATCCAAATCACCATACTGCGCACTGACCCTGTCGATCCTTGGGTCTATGTACGGTTCTACCTTCATTTCTTCCAGTAGTTCAACGGCCTCCAGCATGTACTGAAAACCTTCCTCCGGTTGACCGGTACGAGTATAGACGTACCCGATTGTCCGCTTGAAATTGGCAATATGCTTGAAATCTACCGTTTCGTCAATGTAAGGTAATATGCTTTCAGCCACTTCTTTGGCTCTCACAAAATCTCCCTTATTTACCCAATAAGTCTCGCTTAATTGATACCCGGCAAAAATTATCGCATCGTTGCATTTATACTTTTTAGCGATGTCCAGTGCCTCGATCAAAACCCGCTCACGCTTCGCTACATCGTTTTCTATATTGTAAGCAATTAGATTTTCCATGATCAAGCCATAGGCTCTGGCTTCAGGAATCTTCTGCTCTTCAGCGTTTTTATAAATCAAATCAACAAGCCTTTGAGAATTCTCTTGATCAATCTGACCACCAGCATACAATCTGGCAAGACCGACTGCATAATCGATCTGATCCCAACCGGGTTCGGCTTTTTCCAGCAGTACTTCCAGGCTATCGATGGTGGGGTTGGCATTGGTCAAACTCAATACAAACTGAAACCCTATAACCAGACAGAATAATCTTCCCATTTTATTAATCAATTCACCTCGCGGTCCTTCCCTGCTTTCCTTCGACAAGAAACAAGTTTTTGATTTGAAGCACAAGGCCAAATGAACAAAATAATTGAAAACCACTGTGTGATAAATCCAACCAAAACTAACCCGCCCGTGTCATTTGAAATGAAAAGACGATTTCCAATGAAAAAGAACCTAATCACCCTGCTTGCCCTTTCGTTCACTACCCTTATGTTTTCATGCTCAGACGGTGACCCGTCAGATCGAGCCAAGTTTATTGGGACGTGGAACCTGGTAAGCTATGAATGCTGCGACTCGACTCCTGAGGCCTACAACTCTGGAGAAATTCTCTGGACATTTCGAAATAACGGGCAAATGGATCTCACAATAAACGCCGGTTTTGACCCCAACTCCCAGGCACCCTTTCAGGAGGAAACTTCCCTTAGCTATACAGTGACCGACTCTTTGTTAGAAATTGACGGATCAAGATACCAGTACACCTTCACCAGCTCAAGTTCTGTGACGCTGACAGACCGACCCGAATCGGACGGTCCTATTATGGTATTAGAAAGGTAAAGAACAGCTTTTGGTATGATGGAAGTAGCGACTGTACTATTTTTGAACTCTAGCCGCTCACGCCACCATGAGAAAACTTCCCTTCAATTCATGCTCTTTAGTGATATTACTCATTGCCATCACCGGCTGCTCCATCAAATGGACAGATGCCATTCGATACGGCAGCATCGCCCGTCAGGAGTTTAAAGAGACAATCGATATCGACATTCGCAGGGGGCTGATATTTGTACCCGTGAGGATCGATGGAAAGGAATATCGTTTTTTGTTCGACTCGGGTGCACCGCTGAGTATTTCTGATGAATTGCAGAAGGAGAATGATTTCAAAATCATCAGCAAAGGAAGTATCCGGGACAGTGATCACAACCAAAAGAAAGTCCTATGGGCCCAGATAGACACCCTCGAGATCGGTGAGGTATCCTTCATGAATCAGAGTGCTTTTATTGGAAACTTTGAAGCCAACCCGATTTTGAAATGCATGGAGATCGATGGGATCATCGGCTCCAACCTAATGAGACAATGCCACTGGACAATTGATCAGAAAAATGAGTCCCTGACCCTGTCCAGCACTATCGACACCACAGCCTTGCAAGACCAGATCAAAATTCCCTTCAAATCAAATTACCAATACAGTGTCTTTCTGGATTTAAAAATTGGTAGCGCTACGGTCAGCAACGTATTAATGGACTATGGCTCCAATGGATCGGTTTCTTTAAGCCATGAAATTTTTGCTACGCTGGAAGAACGAAATATCATTGAAAATCCCCTGATAGAAACCGGAGTAAAACAGAGCGGGATTATCGGCGATCCTACCCCCATCCGTAGAAAAATTAGCTATTCGGACTCTGTAGGTATGGGAAGTTCTACAATACCCAAGGTGATGTTGCAAACAGGAAAAACCACCTCGATTGGGAATGATCTCCTGTCGAGATATGTAGTGACGATTGACTGGGACAACAAAAACCTCTACCTGGCGAAAACAGACAAGGTCTCAAGGCTCAATCGCCCCGCAGGATTCAAACTGGGTTACTCCGAGGACTCAGGGATTTACGTCCAGTCCGTCATAGAGAATTCAAACGCCTATAATGCAGGCGTAAGGCCCAACATGAAAGCGACAAAAATCGACACCCTGGATTTTGAAAAGAGTCATGATTTTTGTGATTACATCGACCATGAGTCTATGGATACTATCTTCTTGCAACTGATCGATCTACAAGGGCAAAGGAGAGAATATCAAATTGAAAGGAAGGAGTATTAAAGAGGTCATACAGCACGGAAGTAACTTCCGCGCTATTAAGGGTGTTAACGCCACAACCCCTTCATCTTCTCCACCAGTACCTCATTGATCCGAAGGTAGGATTCGAGGGTCCAGCCTGCGACATGGGGGCTGAGCAGGACGTTGGGAAGTTGGAATAGCTCGGTGTAGGTCTTTTGCTGCTGTTCGGTGAGCTTTTTGAGCTTTTCGTTTTCCAGTACGTCCAGGGCAGCGTGGGTCACCTTTCCAGACTGAAGAGCAGAAACCAGGTCTTCAGTCACCACTACCTCTCCTCTGGCGGAGTTGATCAAAAGAATGTGCTTTTTAAAGCGAGACAGAAACTCCGCATCTACCAGGTCTTTTGTTTCATCCGTCAAAGGCACATGCAGGCTAAATATATCCGCCCTTTCAAAAACCTCGTCCATTGAGGCTTCCTTCACATACTCATTGGTATAACCTGATTTGTACTTATCATAGGCGATCACTTCACAGCCGAACCCACTGAGCTTTTCCGCAAAGGCACTCCCCATATAGCCATAGCCAAGCAGCGCCACCGTCTTACCCTTAATCTCAAATCCACGGTTGCCCTCACGATCCCATATACCGGCTCGCACCTGCCGGTCACCCTGTCGAAGGTTGTTGGACAGCGACAGCAGCATCCCCAGCACATGCTCACCCAGCGCATCACGGTTACCTTCCGGGGCATTGATGATTTTGATCTTTTTCGATTCCAGGTACTCGACATCCAGATTGTCGATCCCGGCACCGGCCCTGCCGACAAATTTGATTTCCTTTTGATTGTGCAGTAGTTCCGCATCGACAGGTGTCTTGCTGCGTACGATCATGCCCGCATACTGCTGTTCAAGCCCTATGATTTCCTCCCGGGTGATATCAGGGTGATAGTCAGGAACCAAGCCAGCCTCCGTCAGCATGGGAATCAGACTCTCATGCATCGTATCGATGATCAGTATTCTTCGGTTGTTCATGGGGTATTATAGTCCGTAAAGGAAATGTGCCACAGTGAAATATACGGCCAGGCCCAGGAGGTCGTTGGCGGTAGTGATGAACGGCCCGGAAGCCAAGGCAGGATTGATACCAAACCGATCCAAAATCAATGGGGTTATGGTACCCATAAACGACGCCAACAGCACCACTGAAAACAGCGCCGCTGCCACGGTGCCGGCCACCGTCTGGTCTGAGGTAGAAAATATCACAATCCCAAACACCATCAGCGCCAGGATAATCCCGTTGATCACGGCCACAAACAGTACCTTGACCATTTTTTGAAACAGCGAATCTTCAAAGGCACTCCTGTTGGCCAGGCCCTGTACCACGATGCCAGAAGACTGAATCCCCACATTACCCCCGGTCGCAGTGATCAGCGGCACAAAAAATGCCAGTGCGGGAATCGCCAAAATGTCCCCCTCAAAAAAGCTCATAAATTTGGCTCCCAGCAGCCCACCGACCAATCCGATCACCAGCCAGGGCAGTCGTGCCTTGGACAGCACCCAGGCGCTATCGTCCTCCTCCACATCGCCGGAGATACCGGTCATGAGTTGGCGCTCCTCTTCGGCTGACTCTGTCACCACATCTAGCACATCATCGATGGTGATTCGTCCGACAAGCTTGCCTTTTACATTGACCACCGGCAGTGCGTCCAGGTCGTACTTTTGCATGATGTTGGCCACTTCCTCCTCTTCGACGAATGTCTCCACCGACACGATATCCTGATCATAAATATCGGCCACCTTGGTGGTGTCCCTTGACAGAATTATGCTTTTGAGTGCGACCTTGCCCAGCAGCACCCCCTCGTCATCTACGACATAGACCGAGTAGATTTTCTGCACATTCTCCGCCTGCTTGCGAATTTCCTCAATGCACTGCTTGATCGTCCAATTAAGGTTGGCTTTGATCAGCTCCTTGGCCATAAGCCCACCTGCTACATCCTCATCGTAGCGCAGCAGATCCAGGATGTGCTGAGATTTTTCATCGCTATCGACCGAAGCGATTACTTCCTCACGTTTTTGGATTGGCAGGGCATTGAGTACATCCACCCCGTCATCAGAGTCCATGAGATCAATGTAGTTGGCCAGCTCCTCAGAGGTAAAATTGTCTATAAACCTGGACTGCGTATCTTCGTCGAGCTCGACCATGATGTCCGCCCCGATCTGCGGATCGAGCAGATCCAGTACATACTTGGACTCCTCCCCGTCGAACTCTTCCAGAAGTTCTGATATGTCAGCAGAATTGACCCCTTCGAGTGATGCCACAATAAATTCGTCATCGCGAGCCTCTACAGCCTCAGTGAACCTCTCCAGGAATTCCTTGGAGAGTTCAAAGTTCATTTCTTCGATGACTCCTTCTTGATCCATTGTGTGAGTTGGATAAAATCGTTTACGGATAGTTGCTCAGCCCGCTTGTCCAGGGTTTCGGAGGCCCTGATGGACTCGGGCAAATTTAGGGTTTTTAGGGCATTGCGCAACGTCTTACGTCGGGTTTGAAATGCCAGCTTGACCACTTTCGTGAAAAGGGCAGGATCGGTCTCCAGCTCCGTTCGCTTGTTTCTTTTGAGCCTGATCACAGCAGACATCACCTTAGGTGGAGGGTCAAACACATGAGCAGGCACCTCAAAGAGGTAATCAATGTCGTAGTACACCTGCAGCAGCACGCTCAGGATACCATAGGTCTTATTCCCTTCCTTTGCGGCAATGCGTTGAGCTACTTCCTTTTGCAGCATTCCTACTACCAGGGGCATGCTATCCGGCGACTCCAGAATTTTGAAAAATATCTGCGAAGAAATATTATACGGAAAGTTGCCAATGATGCTGATGGGTTCGCTTCCAAAGAATTGATCCAGGTTTGTCTTTAGGAAATCGGCGTGAACAATTTTGGCCTTTTCCTTTCCGTACTTCCTTTGCAGAAAAGCGATGGACTCCTCATCCAGGTCCATGAGCACCATACTTCCCTTCAGCTCTTTTTTAACCAAAAAATCAGAAAGCACACCGGTACCCGGCCCGATCTCTAGGACATTTTTGGGATTACCCTCCTCAAAAAGAGCCTCCACGATATCAGAGGCGATGCTCAGGTCTTTGAGAAAGTGCTGGCCCAGCCTCTTCTTAGGTCTGACGTACGACATGCTAAAACTGAATTTTGATTTATCTTGCGACAAATTTTTACGACGATTCGAAATTAGTTGATCCAGTTCGCAATGCAAATTGTATGAGGGTCGTGTAGAGATCAGCATCCATGGAACAAAAGCCAAAACATAAAAAGAGCAGCCCGGTAATTGGGATCAGCATAGGGGACATCAATGGCATAGGCCCTGAGGTGATCATCAAGTCTTTGAGCAACCACAAGATCACCAAGCACCTTACTCCCGTGATCTTCGGTTCTGCCAAAGTCCTTTCTTTTTATCGCAAAAGCCTAAATGCCGACCACTTCAATTTCTCCCCTATTGACTCTATCGATAGAGTACACCACCGAAAGGTCAACGTGATTGACTGCTGGAAGGATCCGGTAGATATCAACCCCGGAGAAAGCAACGAAACGGGTGGCAATTGTGCATTTCAGGCACTGGAAATGGCCACCAATCATCTGATCGAAGGAAAGGTCGATGCGCTCGTCACCGCACCTATCAACAAGCACAACATCCAGCGGGATGATTTCAAGTTTCCCGGTCATACGGAGTACCTCAGCCAAAAAGCCGAAAGCAAAGACAGTCTGATGTACTTGATTTCAGAGACACTACGCGTGGGGGTAGTGACAGGCCATATGCCTCTCAAAGACGTGTCAGCCCACATAACCCAGGAAAGCGTCGAGAAAAAACTTAAGTATATGCTCAAGTCTCTCAAGAAGGATTTTGGCATAAGCAAACCCAAGATCGCCGTAATGGGACTCAATCCCCATGCCGGGGAAGAGGGTCTGCTGGGCACTGAGGAAGCCGACATCATCAAACCGGCCATGCAGTCCCTTAAGCACAAGGGCAATCTCATCATGGGGCCATATCCCTCCGATGGATTTTTTGGGTCGGGGGATTACAAAAAATACGATGGTATCCTGGCCATGTATCACGATCAGGGCCTGATCCCATTCAAGACCCTGGCATTTGAGGACGGGGTAAACTTCACCGCCGGCTTACCGTTTGTCAGGACGTCTCCCGATCATGGCACCGCCTACTCCATCGCTGGAAAGGGGACGGCGGATGAGCGTTCTATGCGGGCTGCCATCTTCGCGGCTTTGGATATCAGCAATCAACGAAAAGAAGAGAATTGATCCACTCGGTGCGCCAAATATCTGACCATGCCCTTCTGGGTGTTTGGAAGCTGAACGAAAGCCTCGACGAACTCAAAGCGCTTTCTTCAGATGAGGAAATTGACTTTTGTCAAAAGTACCACCCGGAGAAGCAGCGCGAGCACCTGGCCTCCCGCCTGCTGATTGAGCATATGTGCAATCACAAGGGTTGGGATTTCATCGGCATCACCAAGGACGACCATGGCAAGCCCTTTTTTAAGTCCCTGCCCTATCACCTGTCGATCAGCCATGGCCACAACTGGATCGGGGTAATGATCGACCAGGAGCACTCCTGTGGATTGGACATCGAGAGCCCGAGAGAACAGTTACTGAAAATAAAGAAGAAATACCTGGGCCCCAAAGAACAGGAGGCCTGTGGAAATGACCTACACCTACTATGCCTTTATTGGTGTGCGAAAGAGGCCGTTTACAAGATCTACGGTCGCAGGCAGCTATCATTCGCCGACAATATCCGCATAGAAAATATTAGTGGTGACACAATTAGCACGAAAATTGTGAATACCCCGAACGAAGCAGACATTGAATTATATTTTGAGAAAATTGATGAAGTCTATTTGGTCCACAGCGGCAAGTCCATGGCGCCAGTTTAGCATTAAAAACATAGTTGCATTCCTGGCTATTCTACTGATGGGAAAGATGCAGGCCCAGTCCTATGATTTGGATTCCGTGTATTTCTATGAGGTAAACGAGCAGGATTTTCTGAAAGTCGAAGACCTGATGGGTGATAAAGGCCTGGTGTTGGTATTCACCAGTTCGTACTGTCCATACTGTCAGCTCTATGAAGATCGTTTGCTTGAGATCAAATCCGAGTTTGACAGCTTGGGAATCAATTTTGTCTTGATCAATTCCAATAATTCTACCGAAATAAACATTGTCACGATAGAGGACATGCGTGAGGAATCTACCAGACTAGGCATCAGCTATGTATCCGACCAGGGCCACGAAGTGATGAATGCCTTAGGAGTAAGAAAAAACCCGGAAATCGTAGTGATCAGACCTGTGGTCTCAGGGTACGAAAAGGCTTACCAAGGGTCATTGGATGACAGTCCAAAAGATCCGGGCAATGTGAGGGACCCATACCTGCGTCGTGTTCTCGCCAACCTCATTCAGGACAAACCCTCACCCATCAAACGCACGCATCCTGTGGGGTGTATGATAAGATAGTGCTGACCGGTCAGCGGTTATTAGGTTAAGGGTTTGGAGTTATTGAGATCAGAAACTAAGCTCATCCACTGACTGTAGCAGGATCTTGATGTCATCAGCTTTCTTGTATTCCCCTAATTTCTCAAAAGAGGCCACAAGATTGCGCAAGGCACGGGCTACAATGTCTACATGGCTGCATGGCTCGTAGTAGATTTCCTTTCGCTCCAGCTTGAGCTGATCGATGTAGTTGTCGATATCCTCCCTGGTAAAAATGATACCATTGTTGAATACGTTGACGTAAAACTGCGTCTCACCCTGCTTGTAGGTCACGATGAAGAGATTTGGCAGGTTCACACCGTAAATTGGCAATTTGAGCCGCTGAGCCAGTAGCATATAGATCACACTCAGGCTCAACGGATTCCCCCTTTTGGACTCGATCACGGTATTGATCATGCTGTTGGACGGGGAGTGGAAATTCTTGGAGTTGGGCTTGAACTTGAGTTTGTTGTACATGATGTCGTTCATCACCTTCACCTGCTCCAAAGGTGTCATCTCCCCTTTAAAGTCCGTCCACAGGTCAAAATACATTTGCTCGATCTTGCGACGTAGAAACTCAATATTCAGATCGGGGTACTGGTAGTTGGCGATTAGCATCATCCCCTCCAGCAGATCCTCAGCGCCCTCTTCTTTCCACTGCGTGAGTTTTTCCTTGAGCAGGTCGTATTGCAGGTCATGAATGATGTCTTCTATCTTGCTTCGCACCTTGGGCAGGAGACTCATACTCATCCATTCCTTTTCTAAAAAAGGAATGATGGCCGTACCAAGCGACCGCAGCTTTTCCTCCACATGCACAAGTATTTCCGGGTCGTCATCCTCCAGCAGGGTGACCAATGCACTGAGCTCTTTTTTGTTTAACTCCTCCTCCATCCTAACGATTCTGCTACATTATCAATTAAAAGGATAATTTGGCAAATACTTTTCAAAGTCGCAATGGTATTGGAAATGATTATCACCGAAAGACTCAATCCATCATCCTACAGAGGATATAATGATAATCTGATTAGATTGCACGTTAATCCCGCCTGTGCACATCGCCCAGCCCGGATACTTTGTACAGCCGATTATCTTGTAACCTTTAAATACCTAACCAAAGATTAGGTTCTACCAAATATGTTCACCGCAGAAACCCAGGTAAGAGTCCGATACGCCGAAACCGACCAGATGGGCTACGTCTACTATGGCAACTACGCTACCTACTACGAAGTGGCCCGTGTCGAGACCCTCCGCGCGCTGGGATTTAGCTATAAAAAACTGGAAGATGAAGGCATCATGATGCCCGTGCTGGAGAGCAAAATCCGATATCTCAAACCCGCCCGATACGACGAACTATTGACCATTAGAGTGAAAGTTCCTACATTTCCGAAAGTAAAGATCCTCTTTGAGTATGAGGTTTTTAACGAAAGTGGTGAAAAAATCAACACCGGAGAGACTACCCTGGCCTTCATTGATATGAAATCGGGACGTCCCTGCCGGATGCCAAAAAAAATGGTAACACTGTTTGAATCGTACTATGAAGCATAGGGAGCAGCTACATAATCGTCTGATGGACACAAGGCCCTACAGATTGCTGATACGCAAGATGCAGCGCACCCGCCTCAACCGTCGTAGGACGAATCTCTACAGTACGATTGTGGTCTTTTTGGACAATGTGGTGAGAAACGGCCTCTCTATTAAAGCCAGTGGGGTGGCCTTTAGCTTCACCCTATCGATTTTTCCTACCATTATTTTCGTATTTACTTTGGTGCCATACATCCATACGGTCTATCCCAACATCTCGCAGGAGTCTATTCTGAATTTCATATCCAATGTGATGCCCAACAGTATGTTTACTACCGCTGAGCATACCATCAAGGATATAGTGAGCAACAAAAGAGAAGGACTTCTGTCCTTCGGTGCCATTTTCGCTTTGGCCCTGTCCACCAATGGGATGAGTGGTCTCATGGCCGCATTCAACAGCATTTACAAACAACATGAGAAAAGAGGCTATTTGCATACACGCATCATTTCTTTTGGACTTACGCTGATGCTGGCCTTCGTGCTGTTTCTGTCTATATTTTTGCTGGTGATTGGCAAGGCTGTTTTGGTCTATTTGTCCGAAAAAGCCCATATCACGGATGATTATATCTACGTCGGTCTATTCATTATCAAATATGCGATTATCGGAGTAGCCTACTTCCTGGCCATCTCTACGATCTACTATTTCGCTCCGGCCGTTCATAGCAAATGGCGTTTTTTCTCTACCGGGGCAATTTTTTCAGCCCTCGCAAGTGGTATAGTTTCCTTCGGCTTTTCGTATTACATCAACAACTTCAGTCTGTACAACAAATTTTATGGGTCCATCGGAATGATGATCGCGTTGATGATTTGGCTATATCTGCTTGCGCTCATCCTGCTCATCGGTTTTGAATACAATGCCAGCGTCACCCGCTCCATAGATTCCAGCAAGATTGACAAGACCATTGGTTTGTTTGAGGACTAGCCGAGTCTGCTCGTATTCAAAATCTAATTTGATTCCACGATCAATACTTCTTAGCTTACGTAAGTAGATTCATTGTCATGATGTTTGAACTCAAGCAAATCGTCAACAAAGCCATCGAATGGCAGTCGCAATCGATACCCGCCGTACTCGCCACCGTGGTAGACCTGGACGGATCGTCCTACCGAAAACCGGGGGTAAGAATGCTAATCTCCGAAACTTGCGAAACCGTAGGGGCAGTGAGCGGAGGATGCGTAGAAAAGGAAGTCACGCGTCAGGCTGAAATGGTTTTCAAATCAGGTATCCCAAGGGTCATGACCTACGACGGCCGATACAAGCTAGGATGCGAGGGAGTGATCTATATCCTGATTGAGCCCATGATCCTGCCAGATAATTTCCTCACCTCATGGACGCAGCTACTGCATCAAAGAGACACTCTTCGCATCGAAACGGCTTACGCCAAAGGTGATATGCAATCAGAGAGCTTCGGTTCGATTTTTCACTTTAAGGATCAATCCTCAAGCCTGCGACATGATTTTACGACTGATTCAGAGCAGCTTTTATTTAAGCAAACGCTGAATCCCGCCCTTCGCCTGGTGATCATCGGCGCAGAGCACGATGCAGTACAGATGTGCCTGCTGGCTAGCCAAATGGGATTGGAGGTGACCGTTGTGACGTCCGTCAAAGACCCAAAACAGCTCACTGACTTTCCCGGAGCTGCTGAAGTGATCGCTAGAGAACCTGATCAACTTGCTGAGATAGGATTTGATAAGGAAACGGCCGTTATCCTCATGACCCATAGTTATTCCAGGGACTTTCAATATGCACTTACTATTTTGAAAGAGCCTTATTCCTATTTCGGGATCATAGGATCCATGAAGCGAAAAAATATGCTCATGGATGAACTGCTGCAATTCAACCCTGAATTGGATTGGGAAAAACTGGAAAACATTTTTAGCCCGGCAGGACTGGACATCGGGTCTGTCACGCCCCAGGAGATCGCCATTTCGGTATTAGCCGAGGTAGTCGCCAAGACACGCGGCAAAGAACACATCCTCGTCAAAGAAAAGGACCATATGAAGTCTCCTGATTGATGAGTACCCTATCTATCATCGTGCTGGCAGCGGGTGGTTCCTCCCGCATGGGCACTCCCAAACAACTCCTCAGTATCGGCCAAACTACCTTTATCGAACAGGTACTTGAAAAAGCAAGGGCTTTACAACCCGACACACTCATTTGTGTGCTGGGTGCAAATGCAGAAAAGATCGAGCCCTACATTCCCTCCGAGGTAGAGCTCGTTCACCATAGTCAATGGAAGAGAGGTTTAGGTTCCAGCATTGGAGCGGGCATACGTTACCTGGAGGGTCAGTCCGGGGCACAGGCTATAGTGATCCTACTAGCCGACCAGCCTTCGATAGATCCAGCAGACCTTCAGAAAATGGTGGATCTCCATGCAAGCCACCCGGATAAAATCATCGCTTCATACTATGAAGGATCACCCGGAGTACCGGCGATTTTCCCAAAAGAATATTGGCAAGAACTACAGCAATTGGATGGTGATCGGGGGGCTAAGGCAATTCTTTTGAAAAATAGCGACCGAGTGATTTTGCATCATCACAGCACGAATGTACGCGATATCGATACCCAGGAAGATTATGAGCAATTAAGTGGGCAACTGTAAGGTTTGAGTATGAATACCCAAATCATGTAGTAACAATACTTTTTCATGATAGACTCTACTGCTCAAATTTCGTAATTTGAAACATGATTGCATTCATGACGTCTCTAATGAATAAACCTTTCGAAACATGGCCTCATACACCCTCAACATCAACGGAAAACCCAGACAAGTAGAAGCAGACCCGGATACGCCCATCTTGTGGGTGTTGCGCGACAACCTGGACCTTGTCGGTACAAAATACGGCTGCGGCATGTCACAATGCGGTGCCTGCACCATCCACCTCAATGGCATTGCCGTGCGCTCCTGTCAGCTGCCTGTCTCGGCCATAGGAACCAGTGAGATCACCACAATCGAAGGGCTATCCGAAAACGCCGATCATCCGGTTCAGAAAGCATGGCTTGAGGTAGATGTCGCTCAATGTGGCTACTGCCAGGCCGGCCAGATTATGAGTGCGACGGCATTGCTCAAAGCCAATCCCAGCCCCAGTGATGAAGAGATCGAGGCGGCCATGACCGGAAACATCTGCCGATGCGGTACTTATGTACGAATTAAGGAAGCCATCAAAACCGCTGCTAAACTTTAAACCCACCGATCATGACACTTATCAAAACACAATACAATCGTCGTTCATTTTTGAAGGTCTCAGCAGCCGGTAGCGGAGGGTTGCTCATTGGCTTTAGCTGGCTCACCCAATGCAGCCCTGTGGCAGAAACGCAGCTTCCTCCACCCAAAGAATGGTTTGAAATCAATGGCTACATCAAAATCGGTGATACAGGGCTGGTGACCATCTATTCCCCAAATCCGGAAATCGGTCAAAACGTGATGACCTCCATGCCTATGATTGTGGCCGAGGAACTGGATGTAGACTGGAACAATGTGGTGGTCGAGCAAGGAGCCTTGAATGAAGAGGCCTTTAAAAATCCTCAGTTTGCCGGAGGCAGCCTGTCCATTAAGCTAGGCTGGGATGCCCTAAGGATGGCGGGTGCTGCAGGACGAAGAATGCTGCTGGAAGCCGCTGCCAAAGAATGGGGTGTGGCAGTATCAGATCTAACCGCAGACCTGGGTGTGATCAAAGAAATCAATGGCAAACGGACTATTGGCTATGGTGCAATTGCGTCCAAAGCCGTAGGTATTGAAGTGCCGGAGGAAGTCGAACTCAAAGACACCAAAGACTTTAAGCTGATCGGAACGTATCAGAAAAATGTCGAGGGAAAGAAAATCGTAACTGGAAAACCACTCTTCGGCTATGATTTTAAGCGTGAGGGGATGCTCCTTGCGATGATCGAGCATGCCCCTGCCTTTGGTATGAAGCCCGTGGACTTCAACCAGGACGAAATCAAAAAAATGGACGGGGTGAAAGATGCTTTTATCCTGGACTGCGGCGTACCCGAGCCCCAATGGCACAACACCAATGCTTTCAGTCAATTGGTGGTAATCGTGGGAGACTCCACATGGAAGCTGATGAAAGCAAAAAAAGCACTCAGGGTCAAATGGGAATGGGACAGCGAGCCCGAAAACTCAGAAGTTCATACCAAGAGACTACAGGAAGCCCTGGCTACCGGTGAGCCGGACAAAAGCCGAATTGACGGTGACCCAGATGCTGCCTTCAAAATAGCAGCCAAGGTAATTGAACGCACCTACACTTCTCCTTTTGTGGCGCACAGCACCATGGAACCAATGAATTTCTTTGCGGATGTGAAAGAAAACAGCGTGGAGCTGATCGGCCCGATACAGACACCCAAGGAGTTGAGGCAATCTGTATCGAAGATGACGAATGTCTCTGAAGACAACATATCAGTAAACATCAGCCGCATCGGTGGTGGGTTTGGCAAGCGGCTTTATACGCATTTCGGCACTGAGGCGGCGGCTATTTCCATGAAAATGAAAACACCCATTCAGCTAATCTACAGCCGGGAAGACGACATGACCCAGGGGACCTATCGTCCTGCCTACATGGCCACCTACAAAGCCGGCCTTGACGAAAACAACAACCTTATCGCCTTTTCTGCTAAAGGCGCCGGGCTTCCCGAAGGCCCGATGTTCCCTGACCGGTTTCCTGCCGGAGCGGTAGAAAACTACTCAGCCAATAGGATACCTTCCTGGACGAACATATCTACCGGTGCCTGGCGGGCGCCACGATCGCATTTCACTGCTGGGGCAGAGCAGTCCTTCCTCGATGAGGTGGCTGAAGCTGCGGGAAAAGATCCGATAGACTTCCGTCTGGAATTGTTTGAGCAGGCAAAAAACAACCCCGTGGGTGAGAAATTTGACTATGATGCCGAGCGATATGCCGGAGTATTGAAGTTGGTCAAAGAAAAATCCGGTTGGGGTACGGAAACACCGGGTGTGCACAGAGGGGTGTCGGCCTACTACTGCCATAGCTCGTACGTGGCTGAGGTTTTTGATATCGTAATGGAAAGCGGTCAGCCAATCGTCCAAAAGGTTTGGTGCGCCGTGGACTGCGGCATAGTCGTCAATCGAGAAGGAGCCATCAACATGATCCAGGGCGGGGTGGTCGATGGCATCGGCCATGCGATGTACAGCGGGCTCAGGTTTGAAGGCGGCGCCTCTGTCGACAAAAACTTCAATTCGTATCAACTGATCCGCCATCACCAGGCCCCTAAGGAAATTGAGGTGTTCTTCGTGGAAAGTGACATCTCGCCCACCGGACTGGGTGAGCCGGGCCTACCACCTGCCGTGGGTGCACTGGCGAATGCCTTGTACAAGGCCACAGGAAAAAGGTATTACAATACCCCGTTTGCTACAGCAGATCAGGGGTCATTGGATCGTGAAATAATGTAATTGGCTGAATTATTTTTGGCCCACATTTGCTTAAAACGATTATTGCTCTACATTTGCAGTCCCGTTGAAAAACGGAACATTTAGACCGCACAGAGGAATGGCAGAGTGGTCGAATGCACCGGTCTTGAAAACCGGCGTACCGCGAGGTACCGGGGGTTCGAATCCCTCTTCCTCTGCAAGAAAAGCCCAGTACAAATTGTATTAGGGCTTTTTTCGTTTTTAGGGCCAACATGGCGCCAACAAGTACTTCACTAGCTATTTTAAGACGTAGTTGGTAGCGTCACCAACAATCATCTCTACGGTCAGTCATCAGATCAGTATTGTAAAAGAATAATACCTAGGCCCGCTTCAGCTCCAAAATCGTGATCTCAGGAAGAATACCTACCCTTCCCGGATAACCCAGGAAGCCAAAGCCTCGATTGACATACAGGTGTTGATTGCCTTCGGTGTACAGATCAGCCCACTGCTTGTAGAGGTACTGCGATGGGCTCCAGCGGAAGTTGCCGATCTCCACGCCAAACTGAAATCCATGGGTATGGCCGGAGAGGGTTAAATCAATATCAGAAAACTCCGGCCGGATTTGTGCGTCCCAGTGACTTGGGTCGTGGGACAAAAGTATTTTTGCATCCGCTTCGAGGTTTTCAGTAGCAGCCCTTAGATCGCCATGCTTTACAAAGCCACGCATACCCCAGTTTTCTACACCAATGATGGCCAGCCTTTCGCCATCTACCTCGAGGTATCTATGCTCATTCATCAGGATGTCCCAACCCATATTTTTGTGGGATTGGATCAGATTCTGCAGGTTTTGTTTCTTTTCTGATTGTGAAGACCACCTTTTGTAATCACCATAGTCGTGGTTACCCAATACAGAAAAACTGCCCAATGGGGCTTTCGCCTTTTCGAAAATATTGAGATAGTCTTTTACCTCAGAAGCATCATTATTGACCAAGTCACCTGTAAATAGGAAAAGATCCGGTTTTTCAGCCAACATCATTTCAACTCCTCCTTTTACGGCTGTTTTGTTATAAAAACTGCCGCTATGTATGTCCGACAGCTGTGCGACACGCAACCCATCGAAGGCTTTCGGTAGGTTCTTCATGGCAATAGTCCTCCTTCTCACCCGATAATCATAGGCCCCGGATAATATCCCATAACCCAGGGTAACCGCCGGAATGGCCCCAGCCACCAGGGCAGACTTGGCCAGAAAGTCTGATCGGGAGATTCCCCCTGCGGGCTTTTCTACTCCATTGTGAAACAAGCCCTGATAGGCATACTTTCCAAGCCGTATGATGTCGTCCATAAAAACGAAAATCCCTGCAAAAAACTTGGAGGCAAAGTTGATCACCACGAAGGTCATGAGGAAACTTCTTATTTTGTGCGATTCCACCAGATTCCACGACAGAAGGCTTCCCAATGTCAGAACGGTCAATGACCAATAAACAACATAAATAGTAGTCCTGGCGTACCCCGGTTGATTTTGAGCTACGACTCTTATGGCCTGAAAGACATAATAATCAAGAAAGCCATAGAAGAGCAGGAGGATGATGAAAAACGTAAATCTGTGCACGTCTGAATTGCAATTAAATGAATGGTGAATGTAAGTACGGCGATAGTCCGCTAAGGGTTGACCTGATTCTTTGCGGCCTTCATTCTGCAATTCCGATACTTATCCTACTTTTGCCCCCAAATCACGAGCATGCAAAATCACAAGACAGAGATCACTAAAGACATTGTAGGCAGCATTCAGAATTTTCTTGCAGAGAAAAAGTACAGCAAAATTGGGGTACTGGTGGATGAAAACACACAGGAACACTGTCTGCCGAAGGTGCTCGATGCTTTGCCCGAGCACTATCTACTCGTGATCAAAAGTGGCGAGGAGAACAAAAACCTGTCTACCTGTGAAGACATCTGGATGGCCATGACCGAGGCTGGGTTCGACCGAAAGGCCCTCCTCATCAATCTAGGTGGTGGTGTGATCGGTGACATGGGCGGATTTGCAGCCACAGCCTACAAACGTGGTTTTGATTTTCTCAATATCCCCACCACGCTCCTGTCACAAGTAGATGCCAGCGTGGGTGGCAAACTGGGCATTGACTTCCATGGGTTCAAAAATCATATCGGATTTTTCAAGGAACCCAAGAATGTCTTGATCTACACCGGTTTCTTTGAGACCCTACCCAAAAACGAATTGCGCTCCGGTTTTGCAGAGGTCATCAAACATGGATTGATCTATGACGCTCCTTATTGGGAAAAGGTAAAAACGCTGGACGTTTTCAATACCGACTGGACGGGCATCGTAGAGCATTCCATAGAAATCAAAAAGAAGGTTGTAACTGAGGATCCTTTTGAATCGGGCCTGAGAAAGATTCTCAATTTTGGTCATACCATCGGTCATGCGGTAGAGACCTATTTTCTCGAAAGAGATCGTCTGCTTCATGGAGAAGCCATCGCCGTAGGGATGATATGCGAGGCATATCTATCAAAAAAATTGACAGGACTCACGAATGAGGCACTTCAGGAGATCACAGACTATTTGATTAAAATCTATCAACCCAGGTCAATTGACCCAAACCTGTTTGATGAGATTTTGGGATTTACATTGCAGGACAAGAAAAACGAAGGAGGCGTAGTGCAGTTTAGCTTGCTACAGGAGATCGGAAAATGCACCATAAATATCCCTGTGTCCACAGCGGACATGGTAGACAGCCTGTTTTATTTCAACAAAGAGGTCACTAAATAAATAACTCCTCTTGTTGCACTTCCTCTTTGGACTCATCTTGAGCGGTCACAACAGGTTTATCAGATTTGAGCAACATGTACGCAGCAAATCCGATGGCGGCACCGGCACCCGCTCTAGCGAGTACTTTCCCAACGGTATTCTTTTTTTTCTTTTTCATGGTTTTTAGACTTCTCGAGCTGCGCGCTCCATATGAAAAAATACGGGATTCATACAGATAACTTATAAACGCAAAATTTCTATCACAAGTTTGTCGGCAAGACATTATTTTCCTCATAATTCCCCCAGCCAACAATTGTTTATTCAACGACCCGGGCATTTCAATTTTGCGTAATATTGCGGTCTAATTTTTGAAACACACCTTATGACTCAATCGATCAGGATCACGAAACTGTCCCAACCCCTGAATCTGGAAGTACCCCTCACCTCCTCAAAGAGTGAAAGCAACCGGGCTTTGTTGATTAATACCCTCAGCGGGAATTTGTCAACACTCTCCAATCTATCCACTGCCCGCGACACCAAAACCATGAAAAAACTGCTCGAATCAAACGATTTTGAGCTGGATGTGCTGGATGCAGGCACCGTGATGCGGTTTATGACGGCCTACCTGGCGATTGGAAATCGGGAACGAAAAATCACAGGTACCCCACGGATGTGCAAGCGGCCGATCAAGATATTGGCGGAAGCGCTCAATGAACTGGGTGCAAACGTGACCTACGAAAACGAAGAAGGCTATCCCCCATTGCTTTTCAAACCCTTCGAATCTCAGAAGGCTGAGGCACTCACCGTGCCCGGAAATATCAGCAGCCAATATATTTCGGCCCTCCTAATGATCGCTCCTACCCTGCCTAACGGTTTGACTATTGATCTGGAAGGGGAAATATACAGCCGACCGTACATTGAGATGACCCTGAACCTGATGAGCCACTTCGGAGCAAAAGGGACATTTGAAGGCAGCCAAATCAAGGTGGCCAGTCAAAAATATCAAGCCAACAACTACACCATAGAGTCAGACTGGTCAGGTGCCAGCTACTGGTTTAGTTTGGTGGCCCTGGCAGACAACGCTACCGTGACGCTCAAGGGATTGAGAAAGCAATCCAACCAGGGCGACAGTGCCATCGTGGAAATCATGGACGGCCTGGGTGTGAAAACGGAGTACATCGAAGATGGCGTGGTTTTAACCAAAAAAGAACATACCGATCACCTGACTATAGACTTCAAGTCTTGCCCCGACCTGGGTCAGACAGTTTTTGCATGTGCCGCAGCTAAGGGCGTTTCATTGGAAATGACCGGCCTGGAGAGTCTAAGAATAAAAGAATCAGACAGGACAGAAGCCATGGCTACAGAGCTGGCTAAAATCGGTGGCAAACTGAAAGAAACCAAGCCCGGTACATGGATACTCACCCCGTCTACAACTTTAGCTGAAGTTGACAATGTAACCTTCGACACCTACGACGACCACCGTATGGCCATGGCCCTCGCGCCGCTTGCCACGCTGATGGAGGTGACCATCAATGAGCCGGAGGTAGTGGTCAAGTCCTATCCTGAGTATTGGGATCACCTGAAAATGGCGGGCTTTCAAATCGACTAATTGAAAAAAATCGGCACCATATCCACTTACCTGGCAGCAGCCATACAGTTTGTTTTTGGAGTGGTGTATGCCGTACGCAATGAATTCATGCCCTACCACGCTGATGCCGCGGGCATGGAATGGAGTGAGGTTGGGGAGCCCTTTCAGATTCTTTTCATCGCAGGGTTAAAAATCGCTGCTTCCGGTTTTTTCATCTCCGCTATCACCATCGCATTTTTGCAGTGGCAGTACCAGCGGCAGTATATCAAATGGATACCCGGATTGATCCTGTTCATCGGTACAGTGAGTTTTGCGGGCATCATGGCGGCCATCTTGATCGTAAAACTCAATACCCCGGCGGATCCCCCGCTGTTCCTGGCGACCATTGCGTGGATATTAATTATCTTCGGTTTCTTGTCACGCCAAAGAAACCCCGATGAACCTCACATTTAAAATTCTCTTTTGCCTAACCATCTGCTGCCATAGTCTGATGGCACAAAATCCTATCATCCGGCATATGTACTCTGCTGACCCTTCGGCGCATGTATTTAGAGACACGCTCTATGTCTATCCCTCTCATGACCGAGACAGCAGTCAGACATTTGATATGATTGATTACCATGTGTATTCTACTACCGACATGGTCAACTGGACGGATCATGGACAAATCCTGCACCTCGATCAGATCGGCTGGGCCACCGAAAAAGCCTGGGCACCGGATTGTGAGTTTTATAATGGCAAATACTACTTCTACTATCCTACTGATCGTGCCTACATCGGAGTAGCGGTATCGGATTCACCCACCGGGCCTTTCGTTGACCCTATTGGGAAACCACTAATTACAAAAGATACACCCGGTGTGATCAACAAAAGGGATTTCATAGATCCGTCGATTTTTATTGATGATGACGGCACACCCTATTTATTCTTTGGGCAACTGGATGTAAATGTGGTTAAACTCAATGAAGATATGATTTCTTTTGACGGGCCGGTACATATCGTAAAGGGCGCCAGGGATTTTTTTGAAGCGGTATGGGTACATAAGCATCAGGACACCTACTATCTCTCCTACTCCACCTGGGGTGAAAAAGGGGTGACCGGGCCACAAATAGTTTATGCAACTTCCAAAAACGTACTAGGCCCCTACGAATACCAGGGAGTTATTCTAGACGAAGTAAACAGCGGCACCAACCACCATTCGATTGTGGAGTTCAAAGACGAGTGGTACTTGTTTTATCACAATGCTGATCTGTACTTTGAGAAAGAAACCGTTGCCCCAGGACAAAAAAGCAAACACTGGTGCCACCGATCCATTGCCGTAGATCGCTTGTATTACAATGAAGATGGTTCGATTCAAAAAGTAGCGCCTACCCGAGAAGGAGTATCTGCCAATACCGATTAAGCAAAAAACCGGGAGATAACATTTCGGGTCACCTGGTACCGGCTCTCATCGGTTATGTCTGATTTTTGAATAACCAAAAAGGCCCTGGAGCGATCGATGCTGCTTTTCTTGTCTGCATCCTGAATTGACAACAATTCAAAATCTATCCCTTCCTTTTCAAAATTGAGTGAGATGGATCGCTTCATGTGGTCAAAATCTATCATAGAAGCCAAGAGTATCGGCTTGCCTGGCAGTTCCTTTTGGGATTTCTTCACTACTTCAGCATAAGTGGACTCTATCGGGGAATGAAGACCTGTAGAAATCACTACCCCTCCTACACTCTTTTGATCAAATCTCTCGAGATCGGATACAGTCCTTATAGCGGTAGGTGTAAAACTACAATCAGCCATCAGTCTTTTCATTTCATTTACGATAAACAGGTTCGGACGTGCAAGGATTACATTTTTTTGGTTCATCGCAGGGTTAAAACATATATTACCACCCATAAACAGGAGGGATTGTATAGTAGTTCCCACTCAATATGCATCATTGACGAATGCGGTCCCAGTATCGACGAATTACCCTGTTTCATCGATGAATATTTGAATATTATAGACGAATACAGCAAATCATTCGACGAAATTACGCAAATCCCCTATGAAATTCAGTGACTTAGCCTATTGAAACCCACCGAATTCAGTATCTTCTTTGCAAAGTATTTTCAAACGCAGCAACATTTTGAGAATTATTCGAGAGAGGCTCTTGCGTTGAACGACAAAAACCAAACAAAAATGAAGCTCAAACCAATATTTCATTTTCGCTTGGGTATCGGCAAAAAGATAATGTTCAGTTTTCTGATACTCATCGTTGTGATTGCCTTCAATGGCCTATACACGACTCTTACATTAAACAGCAGTACTGACGTCCTAAACGTTATATCCAATGAGGTAAACCCCACACTCAAAACTCTTGATGAGTTTAAGACCCTGGTGAAAGACTCTCGGATGTATGCCACCAACTGGGTGTATGTGAGCCGATACGACAAGGACAAAAGTAAGCTCCAGGAAATTCACAAAAGTTCATTTCCCCTCGCTAAAGAAAAGATTACGAACCTTATAGATTCAAGCTTTTCTGAAGAGGAAAAGGTCCTATTTACCGGGATGATGGAAGAGTTTGAAACAGTGCTGTCTGACCAGCAGACCATCATGACAAGCCTGGACAATCCACTTGCCTACGAAGACGCCATGACCCTCTTCATTTGCGAGGATCTGGTAGAAAGCAACATCATACCCATATCAGACAAGATCGTCGACCAGCTAGATCAACAGATATTGGCTAAAAACCAGCATTCGGAAGAACTCAAGTCTTATATGTTGAGTTCTTTTGACAGCCTGGGTTTTATGATCATTCTTCTTGGAGCGGTTGGGGCCGTGTTTGCACTGCTCATTTCCAACTTGCTCTCTAAGAATATCACCAAGCCGGTGAATGCCCTGGAAAGTAAAATAAGCCAGTTGCGGCTGGGGATTATTCCTAGCGAACTAAAACTGAAAAGCCGTGATGAAATTGGCCAAATGGGTCAGGGAATCAATTCGCTCATTAGCGCATTCAAAGCTTCATCCGAATTTGCCAGCAACATCGGAAAAGGAAACCTAGAAGCATCTTTTCACGCTTTGAGCGAAAAGGATGTATTGGGCCATGCCCTCCTTTCCATGCGCGACAACTTAAAGCAAGTAATTAGTGAAGCCAACTACGTTGTAAGGGTAGCCGGGGACGACGGTATGCTGGATGCACGCCTGACCGTAGAGGATAAAGAAGGAGCATGGAAGGATCTCGGTTCTGCCCTAAACAACCTACTTGAATCTGTCGCCAAACCGATCCTGGAGGTCAATAGCATCGTGACAGCAATGGCCAAGGGAGACTTGACCCAACGATACCACGGCACTGCCAAGGGAGATATTCACAACCTGGTAAGCAGCCTCAACCAGGCCTCAGAAAACATGGGCATGCTTCTGAGACAAATTGCGGAAAGCTCAGATGTAGTAGATGATTCTGCTCAAGAGATGCTTAATGCCAGCATGGAAATGACTTCCAATACAGGAGAGATTGCCTCAGCCATCGCTCAAATGAGCACAGGTGCTCAAAACCAGGTGCATAAGGTGGATGAAGCATCTAGCCTCGTAGAGCAAATATTGCATTCCTCAGCAGAAATGGGGTCAAAAGCCACCAACATCAAAGATGCCGCCGAAACCGGAGCCAACAGCAGCGAAAAAGGAAAAGAAATGATTGCCAACGTGGAAAGCAGCATGGTGGAGATTTCGGGCTATACCGAAAAGACTACCAGCTCAATCCAGGTCCTGGCAGAGCGGTCTTCTGAGATCACACGTGTACTCAGCGTGATCACCGAGATAGCCTCGCAAACGAATCTTCTCGCCCTGAATGCAGCCATTGAAGCAGCACAGGCAGGAGATGCAGGTAGAGGCTTTGCTGTAGTAGCAGAAGAAATTAGAAAATTGGCTGAAGACTCCAAGTCGTCAGCGCAAGAAATAGAGAAGCTGGTGGCAGCGGTCAAGTCTGATACTGACCAGGCCACCGAAATGATGCAAACGATGAATAAGAGCGTGAAGGCCGGTGGGGAAGCTTCAAAGTTTGCATCCGCTTCTTTTATTGAAATCGCAGAGTCCAACAAGAAAACCTTGCAGCTCTGCGAGGACATAGTAAATGCTACCAAGACGCAGCAGGTAGACATGAACAAGGTAGTCTCGATCACCGAATCGATCGTAGTGATCGCTGAGCAAACGGCCTCTGGCACCGAGGAAGTAGCTAGCTCAGCCAGTGAGCTGACTGCCGGCATGGAAAACTATAGTGAGAAATCGGAGCAACTAACGAAAGTGGCTGCTTCACTAAAAACCGAAGTGGGCAAGTTTAATTTGACTCAAAAATCGATGCAAATAGCTTCTTGACCCCCATATTCAAACACAAAGCTTAAACACATAATATCAAACCAATGAAAAGATTTAAAAGCTCTTTAGTGCTACTGTTTTGCCTTTTGGCTGGCCAATTAGCCTCGGCGCAGGAGAGTAAGTTCAAGGCGCTCTTCCTCTACAAGTTTGCTGAATATATTGAATGGCCTGCTCATTCGGGCAAAATAGTCATCGGAGTGGCAGGTCAGACCGATGTATTGGATCACCTGAGTTCCTTTGCTGCTAGCAGGGGTACCATTGAGGTGATTAGCCTTCAAGGCCCAGCCGACTACAATAAATGCAATATCGTTTACTTGTCCGGATCGCAAGATGGACAAGTCGACACCTATGTTTCAAACATCGGCAAGACAAGCATTTTGCTTGTGGCAGAAAACGATGGCCTAATATCAAAAGGTGCCGATATCGGGTTTTTTCTGGAATCTGGCAAACTACGGTTTGTCATTAGTCAATCAAGTATCGAATCAAAATCTATGGTGCCCAGCACAAAACTTCTAGCCCTGGGCAAAACCATTTAATCTTTAAATAACTCAAACTATACAAAAATGAAACCTTATAAAAAGTACCTACTGGCCACAGTGGCCATAGTAGGCTGGGCGCTTAATATCCATGCCCAGGAGCTAGATGACGACTTTTTAGAAATGTCGTTAGAGGATTTGATGAATATGGAGATCACCTCTGTCTCGAAAAAAGCAGAGAGACTGCAGGATGTCGCTTCATCGATCTATGTATTAACCTCAGATGATATACTGAAGTCAGGTGCCACTACCTTGCATGAAGCACTAAGGCTGGTGCCGGGGTACTGGGGGGTACAAGACACTTACAGCAACGTAGAAGCGAGTGTACGTCTCAGCCAGACTGAAAATACTTTTTCGGGAACGGTCCTCTACCTACTCGATGGCACTCCTATTCAGGATCAAATGAACCAGGCTTTTTCTTTTGACAACTTCGACATTCCTTTGGTGGACATCGACAGGATCGAAGTGATCCGCGGATCTGGTGGTACTATCTACGGTGCAAACTCTGCCACAGGCGTAGTAAACATTTTCACCAAGAACCCTGGAGACTATGATGGCTTGCAGATTGTGGCTGAAGGGGCTTCTCCTGGTTATTTCGCTGGAAGCTTAAGTGCAGGAGGCAAAATAGGAGACAGGCTCGCGCTCTCAGGCTACGCCAAATTCCGTGCATTCTCGGGCTGGGAATCTATGTCGGGACGTGACGAAGATGGAAACCCTACTGTGGCAAGAACGAGGTTTACCGAAGACTATGACAAGTCTTTGATGAACAGCTTTGGTCTGAAGTTAGACTATAACCTAAGTGATCAAACCAAAATCTCGGTACGCTCTCACTTCAACACAATGACCAAAAACGAGTACACCTCGTACTATGCTGCAGATGGCTTTGATATTGCGGCCCTGAGCATTTCTGATGAACTCGTCCTGACAGAAGCCACTACCAATCGACTCACTTACAATTTGAGAGCTGATCACTCGTTTTCAGAGGACCACAACCTGTTCTTTAGAGTTTCCTCAAACATGGAGAATGACTTTCTCACAGCGGGTGGGGGGTTCAGTGTATCAAATGCTTTTTATGACTTTGAAATTCAGGATAATATTTCCCTGGGAGGTTTCAACGATTTGAGCATTGGAGCGAATTATCGGATGGTCAACTTTGACATTCACGACATCAATGATGTCAATACAGTCAACTTCATCGATCCTCAGGCCAGTGAGTCCTTAAAAGGAGCATTTGTTCAGGACAAGGTCAAGTTGATGGACGGCAAACTCAATCTTCTTCTAGGAGTCAAAGCCGAGAATTATTCATTGGTGAATGATGATTTTTATTTCTCTCCCATGGCCAAGCTATCTTTCATACCTAATGAGAACCTTACTGTTTGGGGAGGGTTTACCCAATCATATACCACTCCAGGATTTAATAACACAAATATAGACTTGTTCTTATTCTCCACTCCAGAGCCAGGCGTTTGGACTGCTACTGTAACCCAAGGAGTATATGACGAAGCCTATAGCGTTGCCTATCAAATGGCCATCGACGCAGGAGCACCAGAGAGCCTCGCCGAAAGCATTGCCACTACAGAAGCCGAAAACTATGTATCGTCAGCTGAAGGACAAGGCATCATTGGGTATGTATCTGATTCTCTGATCAATCAGTATCCAAACTATGCTGCCAAAAATGGTACGAATACCGTTCCAACGAAGTTTCAAACTTACGAAGCAGGATTCAGGACTAGTATTGGGTCCAAGTGGTCTGTTGAGTCCAACTTCTTCTATACGAATATCACAGATGGTGTAGCGGTACCGGACGAACAACAACTTGAGATTCCTAATGAGGAGTCTATCACTCAGCCGGGCAGGTTTGCAACTTACTACCTGTATGGAAACTATGTTAAAGGTATTTCTCTTGGTTCAGAAACCATGGTTCGTTTCAGGCCCTCAAGTAATCTTTCGTTTGAACTGGCTCACTCATGGCTGGAATCGACCTGGGAATATCAGGAGAACCCGGATTTTAACATCCATGCTCCTGGAATCCAAATTGATCAAACACCAGCAGTCTCAAGAGTGCCTCAGCATGTATTTAAGTTTAGGTCAGGATACGAAACCACCAATAACTGGTACATCAACCTGGGCCTAATCTATGCCACAGAATTTGCCACACAGATTGACTATGTCTATGAGCAAGAAAGGTATAAGCACGTGGTATTCCCTGAGTCCAGCACGAGAGTAGCGGAAAACAGCGATCGATTGATCGTGAACCTACGAATAGAGAAGAAACTCATGGAGGATCAAATCTCTGTCTACGCCTTTGGAAATGACATCTTCAATGACGGCATCATAGCCAATACCAATGTAGTAAACAATGTGACATTAAGCCGAATCGGCGCAATGTACGGATTGGGAGTGAACTACAGATTAAAATAACACCAGCCAGTGGAAAGACAATTGGTTTGAGAGGCGGGTCTCCTGAGAGGGGGGCCTGCCATTTTTGTTTTTATCCCCTGCATCGGTTGATTCCACATTTTCCATTCCAATGCGCTGCACGTATATTGGCGGCATGTTTCGCCACTACCCAAGCACCCACCCATCATTTTTTAAATGCACTGTATTTTTTTCCTTACTCATTTTAGGCTGTAGTCAAAAAAATGAATGGGTAGTTGGGCCACCTCTTTCTTATGAGTTTCGAAAGTCTATCGACCGAATAGCCTCTGCCTGGTACCCCAAAACGCTAGATTTTGAATATGGCGGATTCCACTCCTACTACAATGCCCAATGGAATAGAATCGACAACCCTCAAAAAATGATCGTAACGCAGGCCCGGCATGTTTGGTCCTTGTCTACGCTCTACCGTTTTAGCGGCGACACTTCCTTTCTGGAATATGCTTCTCATGGCGTTCAATTCCTAACCGAAACGATGTGGGACACCGAATTTGGAGGATTTCACACTACGGCCTGGCCAGACTCTATCACCGGCTATCGGTTCTCAAAGGAAAAAATGACCTATGGCAATGCGTTTTCCGTGTATGCGCTGGCGGCATATTTCGAGGTGTCACAAGACTCAGCAGCCTTAGCCTCGGCGATTGATACCTACAAATGGATCGAAACCAACAGCCGGGATGCAGAATTTGACGGCTACTTCAATCGTCTCAACAGGGACGGTTCCTGGATTTGGCAGAATGAAGGTTTTGAAAGTGCTCCCGATCAGGAGCCTGCCTGGAAGGATATGAATACTACAATTCATCTTCTGGAGGCTTACTCTGAGCTTTATAAGGTTTGGCCCGACACCCAACTCAAAACCCGTATGGTAGCAATACTGAATCTATTGAAATCAAGGATTTATGATGGTAAACCGTATATGACTCTTTTCCTAACGCAGGACTGGTCACCTGTACGTTTTCGGGACTCGGTAAAAAACGATTTTGATAAATATATGTACTACGACCATGTATCCTTTGGCCATGATGTGGAGACGGCCTTTCTAATGCTGGAAGCAGCGCATGTGATTGGTCACCATGATGAGGGTTTGACTCAATATTGCAAGCAGATAGTAGATCATGCCCTGGAAAATGGGTGGGACAAAACGAATGGGGGATTTTATGACTATGGCTACTATTTCTCCAAAGACTCATGTACAATCATCCGTCCTGACAAGGTATGGTGGACACAAGCAGAGGGGCTTAACGCACTCCTTCTGATGCACAAGGTTTTAAACGAACCTATCTATTGGGATCGATTTATCGACCAATGGAAATACATCAATGCCTATGTAATAGACCCAGCCACAGGCACCTGGTATCCTGATGGCACCGATGCCAAGCCAGAAACCATCAGGAGCCTGAAAGGGCAGATATGGAAAGGCAACTATCACAATCTTCGGGCGCTGGTCAATTGCCATGATATGCTCACCGGACAGTTTGAATTGGCACAGCATTGACACTCGACCACCACCGTGTAATGAGGTAGTATTCTATGACTTTTAGTCAAGTTTGATTAATTTACCAGGTCATTAAACAGCACCATAATGTCAAATCAGGTTTTTGAAAAGAAAATACTGATTCACCTGACCATTGCTTTCCTTCTTTTGGGCTGCGGCCAGCTCATTGCCCAAAAGCTCAATCAACAATACGAGTTTAAGCATCTGAATGCCGAGGACGGCCTCTCACAGGGAAACATTAATACAATCCTCAAAGACAGTAAGGGCTATATGTGGTTTGGCACCTACGACGGGCTCAACAAATACGATGGCTATAGTTTTACCGTGTATAAAAACAACCCTGAGGATAGTACATCGATATCCGACAGTTTCATTCGCGAGCTCATGGAGGATGAAACAGGCTACCTGTGGATCGCCCATGCTAGCGGGGTGGACAGATACAATCGAGAAACAAACGAATTTTCAGACATCAATTATGACTTGGACTACTCAGACAAGACCGAAAACCGGGCAGTAGAGTCGATTTGCATTGACCACATCGGCCGCTTATGGGCGGGCACACTCAACCGGGGGGTTTTTATCGTCACAGACAAAAACAATCCCGAGAAGCTTAAATCTGAACCTTTTGGGAGTGTTATTGAAGATGCAAAAGCACTTGAAGGCATCAGAGTTTACAAAATTTTTCAGGACTCACAGGAAAGAATATGGATGGGTGTGCAATCAGATGTTATCTATGTCTATCATCATGAAAAAAATGAGCTGATGCCTATTGGCATGAAAGATAAGAAAGGGAGTAACTACAACATCTGGAGTATATCAGAAGACCAATATGGCAATATATGGCTTGGAGGAGATGGCGGACTGACCAAAGTCAGCTACAACCTCTCAGAGATTAAAAATTTCCCTCATGACCCAAAAGATCCCGGCACTATCTCTCGTGGTACCATCAAAGCTGTGTACCATGACAACTACCACCGAATGTGGGTCGGCACCCAGTCCGGTCTCAATCTCTATGACGAAGACAGCGATACTTTTTCTTCGCTCACCCATGACGATTTTGATGAAACTACACTCAGCCACAGCGAGGTATGGTCTATATATCAGGACGAGGAAGACGTGATGTGGCTTGGTACGTTCACAGCGGGGATCAACGTACACCACCCTACATTTTCAATGTTTGGGACGATGAGATACAATCCCAGTGACCCAAAAGGCCTGGGTGGCCCTAACGTCACCTCCTTTTATCAGGACAAAAAGGGGAACCTGTGGATAGGGCTGGATCATGACGGACTGGACTACTACGACATGAAGTCGAATACCTATATCCATTTTAAATCCGGCGATGCTAACTCAAATACCATAAGTGGCAACTCCATTATGACCATCGCTGAAGACCGCCACGGAGATTTGTGGTTTGGCACCTACAATGATGGCATCAGCCGGTACAATCCAAAGACCCGGCGCTGGAAAAGATACTATGCCGACAAAGGGAATGACAGAGCCCTCCAGAGCAACATTGTCTATGACATTATAGAGGACTCGGATGGAGAGTTATGGTTTGCCACTATCCAGGGCGGTCTTTCAAAATACGATCGGAAAAAAGATCAGTTTGTGACCTACGGAGAAGACTTAGATGACCCGAATGCCTTAAGCAACGACCATCTATGGAGCCTACTGGAAGACAGAAAAGGAGAAATTTGGATTGGCACAAGCCATGGGGTGAATGTATTCTACAAAAAAACGGGCAAATTCAAGCGATACCTCCCTGACCCTGATGATCCCGAATCCATCGGGGACTACTCCACACAGACTTTGTTTAAGGACAGCAAGGGCCGAATATGGATTGGACAGGGATCCGGTGTGTGTGTGTACAACAGAAACAACGACTCGTTCAAATGCTACAGCGAAATTGACGGTCTGTCCAACAATATAGTATTGGGCATTCAGGAAGACAGAAGAGGCAATATTTGGATCAGTTCTTTCAACGGCCTATCAATGCTCAACCCTGTCACCGAAGAAATCAAAGCCTACCACGAAGGCCTCCAGGGCAGCCAGTTCAATTACGAATCCTGCTTGAGACTTACTGATGGCCGTTTGGTTTTTGGTGGCACTCAAGGTTACAACCTGTTTAATCCCGAGCTCGTGCAGGACAACGAACGACTACCCCGGGTATCCATCACAGACTTTCAGGTTTTTTATGAATCTGTACCTGTGCTTATCAATGAAACAGCCCTCAAACCTAATATCGATCGCATCAAACCCATCAGCCTGGACTATCGTCAATCGGTCTTCAGCTTTGAGTTTTCATCACTCAATTACATTGATCCATTGCAAAACACCTACGCCTTCATGCTCGAGGGGTTTGAAAAAGACTGGACTTACACCACACCAGATCGCCGATTTGCCTCCTATACGAATATACCCGAAGGTAGCTACACCTTCAAGGTAAAGGCAAGCAACAATGATGGGGTCTGGGGCAAAGAGGGTGCCGAGGTAAGCATAGTGATCGATCCTCCATGGTATCGTGCACAGTGGTTTAGGTATTTTGCGTTTCTGCTCATCATCACCGCCACCTACGCTTTGTATAAGCTGCGTGTCAGGATGTTGCAACGGCAAAAAACAGTTCTAGAGCATAAGGTCAACAAGCGCACACTTGAAGTGAACCTGCAAAAGCAAGAGCTCGAACGACAAGCGGAAATGCTGAAAAGTTACAACCAGGACATTCTTAACAAAAACAGCATGCTCGAAGATCTGCACCGACAGAAAGACGGTATGGTCGGTATCGTAGCTCACGACCTGCGATCGCCGCTAAACCATATCAAGAGCTTCATCGATCTCCTGCCTCTTGTCGGCCCGCTCAACGACGACCAAAAGCTGCAGGTAGACCACATGAAGCGCCTGATCGAACAGGGCAATATGCTTATTAGCGATCTGCTGTATGTAAATGGAATCAAGCAATTCGACATTGCCCTCAATAGCAAAAAGTTCGATATGGTACCCTTTATCAACGATTTCCTGATTTCTTACAACCAGGAGCTTGAGCGAAAAAAACAGCAGTTGGATATAGATATTGTTCCTAAATCCTTGAGGTTGAATACAGATGAAGATGTGCTTCGTCGTGTTATGGAAAACATCTTTTCCAATGCCATCAAGTTTTCTGAATTGGGCAAGACGATCTATTTAAAACTCAGCGAAGATAAAAGCCACGCCATCGTATCGATCCGAGATGAAGGGCCCGGCATCAACGACTCAGAGTTGCCCAAGCTTTTCGAGATGTTTCAAAGGCTTTCTGCTAAACCCACCGGAGGCGAGCATTCTACAGGGCTTGGTTTATCGATAGTGAAAGCACTTGTACAGAAACTGGGTGGAAAAATAGAAGTCAAGTCCAAAGTAGGAGAAGGGACAGAATTCATCGTGTACATCCCCAAAGAGTTATCGGCTGTAGCAAAAGAAACCGTATAGACATACAATTTCAGGTTTTGCGTCGTTAAGGACTAGTTAAACAAAAGGTGTGATGAAAAAACAATGGAGTATTTACGATAAGTTATACATAGCGATGGTCACTATGGTTACCTTCCTGTACTATATCCTTGAAATCACAGACACGACGGTACTTGTCGATAGTCTGATTGGAAAGTAAGAAAGAGGCGGCCAAAAAACATACGACTTATGACCGCCTCTTTATTTATATTGCTTCCGAGCCCCGCTCTCCGGTTCTGATCCGAATCACATCGTCTAAAGGAAGCACCATAATCTTACCACTGCCGAGCATACCATTGTCATCCGACTGAGTCGCCTCTGAGATCGCTTGTATGGTCTTCTCCACAAAATCGTCATTGACGGCTATTTCTATCCGTACGTTAGAAGACAAATTAGGGATTACCTTTTGTCCACGATAGATTTCTTCAGAGGTATGCTGTCTACCATGTCCCGAAACATTGTTTACAGTAATGCGGCTTACCCCTTTGTCTATTAGTGATTGCCTCACCTGTTCGAGCTGATTTTCGCTTATGATTGCAATTATTAATTTCATGGTTCTACTTAGTTAGGGTTATTCATTCCGTATCCTCTTTCTCCGTGATAGTAGTAATCCAATCCTTTCATTTCTCCAGTCTCGCTGGATCGAATGGTCTTGATTTTGTTGATTACAAAAAGGAGCGCTAACGTTCCCACTCCGGCATATACTATGGCGATGAGCACTGCAATCACCTGAGTCCCTAGCTGCTGCCACATAGTCCATGACCCTCCGGCTAGCTCCGCTGCTTCACTCATCCATCCTTCACGGATAAAGAAAGTAAGGAAAATCGCTCCTACGATCCCTCCCATACCGTGAATACCAAAAGCATCCAACGTATCATCATACCCCAATTTGCTTTTCAATATTACGGCGTAGTAGCAGACAGCTGAAGCCAGTATACCCAGCACAATCGCTCCGACAGGCTGCACCACACCCGCTGCCGGGGTAATAGCCACCAAACCTGCCAATATTCCACTGACAAAACCCAATGCAGTGGCTTTTCCCTGATGCCATCCTTCGATGATGATCCACGCAATGGCACCTGCTGCTGCAGCCACTTGCGTCACGGTCAAAGCCTGTGCGGTAGCCAATCCACTGGAAATACTGCTACCAGCATTGAATCCGAACCAACCAACCCAGAGCAAACCCGCTCCTATCAACGTCATCACGAGGTTATTGGGGCTCATTGGCGAATGTCGAAAAGTCTTTCTCGGGCCCAGGTAAATAGCTGCAACTAAGCCGCTCACTCCGGCCGAAATATGTACCACAGTACCACCGGCAAAATCGATGGCCCCGTTGGCTCCCAGGTTGAACAGGAATCCGTCGCCCGCCCATACCCAGTGACATAGGGGATTGTAAATCAAAATACCCCAAGCTGCTATAAAGATGCAGTAAGCTTTGAAGCTGACTCTTTCCGCAAACGCTCCGGCGATCAGTGCCGGGGTAATAATGGCAAACTTGCCCTGAAACATCACAAATACATACTCGGGAATGCCTTCCCCCATGATACTCTCATCAATTCCCCGGAGCAAAAAATAGTCCCAGTTCCAACCAAACCAGCCTCCGAGTACATTATCCCCAAAGGCCATAGAGTATCCGACCAATACCCAAAGAATCGTCATAATGCCCATGGCAGTAAAGCTATGCATCATGGTTCCCAGCACGTTTTTGGTTCGTACCAGCCCGCCATAAAACATGGCCAGGCCGGGGATCATAAGTAATACCAGTGCTGTAGAGGTGAGCATCCAGGACGTCGCCCCAGTGTCGATTTCCGGGGCTTCCTGTGCCATGACAGGCACAACGAGCACCCCCAGAAATAAGGTTAAAAAGTGTTTAAGTCTAAAATTCATCTAATCAAGAGTTTAATAAATACGAGTTTGCATCATTTGGGAAAAGTGCTTTCATTGCCTGACTGGCAATACCTCGTAAAATAACAAAACTCTTGAAAAACTACGTAGTTTCTATGCTGCGATTTGGAAAGGCACAACTACAAATTGATGCGGTTCTCTTGTAAAGTATTAAGGGCGGTTTGAAGCTCTCGTTTTAGCTTGGCCTGATTTTCACGGGCACGATTCTTATGCTCGTCATACTCCCGCTCAAGGCTGGAATACATCTTTTGTGTCTTTTGGGTAATAGAGTTGCTTCTCATGAACATAATGTAAATCGTGCCTACACCAAAGGCCAATCCAAGGATAATTGCCCAAACCACGATGTTGTAAGCAGACTTGCTTACCGGCATACCCAAAAATGAAATCTTATCATTGAATGCTTCGCTTTCGCCCAGCATGCTTTCCAATTCCGCGATACGCTGAGCGTGAGTTTTGATTTGGGCATTGAGCCTGACTACCTCTTTTTTGTTTTCGCTGATCTGCTGCTTTTGGTTATTGAGGGTGTCGGAGACTACTTTCCAAAAATTCTTAAGCCGGGGCCTCTTGATCATCTGGTAATCCTCCCATGAGTTGGTTTGATTTTCATAAAAGTCATCAAATTGACTCTGAATGGTCTCCTGACCCGTAGCTGTAAAAACCAGTAAGACAAAAATGAAAGTGGCTGAAAGAAATTTGGTATACATAGCGGATGATTCTGGTTACTTATATAGCAATACTAATTCTAGGAATAATTACAAAATTAACGAATTATTCAACTTTAAATTTCACGGTTAAAAATATTATGCGCTGACATATTTCGATTGAGTATTCAGTGGTCCTTATTTCCCCTGGCTTACTTTACCTGGCAGGAATTTGGTAAATCGGATTTTCTCTCCGAGGCTTTTTTCTATGAAGAACTGGATGCCTCCATTGACCAAATAAACGTCTATCCCTTTTTCAAAACAAATCCTGATGGCCCCCACCTTGGAGGTCATACCGCCCGTACCCAGACCGTTGTCCCGCTCCTCGATGTACTGTGTAATGCTATCCAGATCGGTCACTTCGGGGATGAAGTTCGCATCCTCGTATAGGTTCGGGTTTTTGTCAAACACCCCATCGATATCCGAGGCAATAATCAGTTTGTCTGCTTCGGCCAGTGTAGCCACCAGCGCAGAAAGTTTGTCATTGTCTCCCAAGACGATCTCTTCTACAGACACCGTATCGTTCTCATTGATGATCGGTATATAGCCGTGGCTTAGCAGTTCGTCTATCGTGTTCCTTGTATTGGCCTTAGACTCGTCATTTTCAAAATCGCGATAGGTCATGAGACACTGCGCCACTCTGAGGCCAAAGTCACTCAATACTTCACTATAGATCTGCATCAGCTTGGGTTGACCTATAGCAGACATGGCCTGCTTGGAATGCACGACATTGCTCCAGCCATTGATGTCTATAAACTGCTTGGCCATAGCGATCGCACCGGACGAGACCAGGATCAGATCGTAATCCGATTGCAGATTGACCAACTGGCGGGCAATGTCCTCGATCTTGCCTCTTGAAATACGGTTGGTCCCTGCGGTCAGGGTAGAGGTGCCAATTTTTATTACAAGTCTTTGCTTCATCGGATCTGCCCCTCTCCTAGTACAAACCATTTGTTGGTCACCAGCTGGCCCAGTCCTACAGGCCCCCTGAAGTGAAGCTTTTGGGTGCTGATGGCGATCTCCGCACCAAACCCAAACTGCCCTCCATCGGTAAATCGAGAGGAAGCGTTGTGATAGACCGCCGCACAGTCGACCTCATTTAAGAACTGCTCTGCGGAAGCAGCATCCGAAGATACAATCACTCCTGAATGTCCCCCTGAGAACTTGTTGATTTTCTCGATGGCTTCATCCATCCCACTCACCAAACCAAATAGAATCTTTGGTGACAAGAATTCCTCAGCATACATTTCTTCATTGGGCATGGCACTCACTTCGTTGTAGGACGTAAAAAACTCCCCATCTCCATGTACGTCAAGGTTCATTTCTTTGGCTCCTGCCAACAATTCTTTCATCCACTCACCCAAGCCCGGGGTGTCTTTATGAAAAAGGACCTTGTCGATGGCGTTGCATACGCTGAGTCGACTTTTTCCATTGAGTATTAGGTCCTTGGCCATCGCCAGGTCGGCGTTTTCGTGCACGTAGATAAAGTTGTTGCCCCGACCGCTGATGATCAAAGGCACCGACGTGTTGTTTCTGATGTAGTTGATGAGGCCGTCACCCCCGCGAGGGATGATCAAATCCAGGTTGTATGGATTTTCCGCCAGCAGCCTTTGCGTCTCTGCCCGGTCGATATTGAGATACACCACTGCATCTTCGTCTACTCCATTTTGAGCCAAGGCCTTTTTCCAAAGCTCAACAAGGTAGAGGTTAGAGTTTCTGGCTTCTTTTCCCCCTTTAAGCACGATCTTGTTGCCCGCCTTGAAAGCACTGATCGCCGCCTCGATGGTCACGTCAGGTCGAGACTCATAGATGATCAGGATTTTACCGAAAGGCACCACCTTATTCTGCACCTTCATGCCGTTGGGGTGTGCATACTCACTAAGCACCTTGCCCTGAGGGTTTTCCAGACCGATGACTTCCTCGACGGCAGCCACCATGCCGTCTACTTTTTTGTCGTCCACTTTGAGCCGATCGACAAGTGTCGGGTCCAGGTCACCGGCTTTGGCCAAATCCTGCTGATTGGCAGCGATGATGTCCGCCCTGTGCTCATCGATGAGACTGGCAAGATCTTGTAAAACCTGGTTCTTTTGTTCGGTACTGAGTATCATATTCTTGCTTTCGCTAAAAGGGGGCAAAGTTAAATCGAATTGGGTGGAAACAAAATGAAAGTGAATCGTCATCGTCTTGCAGAACGGAGTTATTTGGAGTATTTTTCGTCACCATTGTCAATCTCATTTACAACCCTATTAACTAAACATGAAATCCCATCTGCTCGCACCCCTGGCCTGTGTCCTATTATTGTTAGGATGCGGCCAAAACAAACAAGAAACTGAAACTACAGACCCTTTTCTTTGGCTCGAGGAATTGGAAAGTGAACAATCACTCGATTGGGTGAAAAATAGAAATAAAGAATCAGAAAAAGCACTTGCCAGTCTCCCGCTGTACGACTCTCTGAAAGTGCAGCTTCTTGAGACCTTCGATGATCCGGATCAAATCGCGTATCCCATCATAGTGGGCGACTATGTGTACAACCTATGGCAGGATGCCAACAATGAAAGAGGCGTGTGGAGACGAATGAAAATGGCAGATTATGTCAACCAGCAACAAAACTGGGAAGTAGTATTGGATCTGGATGAGCTCTCAGAAAAGGAAGGTAAAAAGTGGGTGTTTAAAGAAGCCGAGTGGCTAGCACCTCAAAACAAACGTTGTCTTATCAGCTTGTCGGATGGAGGCACCGACAAGAGCGAAATCCGGGAATTTGATGCGGTATCAAAAACTTTTGTAGAAGACGGCTTCTATTTGGAGGCAAGTAAAGGAGGCGCTGGCTGGATAGACGAAAACACATTGCTCATCGCCCGGGACTTTGGACAGGGATCACTTACGACCTCCGGCTATCCCAGAATCGTGAAAAAATGGAAAAGAAATACTGATTTCAATGATGCCACTAAGGTGTTTGAGGCTGACTCACTGGTCGCAGGAGTTTGGCCCTATGCTTTTTATTCTGGCGGGAAGCAGTACATCATGATCTATACCTGGGTCTCAGCTTTTGAAACCGAAGTTCGCTACTTACTGGATGGACAGTTTCAGAAGATCGACTATCCAGAGGATGCCCAGGTAGAAGGAATGTACAAAAATCAATTTATAGTGGCCTTGCAATCCGACTGGCCGATTGATGAAACCACCTATGAGAAGGGCAGCCTGGTGAGCTTTGGTCTGGACGAATTCATGAAAGGTGAGAAAAAGTTGAACGTGCTTTTCAAACCCGATGCTAAATCGAGTTATGTTTCCCTGAATACTTCAAAGGATTTCGTAGTGGTAAACTCCATGCAAAATGTGCAAAACAAGCTCAGCAAGTACCAAATGATTGATGGCGTTTGGTCAGAAACAAGTTTAGATGTACCTGAGTTTAGCAGTATTTTCCTGGTGAGCTCCGACGACAGTTCCAATGACTTTTTCTATCGATACAGCAACCTGGTCACTCCTACTTCGCTGGTCTACGCCGGTGACAATGGTCAAAAAGTAATTAAGAATGTGAAACCGGCGTTTGATGCTGAAGGATTGGTTGTAGAACAATATGAAGCAACCTCAAAAGACGGAACCATTGTGCCGTACTTTATCGTGCATAAAGAAGACATGAAATTAGACTCGAAGAATCCGACGCTTGTCTATGCCTATGGCGGCTTCAACGCATCACAGCAACCTTATTACAGTTCAGTCCGGGGAATTGGCTGGATGGAGCAAGGAGGTGTGTATGTGCTGGCCAATATTCGGGGTGGCGGAGAGTTTGGCCCCTCATGGCATCAGGATGCAATGAAGGAAAAACGACAAAATGCGTATGATGACTTCTTTTCGGTTGCCGAGGATCTCGTTCAAAGGAAAATCACTTCTCCGCAGTATTTAGGAGCTTTCGGCTGGAGCAACGGCGGCCTGCTTGCCGGCGTGACCCTTACTCAGCGGCCTGATCTGTACAATGCAGTGGTCGTAGGTGCTCCGTTACTCGATATGAAACGATACGCTCAAATGCTGGCCGGAGCGAGCTGGATGGGTGAATATGGTGACCCAAGCAATCCGGACGACTGGGCATACCTCAAAAAATATTCTCCATATCACAACGTGGACAAGGACAAAGAATACCCGGAGGCTCTTTTCGTCACGTCCATCAAAGATGACAGGGTGCATCCCGGCCATGCGCGCAAGATGGCGGCAAAAATGATGGACATGGGCCATACCCTCTATTATCATGAAACCATAGAAGGCGGACATGGCGCCGCATCGACCAATGCGCAAGAGGCAGAAATGTGGTCACTGATATTCACCTACCTCAATTGGAAACTGAATCCATCAGTCAACTGACATGAGCAAAGGCCAAATGGGTGGTGGGATTTACTCTCACACCTCCTATATCAGGTAATCGCCTTGGGAGGTGCCAAGATCAATGCGGGTGCACATGTCTAACTAATCTGCGCTCCATTCGGCCGCCTTCAGGACACGTGAGAAGCAAGACGACTGAAGTTCACCCTCATGTCTACTCCTTCGACTTGACGGAAATCAGTAACCCTCTTGATATATTGAGTGATCGAGGTAAATTTGGAATGTAAATGACGTGCATAAAAGTCTCGTTGGAATTAAGCTACATACCATAAGATGCCTCACTGGAAAGTCATAGGATTTTACATTTTCGGAATTCTAACAACAATAGTCGGAATCTATATGATTGGGAACGGCCAATTATTCGGCTGGATACCAACTGGATTTTTTGGCCTTGGAACAATCCTATTCACCATAAAATTTTTCAACCCGAACTTTAAATGGTTGAACTTTTCAACACTTGATGGATCTGACACCAAATCATTGAGTAAAGAGGAATTTATGAAAAAGCATGACGAAGATGGGATTTTCATCTACACAGATACTGGATTCATCTGCTACCTAGACTCAGGGACTATCGAACAAAAATGGACTGATATTCAAACCTTGCTGGGTTACAAAAAAGACCTTTTGACCTATGACATGATCTGCTTGACAGTATACTTGAACAATCAAACCAATTTCGTCATCACAGAGGAAACACATGGCTGGTTCAACTTCCTCAAAAAGGTAACCGAACACCTTAATGGATCACTTGTTAACTGGGAAATCGAAATCATGAATCCTGCTTTTGAAGCCAAACCAACAGTTGTTTTTGACTCGAAAAATCGAAATTTGGAGCAAATCGAGCAAGAGCAAAACAGTATGTAACGAGCGATATGGGCGAATGGCCAACCGAGCTATTTGCCGACTTTAGTGACAGCTTCACCATGAGTCAGCCACTCTAAACCCTCCTCCCATAAATAAGATGGTCGCATCGGTAGGTATCAAAATCTATGATATCCGGCAATCGGCCCCATTCTTCGAATTGCCATTTTTTCAGAAAGGTGATGCTCTCTTCATTTACACCAAGCAGGATCGCGAGTAGCGTATCAATCTCCAGTCTTTGGCAGTCCTTGAGTACATAGTCCATGAGCTGCGACCCAATACCACGACCTCTCTGATCAAAATCCAGAAAATAGCTGACTTCAGCAATCTTACGCATGGCCTGCCGACCCTTGCGATATGGAGAAAGTGTAGCGTATCCCACAACCGCCTCACCGTCCTTTGCTACATATAGCGGATAGCTGTCTTCGTCAAACTCTTGAAACCAAGCGTCCCTGTCCGAGACATCAAATTCCTCCATGTGGCCGGTGACAGTACCATTTCGGATGGATTGGTTGTAGATATCAACAATGGCAGCCAAATCGGAGCGTTGGGCGAATTGGATTTTCATAGTTCGAAAAGTAACAATATGGTATTTTGAATCCAATTAATTTCATCAAACTAAAATATTAGTTTGAAAGTTTGGATTTACAAAAACTAATGACTTAGTTTGAACTAAACTAATAGTTTGAAAATCAATGAAGGAACTTACCAAAGCCGAAGAGGAAATAATGCAGGTACTCTGGAAACTAGAGTCAGCCCTGGTAAAAGACATAGTCGAAAAAATGCCGGAACCCAAACCCGCCTATAACACTGTATCGACAATCGTCCGCATCATGGAGCAAAAAGGATTCGTTGGATATGAGAAACAGGGAAAGTTTCACAAATACCACCCGTTAGTCAGCAAAGAGACCTACACCCGCACCTTTATGAAAGGATTCGTCCAGCGCTACTTCAGCGGCTCTTATCAGCAAATGGTCTCTTTCTTCACCCAGGAAGAAAAGCTCAGCATCAATGAACTGGAGCAACTGCTCGATGAACTTAAAACCAAAAAATCATGACTAACTACCTGATCGAATTGGGAGTAATCCATTCTGCTCTGATCCTGGGCTACTGGCTGCTACTGAGAAACGAACAACAGTATGGCAAGCTCAGAATGTACCTAATCGCATCGACTGTATTGGCGCTTATCATTCCTTTACTCAAGTTTCCAAATCCATTTTATGTTCCAGCGGAGCTCACGTATACTTCGGTTCCAGAAACATTGCCGCTCAATGACCTGGCGATAGCACCCGTTGTTGAGCGTTCTGTGTGGAGTG